>NZ_JADMOU010000023.1:0-105172 GCF_015558905.1 Bacteroides sp. D55t1_190419_B8
GTAACCCCCATAAAAAATAGAAAACGTACAACAAAGGCTCCATATGCCCTAAGGGGCACACGAAGCCCTATTTCGTTCCTTTAAAAGGAACGACCCGTTTCTCACCGAGGAACAACATGTTTCTTTTAAAGAAACGGATGATTCCCTAAAATCCAGAGACAAAACTGGTAGTAATATTCTGATCTTTCAATATTGATGGTTGATGTGCTGAATGATATATGTAAAAACAAACAACCATTCTTCTACATCTTTCATTTTCTACATCTTTTCTAATCTCAACTACAAATAGTGAGTACAAAACAGTCCTTTTTTCGTCTTCATTATAGAAAAAATATAGTATTGGAATGAAAAGCCGACTGAAGCAACAAATATTTGCATTCTCTTTATTGGCATGGACAGCTGTATGTCCTGTCGATGCACAACAAACACGCTCACTTCACGACCAATTTCAGAATCCGTCTGACGAAGCGAAGCCTTGGACCTTTTGGTACTGGATGTATGGTGCTGTGTCCAAAGAAGGAATAACTGCCGATTTGGAAGCGATGAAACATGCAGGACTCGGAGGTACTTATCTGATGCCGATCAAAGGGGTTAGTGAAGGTACACAATATAACGGCAAGGCACAGCAGTTGACTCCTGAATGGTGGGAAATGGTGCGTTTCAGCATGGAGGAAGCCGACCGTTTAGGGTTGAAACTGGGAATGCATATTTGTGATGGTTTTGCATTGGCAGGAGGTCCCTGGATTACTCCGAAAGAATCAATGCAGAAAGTTGTTTGGAGCGATACAATCATTGATGGTGGAAAGCTCAATGCATTACGTCTGCCACAGCCGGAAGCTTATGAAAACTATTATGAAGATATTGCGCTATTTGCTTTGCCGGTAGAGGATGCGGCAGACGAAATGCCCGCAAAGATCACTTGCGTAAACTTAGCAACAGCGAACAATGTAAAATCTGCTCAAACAGTGAATATGGATGCGGCAGGCGTTATCCGTTCTTCGTATCCATGCTATATTCAATATGAATATAAACAGCCTTTTACCTGCCGGAATATAGAAATCGTTTTAAATGGCAATAATTATCAGGCACATCGCTTGAAAGTAATGGCAAGTGACGATGGCGTAAATTATCGTTTCGTGAAACAGCTAGTCCCTGCCCGTCAGGGATGGCAAAATACAGATGAAAATTCTACTCATAGTATTCCTGCAACTACAGCCCGTTATTTCCGTTTCTACTGGACACCCGAGGGGAGCGAACCGGGAAGTGAAGATATGGATGCCGCAAAATGGAAACCTAATCTGAAGATCAAACAACTGCACCTGCATCAGGAAGCCCGTTTGAATCAGTGGGAAGGAAAAACCGGACTGGTATGGCGTGTTGCTGAATCTACCAAAGAAGAGGAGATAGGAAAGGAGGACTGCTATTCACTTTCACAGGTTATTAATCTGACGGAACAATATAAGAATGCCCCGGCTAGTCATTCTAAAGAAAAAACAATCACAGCTGTTCTCCCTAAAGGTAAATGGAAATTGCTCCGCATGGGACATACAGCTACCGGACATACCAATGCAACAGCCGGTGGCGGAAAGGGCTTGGAATGTGATAAGTTCGATCCGAAAACGGTGCGAAAACAATTTGATAACTGGTTTGCACAAGCATTTGCAAAGACGAATCCGGAAGTAGCACGTCGTGTATTGAAATATATGCATGTAGATAGTTGGGAATGTGGAAGCCAGAACTGGAATCCAAATTTCGCTGCAGAATTTCAGAAACGTCGTGGTTATGACCTGATGCCTTATTTACCACTATTGGCAGGTATTCCTATGGAAAGTGCAGAACGAAGCGAAAAGATTCTGCGAGATGTCCGTACAACGATTGCCGAATTGGTGGTGGATGTATTCTATCAGGTATTGGCAGATTGTGCCAAAGAATATGATTGTCAGTTTTCAGCGGAGTGTGTAGCACCGACCATGGTAAGCGATGGCCTGCTGCATTACCAAAAGGTAGATCTTCCTATGGGAGAATTTTGGCTGAACAGCCCTACCCATGATAAACCGAATGATATGCTGGATGCTATTAGCGGGGCACATATCTACGGAAAGAACATCATTCAGGCTGAAGGATTCACCGAAGTACGCGGCACGTGGGACGAATATCCTGCTATGTTGAAAGCCTTGCTGGATCGTAATTACGCATTAGGAATCAATCGTCTTTTCTATCACGTATATGTACATAATCCCTGGCTGGATTGCAAACCCGGCATGACATTGGATGGTATCGGACTTTTCTTCCAACGCGATCAGACTTGGTGGGATAAAGGTGCAAAAGCATTTTCCGAATATGCTACCCGTTGTCAGGCATTATTGCAATATGGACATCCGGTGACAGATATTGCAGTATTTACAGGTGAAGAAATGCCAAGACGTTCGATATTGCCGGAACGATTGGTTCCGTCCCTTCCGGGAATTTTCGGTGCGGAACGTGTGGAAAGCGAACGCATTCGTTTGGCGAATGAGGGACAACCTTTGCGTGTGCGTCCGGTAGGTGTCACACATTCAGCCAATATGGCTGATCCCGAAAAATGGGTGAATCCACTTCGCGGATACGCTTATGATAGTTTTAATAAAGATGCGTTACTACGTCTGGCCAAAGTGGAAGACGGCAGAATGACACTGCCGGGTGGAGCCAGCTATAAAGCATTGGTAATTCCTCTTGCACGTCCGATGAATCCCGAACCTGTATTATCTTCGGAAGTGCAGAAGAAGATCAATGAATTAAAAGAAGCGGGTGTATTGATACCTTCTTTGCCTTATACAGCGGATGATTTCTCCGTATATGGGTTGGAACGTGACATGATTGTACCGGAAGATATTGCCTGGACACATCGTCGTGGTGAACTTGGCGAACTTTACTTTATCGCCAATCAAAGAGAAGAAACACGCACATTTACCGCAAGTATGCGTATCAACGATAGAAAACCGGAATGTTGGAATCCGGTGACGGGTGAAATAAACAGCCGTCCTTCTTACCGTATCAATGGAAATCGGACGGAAGTTACTCTCACATTGGCTCCTTATGAGTCCGTATTCATCGTATATCCTATGGAGGGAGCACATGAAGGTTATGGAGAGGACTCCTCAAGACTACAGAAAGAGAAAAAGGAGGTAGCCAAAGAGCCTTTAAATATAGCTCTGGAAGCAGAGGAATATATGATAACTTTTGCAGCTAACAAGAAAACGCTCACACGGAAAGAACTTTTCGACTGGAGCAAAGAGCCGGACGAACAGATACGTTATTATTCGGGGACAGCTACTTATAAGACGACTTTCCGCTGGAAGAATAAACTGAAAAAAGGCCAACAGATTTACCTGAATTTGGGTACGGTTTGTAATTTAGCAACTGTCCGTGTGAATAGCGTAGACTGTGGTACCATTTGGACAGCTCCTTATCGTGCTGATATTACAACTGCTCTGAAAAAAGGAATCAATATACTTGAAATAGAGGTTACGAACACTTGGGCGAATGCCTTGAAAGGAGCTGATGAAGGAAAAGCACCATTTGAAGGCATTTGGACCAATGCAAAATACCGGAAACAGGAAAATAAACTACTTCCGGCAGGATTACTCGGCCCTTTGAGTTTTTCTGCCATAGAGTGAAAGTTTTTTAGGCACGGATTACGCGGATTACGCTGTTACTTTATGTAATACGATTCTTATAAACCGTGTAATCCGCGTAATCCGTGCCTAATTCATCATAATGTAGTACTTAAATGATAAAGATATACTTATAATGAAAAGTTCAATTATTAAAACAGGTACAATGTTGGCTAGCTTTCTGCTTGCGGCCGCCTGCCTGTCAACACACGCAGAAGTAAAACTGCCGGCTGTTTTTTCTGATGGCATGGTGATGCAGCAACAGACAAATGCAAATCTTTGGGGAACTGCCACTCCCAACAAGAAAGTGACCATAACTACTAGCTGGAATGGAAAGCAATACGTGGCAGCTGCCGATAAGAACGGGGCATGGAAACTTTCGGTTTCTACTCCCAAAGCAGGAGGTCCTTACACTGTCACCTTTGATGATGGAAGTAAAAAAACACTGAATAACATATTGATAGGTGAATTGTGGCTATGTTCCGGACAGAGTAACATGGAAATGCCAATGAAAGGATTCAAGAATCAGCCAGTGGAGAATGCCAATATGGATATTCTTCACAGCAAGAATCCGAAAATTCGCTTGTTTACCGTAAAACGTACTTCTACATTGACTCCGCAGACCGATGTTATCGGTTCATGGAAAGAAGCAACTCCGGCCAACGTTCGTGATTTCAGTGCTACGGCTTATTATTTCGGGAGGTTAATCAATGAAATAGTAGAGGTTCCGGTAGGATTGGTAGTTGCAGCCTGGGGTGGATCGGCGTGCGAAGCATGGATGACCGCTGACTGGTTGAAAGCTTTTCCTGACGCAAAAATTCCTCAATCGGAAGCCGATATAAAATCAAAGAACCGTACTCCGACCGTACTGTACAACGGTATGTTGCATCCCCTTATCGGCATGACGATGAAAGGAGTGATTTGGTATCAGGGCGAAGATAATTGGAATCGGGCGCACACGTATGCGGATATGTTTACTGCATTGATAAATGGCTGGCGCGCTGAATGGAAACAGGGAGATTTTCCTTTTTACTATTGCCAAATAGCTCCGTATGATTATGGGATTATCACAGAAAAAGGTAAAGAAGTGATAAACTCCGCCTATCTTCGGGAGGCACAGGCAAAAGTAGAACATCGTGTACCCAACAGTGGCATGGTCGTATTACTGGATGCAGGAATGGAAAAAGGAATCCACCCGGCAAAAAAGCAAGTTGCCGGAGAACGTTTGGCACTTCTCGCCCTGACTAAAACTTACGGAGTGGAAGGCGTGAATGGCGAAAGTCCATACTATAAAAGCATTGAAATAAAGAATGATACAGTAGTCGTTAGCTTTGAACGTGCAAATATGTGGATTAGCGGCAAGAACTGTTTTGAGTCGAAAAACTTTCAGGTAGCCGGTGAAGATAAAGTATTTTATCCGGCTAAAGCATGGATAGAACGTAGCAAGATGCTGGTGAAAAGCGATAAAGTGCCGCACCCGGTAGCTGTTCGATATTGTTTTGAAAACTATGTGGAGGGAGATGTATATGGTGACGGATTGCCTTTAGGTTCTTTTCGTTCGGATGATTGGTAAACTGCTAATGAAATTATAAATTATGAATCATTTGCGTAGAGTTTTTGTTCTCTTATTCATATTTGTTGGCGTGTCGGCTCTATGGAGCCAACATGCCAATGTCATTTGGAATACTCCTAGCCGCAATTCTTCAGAATCCATGCCCTGTGGTGGCGGAGATATCGGGATGAATATATGGGTAGAAGAGGGTGACATTATGTTCTATGTGAGCCGTAGCGGCACATTCGACGAAAACAACTGTCTGCTAAAACAAGGACGCATACGTCTCCGTCTGTCACCCAATCCTTTTAAAGATACGAAAGATTTTCGTCAAGAATTGAAACTGAAGGACGGATATGTAGAAGTTGCAGCAGGAAACACGCAGATACAATTCTGGGTAGATGTTTTTCATCCGGTTATACACGTGGAGGTAACCAATACACAAGCGTTACAAACTGAAGTTTTTTATGAGAATTGGCGCTATCAGGAACGACCTGTCAGGAAAGGAGAGGGACAACAATGTTCTTACAAATGGGCTCCTCCGAAAGGTTCTGTGACAGCGGCTGACTTTATTTCTTTAGGCAAAACCAATCATTCTGCCAATCAACTCCTGTTCTACCATCGCAATCCGGAACAGACTGTTTTTGATGCTGTTGTGGCTCAACAGGGAATGGACGAGGTAAAATCCGAAATGATGAATCCCTTGAAAAATCAAACTTTCGGAGGAACCCTGTTCGGAGAAAACCTTGAATTTATAGGCACCACGGATGGCGTGTATGCCGGAACAGACTACCGCGCCTGGAAATTCCGTTCTTCCAAAGCGTCCAGAAAAGAACATTTTTGTATTGTATTGCATACAGCCCAAACAGAAACAATAGAACAGTGGGAGCAGGGACTGCAAACTGCTTTGCAAAGAATAGCCCCGCAAGGCAAAATCTCATCGAAGATTCTCATACAGGATAAAAAGCAAACCCGTTCGTGGTGGAATGCTTTCTGGCAACGCAGCTTCATTGAAGCGGAGGGAGAAGCAAAAGAAATAACCAGAAACTACACTCTTTTCCGTTACATGCTGGGTTGTAATGCCTACGGTAGCGTACCAACTAAATTCAATGGCGGACTGTTCACTTTTGATCCTTGTTACATCGACGAAAAACAATCCTTTACTCCCGACTACCGGAAATGGGGAGGTGGTACAATGACAGCACAGAATCAACGCCTGGTTTATTGGCCGATGCTGAAAAGCGGGGACTTCGATATGATGCCTTCCCAGTTTGATTTCTATAACCGTATGTTGAAGAATGCTGAATGGAGGAGTCGTGTATATTGGCAACATGACGGAGCTTGCTTCTGCGAACAAATAGAAAATTTCGGTCTGCCCAATCCCGCAGAGTATGGTTTCAAACGGCCGGACTGGTTCGACAAAGGGCTGGAATATAATGCCTGGCTGGAATATGAATGGGATACGATTCTCGAATTCTGCCAGATGATACTGGAAACAAAGAACTATGCGAATGCTGATATCACCCCTTATTTGCCTTTGATTGAAAGTTCACTGACATTCTTCGACGAACATTATCGGCAACTTGCTTCCCGTCGGGGACGGAAGGCGCTGGATGGCAACGGACATCTGATTCTTTTTCCGGGTTCTGCCTGTGAGACATATAAAATGACCAATAATGCCAGCAGCACCATCGCAGCTCTAAAAACAGTATTGGAAACTTATGGAAAGAAAGAAGAGATGCTAAAGACAATTCCTCCGATTCCATTGCGGTACATAGAAATAAAAGATACGTTGAATCCTACTCTTGCTCCGGTTTTGAAGCGAACAATTTCGCCTGCTGTAAGTTGGGAACGAATTAACAATGTCGAAACGCCACAACTTTATCCGGTATTTCCATGGCGTATTTATGGAGTAGGAAAGGAGAATCTGGACATAGCACGCAATACCTATTTTTATGATTCGGATGCCATCAAATTCCGTTCGCATATCGGATGGAAACAGGACAATATTTGGGCGGCTTGCCTGGGAGTGACCCAAGAAGCGAAAAGGTTATCCCTTGCCAAACTCTCCAACGGACCGCACCGCTTCCCAGCCTTTTGGGGACCGGGCTATGACTGGACACCCGACCATAATTGGGGAGGCAGCGGCATGATAGGACTTCAGGAAATGTTATTGCAAACAAACGGAGAACAAATACTTCTTTTCCCCGCATGGCCGAAAGAATGGAATGTACATTTCAAACTGCATGCTCCTGGTGAAACAGCAGTAGAAGCTACTCTGAAAGACGGGAAAGTAACAAACTTGAAAGTTCTACCTGAAAGTAGAAAGAAAGATATCATTATAATGATTGAAAATGAGATTTTTTTCACCACAGAGGACGCAGAGGACACAGAGGCTTTTTAAACAGTAAATCTATCTGTCTAAGGGAACGTATAGTCTAAGAATTTACTCCCTTTGTGTACATATAGAGAGGAGATTCTTAGACAAGCAGAATGACAGAACTAACAATATATTACAAAAAAACTCTGTGTCCTCTGCGTCCTCTGTGGTGAAAACTCGAATGAAATATATAAATAAAGAACTATGAATAAAAGACCGTTTATCATCTTATCATCTTTTCTGTTACTGTTCTTAGGAATCGAAAAAGGACAGGCGACAGAAACTTACCGTCCTGAAACATCGGTTGCCGGATTTATCCAGCTTCCCGGTAGTGGGCGACAAGTTTATAATTTCAATCCGGGATGGCTATTTTTCAAAGGCGATGTCCGGGGAGCAGAAGCAGTAAACTTTGATGACCGTTCCTGGAAAGTAGTTTCCACTCCCCATACGGTAGAATTAATGCCTGCCGAAGGAAGTGGATGCCGTAATTATCAGGGACCAGCCTGGTATCGTAAACATTTTGTTCTCCCTGCCGAAACAAAAGGCCAACGGGTTGTTCTTCATTTTGAAGCAGCCATGGGTAAACAGATTCTTTATCTGAATGGCAAACGCATCCAGGAACATTTGGGAGGTTATCTACCTTTCACTCTGGATTTGACAGCCAATGGCGTACAAGCCGGAGACTCCTGCCTGCTTGCTGTTTTCACAGACAACAGTGATGACAAATCCTATCCCCCCGGAAAACGCCAATATACACTAGACTTCGCCTATCATGGCGGCATCTATCGTGATGTATGGATGATTGCCAAATCTCCGGTAGCTATCACCGATGCCATTGATTCACAAGCCGTTGGCGGTGGAGGCGTATTCGTGCATTTTGATAAGATCAGTGAAAAGAGTGCACAAGTATATGTAAATACGGAAATTCAGAATGAGGATGTACGTACTGAATCGGTCACTGTAGAAACGACTTTGACAGATGCTGACGGAAAAGTAATCAAACACTGTTCCGGAAAGCTGTCTTTAAAACCGGGAGAGAAGAAATCCATCCAGCAACAGATGGAAGTGAAGAATCCAAAACTCTGGTCACCGGATACACCTTATTTATATAGAGTACAATCCCGTATTAAAAAAGGAAATAAATCTATGGATGGCGGCATTACCCGTGTCGGTATTCGCTTGGCAGAATTTCGTGGAAAAGACGGTTTCTGGCTGAATGGAAAACCTTTCGGTCAACTGGTAGGAGCAAATCGCCATCAGGATTTTGCCTATGTAGGCAATGCTTTACCGAACTCACAGCAATGGCGTGATGCCAAACGTCTGCGTGATGCCGGATGCACCATTATTCGTGTGGCGCATTATCCGCAAGATCCTGCCTTTATGGATGCTTGTGATGAACTCGGTCTGTTTGTGATTGTCGCTACTCCGGGATGGCAGTACTGGAACAAAGATCCGAAATTCGGTGAGTTGGTTCATCAGAATACCCGTGAAATGATTCGTCGCGACCGTAACCATCCTTCCGTACTAATGTGGGAACCCATATTGAATGAGACTCGCTATCCACTTGATTTTGCATTAAAGGCTCTTGAAATCACCAAAGAGGAATATCCTTATCCGGGACGTCCGGTAACCGCTGCCGATGTTCATTCTGCAGGAGTGAAAGAACATTACGATGTTGTTTATGGCTGGCCGGGTGATGACGAAAAAGAAGACAGGCCGGAACAATGTATTTTCACCCGTGAATTTGGAGAGAATGTGGATGATTGGTATGCTCACAATAATAACAACCGTGCCAGCCGCAGTTGGGGAGAACGCCCGTTATTGGTACAGGCACTTTCACTGGCAAAGAGTTATGACGAGATGTATCGTACTACCGGTTTATTTATCGGTGGTGCGCAATGGCATCCGTTCGATCATCAGCGCGGTTATCATCCTGACCCTTACTGGGGTGGCATCTACGATGCTTTCCGTCAGAAGAAATATGCATACGAAATGTTCCGTAGCCAGTCGCTTGCCGGTCTTCAGCATCCATTGGCAGAATGTGGTCCGATGATATTCATTGCTCATGAAATGTCTCAGTTTTCCGATAAAGACGTGGTTATATTTACCAACTGTGATTCTGTGCGTCTTTCTATTTATGATGGAACGAAAACCTGGACGAAACCGGTAGTCCATGCCAAAGGACATATGCCGAATGCACCGGTTGTATTCGAAAATGTCTGGGATTTTTGGGAAGCACGCGGATATAGCTATACTCAAAAAAACTGGCAAAAAGTAAATATGGTGGCCGAAGGGATCATCAACGGAAAAGTAGTATGCACGCAAAAGAAAATGCCTTCCCGGCGTTCCACGAAACTACGCCTCTATGTAGATACTCAAAAAGTGAACCTGATAGCTGACGGCTCCGACTTTATCGTTGTTGTTGCCGAAGTAACCGATGATAGTGGAAATGTACGCCGTCTGGCAAAAGAGAACATTGTTTTCACCATAGAAGGTGAAGGAGAAATCATCGGAGATGCTACTATCGGCGCCAATCCCCGTACAGTGGAATTTGGTTCTGCTCCCGTGTTGATCCGTTCCACCCGGAAAGCCGGAAAGATGAAAGTGAAAGCCCGTGTACAGTTTGAGGGAACCCAAGCTCCAACAGCGACTGAAATAGAACTGGAAAGCATTCCGGCAGAACTGCCTTTCTGTTATGAGGAATCCACTTACGAAGAACGCAGAACTGCATCGTCCGTTCCGGAAGTAAATTCTTTTAAAGAATCATCAGAAGGAAAAATACAACTGACAGAAGAAGAACGTCAACGGGTATTGGATGAGGTGGAACGCCAGCAAACTGAATTTGGGACAGAGAATTAGGCACGGATTACACGGATTTCATGGTTGCTTTATACATTAATATTTCCAAAAACTGTGAGATCCGTGTAATCTGTGCCTAACTTTATGGTATAAACGAATGATGATGATAAGCTTATATCAAAAAAAAGATTACCTTTGGGGTACGTTTTAATTCCAATTATAGCCACCAATGAGAAAACGAAATATTCTAATACTATTACTATCCATGATAGGCATTTATGCTTTTGCCTATCCGAATATGATTGTAGAACACTACACAGCCGAACGCGGGTTGCCCAATAATATCGTCAACTGCACTTTAAAGGGACAGGATGGGTTTATCTGGTTTGGCACATGGTATGGATTATGTAGTTTCGATGGAAGCAAGTTCCGCTCCTATGATAATCATGACGGTTTTTATTCCACCGACATTCCACCACGTAAGATTCAGCGTATCGTGGAAGATAAAAATGGTTTTCTGTGGATTAAGACCATCGACCGCAAACTCTACCTGTTCGATAAAAGACACGAGAGTTTCCATACTGTCTATGATGATGTAAAAGAATATTCGGAGAACATCCAGATTATTAAGATTCAGACAACCGAAGACGGGGATGTATTGTTGTTGACAAAAGATAAAAGTCTTTTGCGTGCATATACCGACAAGGAAGGTAAAATAACGATGAAGCAGTTGCACGATTCGCGTCCCAACGTGAATGTGTATGATATGCGTCTGAAACATAACGTATTCTGCGAAACTGCAGAATTTATCAATTGGATTGGTATGGATTATCAGATTTTGTCCCTCCGGAAAGGGGCGGCTCTGAAAGACAAGCCCGCTGACTTTATACAGAAAAAGGTATCTGCCAATCCGGATCAGTTTACTTGTGCCTCCTATAATTCTAAATTCTTATGGTTGGGAGATAAGAAAGGACACATTTATAGTATTGATCCTCAAAATGGAGTTGTCAACCGTTATGAGATACCGGAAATCAAACGCCCGATTTCTAATCTGCTGATAACAGAGTCCGGTCTGATGTACATCACTACTAACGAAGGAACGTACGAGTATAATATCGGTTACAAACAATTGACCAAACTTCCATTCACCATCCCCGAAAAGGACGGCGGAATCATATTTTATGATAAATATGATAAGGTATGGTTTCAGGAGGGTAATCAGGCATTGACCTATTATGATCCTCTGAATAGAAGCCACCACCGATTTACATTCCCCAATCAGAATGCCATCGGCAATTTTGAAATGCAGGATGCCGGTGAACAAGGTATGTTCTTCATGACCCCGGGAGGAGAAATTCTTCTATTCGACAGAGAAAAACTGGAAATGACCCGTATTAACCAATTAAAACCTTTCTCGGATGATCTTCCCAACCAGCTTTTTTTCCATCTTCTGTTGGACAAAGATGGAATCCTCTGGTTAGCATCTACAAGCAGCGGAGTATACAGACTTAATTTCCCCAAAAAGCAATTCCAACTGTTGACGGAAGTTTCTCCTTCTCCGCTAATACCCGAGAGATCAAACTCCTGGAATCAGGGGATACGTGCCCTCTTCCAGGCACAAAATGGCGATATCTGGGTAGGAACCCGTTGGCAGGCGTTGTACCGTCTGGATCGTAACGGACAAGTGAAACAGATCTTCTCGGATAAGAACTATCTATTGGGAACTGTATATCATATTATGGAAGACAAAGACGGTAATCTTTGGTTTTCTACCAAAGGAAATGGGCTTGTCAAAGCTGAACCGGATATGAATTCTCCTCACGGATTGCGTTTTACCCGTTATATCAATGATCCTAAGAATCCAAATTCTATCAGTAACAATGATGTATACTTTACTTATCAGGACAGCCGGGGACGCATCTGGGTAGGACTATTAGGTGGAGGACTGAATTTGATTTCCGAAGAAAATGGAGCCATCACCTTCATCCATAAATACAATGGACTGAAACAATATCCTGCATACGGCCTTTATATGGAGGTACGTACCATGACGGAAGATGAAGACGGACGTATCTGGGTAGGAACTATGGATGGTTTGATGTCTTTCGACGGGCATTTTTCCACGCCCGAACAGATTCAGTTTGAAACGTACCGTCAAGTCAGTGAAAACTCGAATGTAGCGGATAACGATATTTATGTACTCTACAAAGATACTGATTCTCAAATCTGGGTGAGTGTGTTCGGAGGCGGTTTGAATAAACTGGTTCGTTATGACAAGGAAAAGAGGGAACCTATTTTCAAATCTTATGGTATCCGTGAAGGAATGAATAACGATGTAGTCAAGTCCATCGTAGAAGATAAAAACGGCAACTTGTGGTTTACAACGGAAATAGGTTTGTCTTGCTTCAACAAAGCTACCGAGCAGTTCCGCAATTACGACAAATACGACGGTTTCCTGAACGTGGAGTTGGAAGAGGGCAGTGCACTCCGAACATTGAATGGAGACTTGTGGATTGGCACTCGTCAGGGAATCCTGACATTCTCTCCTGACAAACTGGAAACACTGCATACAAATTATGACACACGTATTGTCGATTTTAAAGTATCCAATCGCGATTTGCGTAGTTTCCGCGAATGTCCGATCTTAAAAGAATCCATCACATACGCTAAAACAATCCGGCTGAACTATAATCAATCCATGTTCACGATTGAATTTGCGGCATTGAATTTCTATAATCAGAACCGGGTGTCATACCGTTATATACTTGAAGGTTATGAAAAAGAGTGGCATTATAACGGGAAGAATCGCATCGCTTCCTACACCAATGTGCCTCCCGGAGATTATACATTCCGTGTAGAAACAATGGATGAAGCCAATCCGGAACTTGTTTCCAACTGCACGCTGGCCGTCACCATTCTTCCCCCCTGGTGGTTAAGCTGGTGGGCAACTCTTATCTATGTGATCTTGGGTCTGGCAGCCCTCTATTTTAGTTTGCGTCTGGCTTTCTTCATGATTAAAATGAAGAACGATATTTATATCGAACAAAAAGTTTCGGAGATGAAAATCAAGTTCTTTACCAATATATCCCACGAATTGCGCACTCCTTTGACATTGATAAAAGGTCCGATACAAGAATTAAGGGAACGTGAAAAGCTGTCTCCGAAAGGATTGCAATATGTGGATTTGATGGAGAAGAACACCAATCAGATGCTGCAATTAGTGAATCAGATACTTGATTTCCGGAAGATTCAAAACGGGAAAATGCGTTTGCATGTGTCATTGATTGATTTTAATGAGATGATAGCCTCTTTCCAGAAAGAGTTCCGCGTGCTTTCCGAAGAAAATGAAATCAGTTTCACTTTCCAGTTACCGGATGAACCGATTATGGTATGGGCGGACAAGGAGAAATTGAGCATTGTGATCCGTAATATCATATCCAATGCATTCAAATTCACTCATTCCGGTGGAAGCATTTATATAACTACCGGATTGACAGACGACGGAAAATGTTGTTATGTACGGGTGGAAGATAACGGGGTAGGTATTCCACAAAATAAACTGACCGAGATTTTTGAACGCTTCTCACAAGGAGAGAATGCGAAAAACTCCTATTATCAGGGCACAGGTATCGGATTGGCACTTTCAAGGGAAATCGTTAATCTTCATCACGGACAGATTCGTGCTGAAAGTCCTGAAGGACAGGGGGCAGTGTTTATTGTGGAACTCCTGATGGATAAGGAGCATTATCGTCCGTCGGAAGTTGACTTTTATGTGGGAGGTACGGAAACAGTTCCCGTTTCTGTGGAACAGGAACCTGTTGCCAATGCCATATCCGAAGAAGATACAGAAGAAGAACCGGAAATTGATGCTTCATTACCGACCCTTTTGTTGGTTGAGGATAATAAGGACCTTTGCCAGTTGATAAAACTTCAGTTGGAAGATAAGTTCAATATCCATATTGCCAATAACGGAGTAGAAGGTTTAAAGAAAGTGCACCTGTATCATCCTGATATCGTAGTGACCGATCAAATGATGCCTGAAATGGACGGCCTTGAAATGTTGCAATCTATCCGCAAAGATTTCCAGATCAGCCATATTCCTGTTATTATCCTGACCGCGAAAAATGATGAAGGCGCCAAGACCAAAGCTATTACTTTAGGAGCAAATGCCTATATCACCAAACCTTTCAGCAAGGAATACCTGTTGGCACGTATCGACCAACTGCTTGCCGAACGGAAATTGTTCCGTGAACGAATCCGCCAGCAAATGGAAAACCAGACAACGACCGAAGAAGACAGCTACGAACAATATTTGGTAAAGAAAGACGTACAGTTCCTAGAAAAGATACATCAGGTCATTGAAGAAAATATGGACGACAGTGATTTTAATATTGACACCATAGCATCCGGTATCGGATTGAGTCGTTCGGCATTCTTCAAGAAACTAAAGAGTCTTACCGGTCTGGCCCCTGTAGATCTGGTAAAAGAGATTCGCTTGAATAAATCAGTCGAGCTGATTAAGAACACGGATTTAAGTGTTTCCGAGATTGCTTTTGCTGTCGGATTCAAGGATTCGGGATACTACAGCAAGTGTTTCCGGAAGAAATATAATCAAACCCCTCGCGAATACATGAATGAATGGCGGAAAGGAGAGAGATAACCGATTACAAAATGCTTTCTTAATCGTCCTTTTAGAAACCTATTAAGATTCGAAAGAATGAATAACATGAAGAAAGTATTATCAGCGTGGATGCTGGTTGCCTGTGTACTACCTGTGGCAGCCCAGTATCCTGTAATTCCGGACTCGGTAAAAGAAAGAGGAGCAAAACAAGAAGCGGAGTTCGAACGGAAATCCGATGCGGCATGGGAAAAAGCTTTGCCGACAGTTTTAGAAGAAGCAAAGAAAGGACGCCCTTATAAGCCATGGGCCTCCAAACCCGAAGATTTGATAAAGAGCAATATCCCAGCCTTCCCCGGTGCGGAAGGCGGAGGTATGTATACTCCCGGTGGACGTGGAGGAAAAGTGATTGTTGTCACTTCTCTGGAAGACTCCGGTCCCGGAACATTCCGCGAAGCCTGTGAAACAGGAGGTGCACGTATTATTGTATTTAATGTTTCGGGAGTGATCCGTCTGAAAAGCCCGATCAGTGTACGCGCCCCTTATGTAACCATTGCCGGACAAACAGCTCCCGGAGATGGTATCTGTATCACCGGACAATCTTTCCTGATCGATACACACGATGTCGTGATTCGTCATATGCGCTTCCGTCGCGGTGCGCAGGACGTGGCTTTCCGCGATGATGCGGTAGGAGGGAATGCAGTAGGAAATATCATGGTAGACCATTGCTCCGCCAGTTGGGGATTGGATGAAAATATGTCTATCTACCGTCATGTATATAACAGAGGGGCAGACGGACACGGTCTGAAACTTCCGACAGTAAACATTACCATTCAAAATTCTATTTTCTCTGAAGCACTGGATACATACAACCATGCTTTTGGTGCAACCATCGGTGGTCATAACAGTATGTTCTGCCGGAATCTCTTTGCTTCCAACATCAGCCGGAACAGTTCGGTGGGTATGGACGGTGATTTTAACTTCGTCAATAATGTTGTATTCAACTGGTGGAATCGTTCTGTAGACGGAGGTGACCACAACAGCTTCTACAACATGATAAACAATTATTTTAAACCCGGCCCCATCACTCCGCTAGGTAAACCGATCTCTTATCGTATTCTCAAACCGGAAGCGGGACGTAACAAAAGCAGACCTCTCTCATTCGGAAAAGCTTATGTAAACGGGAATATTATTCATGGCAATGCCAAGGTCACAAAAGATAACTGGGACGGAGGCGTACAACTGAAAGAAGATGTGGATGCCACAAAGTTCCTGCCCTTAATTAAATCGGACGAAGCTTTCAAAATGCCTCCGGTTACTGTGATGGATACCAAAAAAGCTTATAACTTTGTATTGGATAATGTAGGAGCTACTTTCCCCAAACGGGACGCTGTGGATGCCCGTGTTATAAAGACTGTGCAAACAGGAAAAGCCATTTATGTGAAAGATGCACCGGAGTTTGTCTCTCCTTATGTGAAAAGACGGTTACCGGCTGATTCTTATAAGCAGGGTATCATTACAGACATTCGTCAGGTAGGCGGACTTCCCGAATATAAAGGAGAAGCAGTAGTAGACTCGGACGGTGACGGCATGCCGGATGCCTGGGAAATAGCTAACGGTCTGAATCCGAATGACCCGACCGACGCAACTATGGACTGCAATGGTGACGGATATACCAATATTGAAAAATATATCAATGGTATAGACACTAAAAAGAAAGTGGACTGGACAGATTTGAAGAACAATTACGATACATTGTCTAAACGGAAAAGTCTGTTATAAGCAGATGAAAAAAGATTAAAGATGATTGGACTGAATATACAAGTAAGAACGATCCTTCTGGGATTATTGAGCATTGGGTTTGTGCAAAGTTATGCGCAAACCTTTGCTTTACAGGTTAAGAATGACCAAATCACTTACCTGAATGATGATCGGGGAAACCGTATTCTCGATTTCTCTACATGCGGATATAAATCCTCCGAACAGGATATTCCTTCTGTCCGCAATGTTGTGTTTGTCCCTTGGAAAGCAGGAGATAACACTGCACGTATTCAACGTGCCATTGATTATGTAGCCTCGCTGTCTCTTGATGCTTCCGGTTTTCGTGGAGCGGTTTTGCTCGATCAGGGGGAATTTGCCCTGTCCGGCAGTATTCGTATCTCCACCTCCGGAATTGTATTGCGGGGAACGAATAAAGAAAAAACAATACTGCTGAAGAAAGGCGTAGACAGAGGTGCCCTTATTTATATGGAAGGAATAGATGACCTGAATGTACAAGACACTTTGCAGGTACTTTCCAACTATGTTCCGGTAAACACACGAACATTGGAAGTGGCTTCAGGCATTTCTTTGAAAAAAGGAGATCGTGTAATGGTTGCCCGTCCCTCCGGCAAGGAGTGGATTGCCTCTTTGGGTTGTGACATCTTTGGAGGAGGTATCAGTGCGTTAGGATGGAAAGAAGGAGATATGGATCTGACCTGGGACAGAACAGTCAGTGAAGTAAATGGCAACCGGATAACATTGGATGCTCCGCTGACCGTAGCTCTGGATGCTAAATATGGTGCTTCTTCTCTATTGACTTATCAATGGAACGGACGTATCTACGATTGTGGAGTAGAGAATATGACACTGATCTCTGATTACGACAAGCGTTATCCTAAAGATGAAGATCATTGCTGGACAGGTATTTCCATTGAGAATGCGGAAAACTGTTGGGTAAGACAACTCAATTTCAAACATTTTGCAGGAAGTGCCGTGATTGTTCAGCGTACAGGTTCCAAAATCACTGTCGAAGACTGTATCTCAAGAGAACCTGTTTCAGAAATCGGAGGAATGCGTCGTTGCACTTTCCACACACTGGGACAACAAACTTTATTTCAACGTTGTTACTCGGAACGAGGTATTCATGACTTTGCTGCCGGATATTGTGCAGCCGGCCCCAACGCTTTTGTACAATGTGATTCATACGAATCTTTAGGATTCAGCGGCTCTATCGATGCATGGGCATGTGGACTGTTGTTCGATGTAGTAAATATCGACGGTCATAACCTGACTTTTAAGAATTTGGGACAAGATAAAAATGGAGCCGGTTGGAATACGGCAAACAGCTTGTTCTGGCAATGTACCGCAGCAGAAATCGAATGTTATGCTCCGGCAAAGGATGCGATGAACCGTGCATACGGCTGTTGGGCGCAGTTCTCCGGTGACGGTGAATGGGAACAATCCAACAATCACGTACAACCTCGCAGTATCTTTTATGCCCAATTGGAAGAACGATTGAATAAAGAATGTGCAGAACGTGCACGTATCTTGCCTAGAAATACAAGTGCAACCAGTAGCCCTACAGTTGAAGTGGCTATGGAACTGGCTAAAGAGGCTTATCATCCACGGTTAACGTTGGAACATTGGATAGACGATCATAAGTTTGCTCCTTCGGTGGAGTCAGCCGGAGTAAAATCAGTTGATGACATTAAAGAGAAGAGGGGAGCCTCATTAGCTGCAAATTCTTCTACTATCCAATCACACACTCAACCGGAAGTAACTATAACTAACGGACGTATCCAAATGGATGGTATTTTATTGGTTGGAAACAGTCATACCACCCCTTGGTGGAATGGAAAGCTCAAAACCAATTATCTAAAAAAGGCAAGTCCGGCCATTACCCGCTTTGTTCCGGGACGCGAGGGACTGGGATTGACAGACCGCATTGATTCTGTTATCAATTTTATGAAACAGAAAAACATACTTGTTTTCGATCAGAACTATGGTCTTTGGTATGACCGCCGTCGCGATGACCACGAACGGATTCGCCGTCGCGATGGTGATGTATGGGGACCTTTCTATGAGCAGCCATTCGGACGCAGCGGTCAGGAAACAGCGTGGGAAGGATTGAGCAAATATGATTTGAAACGTCCCAATACATGGTACTGGAGTCGTTTAAAAGAGTTTGCGGAAAAAGGAAATAAAGACGGACTGCTTTTGTTTCATGAGAACTATTTCCAGCACAACATTCTGGAAGCCGGTGCACATTGGGTAGATTCTCCATGGAGAAGCAGCAATAACATCAATCAGACCGGATTTCCTGAACCTGCTCCATTTGCCGGTGACAAACGAATCTTTGTAGCGGATATGTTCTATGACGTCAGCCATCCTGTTCGTCGTGAATTGCACAGGCAATATATACGTCAATGCCTGAATAACTTCGCAGACAATTCGAATGTAATTCAGTTGACAAGTGCTGAATTTACAGGACCGTTGCACTTCGTACAGTTCTGGTTGGATGTGATAGCCGAATGGGAGACTGAAACCGGAAAGAAAGCCAAAGTGGCATTAAGTACCACGAAAGATGTGCAGGATGCTATCCTTGCAGACCCCAAACGCGCTGCCATAGTAGATATCATTGATATCCGTTACTGGCATTATAAGACGGATGGGATCTTTGCACCGGAAGGTGGAAAGAATATGGCACCGCGTCAGCACATGCGTAAGATGAAAGTAGGAAAGGTCACTTTCAATGAAGCATATAAAGCTGTCTATGAGTATCGACAGAAATTTCCTCAGAAGGCAGTGACATTCTACGCACAGAATTATCCGGCTATGGGATGGGCTGTATTCATGGCTGGTGGTTCATGTCCTGTAATTCCATGCACAGATAAGGCATTCCTGAAGGATGCAGCAGCCATGGAAGTGGAAAAAACGAATACGGATGAGTACAAGAAAATGGTAAAATCTGATATTGGAAGTATCATTTATTCCAAGTCCGGAACAGAAATTCCTGTTCAATTATCGTCCGGAAAGTATGCATTAAAGTACATACACCCTGCTTCCGGAAAGATTGAAACAATAAATAAATCATTGAAAACAAATGGATTATACAATCTAAAGGTACCTGATAAAAAAGAAGGTATTTATTGGTTCCATAAGCTATAAAACAGAAAATCCCGTTGAAGAGTCTTCAGCGGGATTTTTGGTTTTTATAGGTAAATTCTAGTAAAAGAGTGTTATAAAACATGATACTTGTTTTTTCAATCCACAAACCAGATTTTACCTAAGGTTGCGGTCGATACTGCTTAGTTTTGCAACATCAAATCAATCGAATTAATGCTATGATGGAACAGACTAATCATTCAACCGAAACTTTACTCGCTTCTTTTCAAGCGGGAAACATGGCAGCTTTTTCACAGCTGTATAATTTGCACATCAATGTCCTTTTTAATTACGGATTGAAGTTGACCACTGATAAAGAGTTGCTGAAAGATTGTATTCATGACATTTTCGTGAAACTCTATACAAAGAAAGATGAATTAGGCATCATTGATAATTTGAGATCATACTTATTCATCTCATTAAAGAATAAACTTTGTGATGAACTTCGCAAACGTATGTATATGTCTGATACGGCAGTAGAGGAAGTTAGCGTGGCTACTCCTACAGATGTAGAAGATGATTATATGGAAGAAGAACAGCGCAAGAATGAATTTTCATTGGTTAGACGTCTGCTGGATCAATTATCTCCCCGCCAGCGTGAAGCGCTTACCTTATATTATATAGAAGAAAAGAAATACGAGGATATTTGTGAGATTATGAATATGAATTATCAGTCTGTACGCAACTTGATGCATCGCGGACTGACAAAGTTGCGTACTCTGGCAAGTTAATTTTAGTAAAAAGATAAACTGGTTGAGTACATATACAGGATAACGTCGTCCTATTTATGTAAACGCTTAAAAAGGATGCGATATGTGCTCAAAGGTAAAAGATTTTTTGACGGATGATGATTTTATCAACTATGTGCTGGGTGTAACTCCACAATCAGCTTCCCAATGGGAAACTTATTTCAGAGAGCACCCGGAAGAGATGGCAGATGCAGAAGAAGCTAAAGCCGTGTTATTGGCTCCGGCAAATGTAGTCTGCGACTTCTCAATAGTTGAAAATAACGAATTAAAAGATAGGATTATTAGTAGTATAAAAGATTTTTCGGGTATTTTGTAGATAGGTTAGATAGTTAGATAAAGTGTTAGGTTAGTTAAGGCATTAAAAGATTGACGCAGTCTTTCACAGGAAGTTTAATTTTAAACACTGTGAAAGACTGTGTTTTTTATTTATCCTGTTCAGGCTTTCCTGTGGATTCCTGAATATCGAAAGCGCTGCTGAAGCTGACAATTAATACAATGCATCCACCCAATATGCCAATAATCATATAAGCAATACGAATATCGAATGCTTGTGAAATGGCACCGATAAGGAGAGGAGCAATCAGCGAACCTATAAAACTGATACTTGACAGAATGGTAAGTGCAATGCTGACCGGTGTTTTCGATTTGGCTCCTACGAAGCTATACAAAGTAGGTACAATGCAAGATATTCCCAAACCGACCAGCATAAAACCCAATGAATTGATGATGACTTTCATAACCATAGATTCAAAAACACCTCCTAACAAGGCAGAGATAAAAAAGCCGATACAAATAAAGCTACCCGCCAGTTGCAAGACTTTCTTCTTTCCCCAAAGCTGATAAGCGTAGTTAGTCAAAAAACGCCCTGTTGCCATCATAATCATGAACACAAGAAAACCGATCTGCAACGATTTAGGTACGTGAACTACTGATTCGAAATAAACGGCACTCCAATCAAACATCGCACTTTCTACAATCAGTGCAAACAGCCCGACAAGTCCTAGCTGCAAAAGCAACATTTCCGGTTTTTGAAACAATAACCGGAAGCCATTGGGGGCTTTGGCCATACTTCTTTCCTTCGTTTCAAAAACCTCCACTTGCTGCGGTGCGCTCTCCTGCAAATAGTTTCGTCCGGAAAGCACTATTATAAAGATGACAATGAATATAAGTGTATAGTGCCAGATAGGGGAGACTCCTGCCAGAATCATCACAAAACCGATAAGTGCCCCGGCACATGCTCCTAAGCTCCATCCTCCATGAAAAGTTGCCATAATGGTTTTACCATACAGGCGTTCCACTTCAATCCCTTGTGTATTGAATGATATATCGCACAAATTCCAAAACACACCGAAGCAAAATAGTAAAAAGCCCAGCAGATAGACTTCATGAGCCAGTCCGATGCAAAGCAAGGAAGAAGCATATCCCAGAATACTGACCTGTACCATACTCCGGCTTCCCAACTTCGAAACAAGATAGCCCGCCAAAGGTATCGCCACAAATTTTCCTACAGGAATCATAAACAAGATCAATCCCCAATAAAAGGCATAATTTGCAGCAAAAACATCTTTGAAATCAGGAATCCGGCTAGCCCAACTTGCCATACAAAGTCCTTGAGCAAAGAAAAAAGTCAATATGGCAAAACGTATTCTCTCTTTGGGATGCGTAAATTGGTTATTCATGCATTTTTTATTTTTAATCGCGGCAAAGGTATCTATTTTTTTTGTACTTTTGCGCCCGATTAAAAAATATCATATTCATGAAGACAGGCGAATCTTTATTATCCATAGGTAAATTTATTGCAGAATATTCAGCCCATTTAATGGGAGCCGGAGTACACACCTCGCGAGTAGTACGCAATACAAAGCGTATCGGAGAGGCTTTCGGGTTAGATGTAAAATTAAGCGTATTTCATAGAAATATCATTCTGACTATTATAGACAAAGACACAAACGAGGCTTGTAATGAGGTTATAGACATTCCTGCACACCCGATCAGTTTTGAGCATAATTCAGAGTTAAGTGCCTTGAGCTGGGAAGCAGTAGACCATCATTTGTCATTGGAGGAATTGAAAGATAGATATAAAAAGATTATTTCTGCTCCGCGGATACACCCTCTTTTCGTTTTATTATTAGTAGGATTTGCCAATGCGTCTTTCTGTAAATTGTTTGGTGGTAATTTAATTTCCATGGGAATTGTATTTTCTGCTACTATTACAGGATTCTACCTGAAACAACAAATGCAGATGAAGAAGATCAACCATTACGTCGTATTTATTGTCTCGGCTTTTGTTGCTTCCCTGTGTGCTTCCACCGCGCTGATTTTCGATACAACCTCGGAGATCGCAATGGCAACCAGCGTACTTTATCTTGTGCCCGGTGTTCCTTTGATTAATGGCGTGATTGATGTAGTAGAAGGATACGTGTTAACAGGATTTGCCCGTCTGACAGAAGCTTCTTTGTTAATTGTCAGCATCGCTATCGGACTTTCCTTCACATTATTAATGGTAAAAAACAGTTTAATTTGATATGATAGCACTTGACATTCTTACTGATGGATTTTTTGCAGCAGTAGCAGGTATAGGATTTGGTGCGATTTCCGATCCTCCTTTGCGTGCATTCAAGATGATTGCTATACTGGCAGCATTGGGGCACGCTTGTCGTTTTTGCTTAATGACTTATTTAGGTGTGGATATTGCCACAGGTTCTTTGTTTGCCGGATTAGTTATCGGCTTCGGCAGTTTGTGGCTGGGGAAAAAAGTATATTGCCCGATGACAGTACTTTACATTCCGGCATTGCTTCCCATGATTCCGGGTAAGTTTGCCTACAACATGGTATTTTCACTCATCATGTGCCTGCAGAATGTGAATGATCCGGATAAGCTGGACAAGTTCATGTCAATGTTCTTCTCTAACACTCTGATAGCAAGTACAGTGATTTTCATGTTGGCAGTAGGAGCTACTTTCCCGATGTTCCTGTTCCCACATAGGGCCTTTTCATTAACAAGACATTAAAAACTACTTTTATGGAGATTTTTTGGAGAACAATTGCATATTATAATTCAGCTACCTGGCTTTTACAGATAGTTATTATCCTGATTGGTATTGCATTGACCGGATTGCTTATCGGTAAACCACGCCCGTGGGTGAAAATGGCGATGAAGTTCTATATGATAGGTCTTTATACATGGATTTCTGTGGTCTACTATTATATCTATTGTGAAGAGCGCAGTTATAATGGGGTGATGGCAATGTTCTGGGGCGTTATGGCTGTCATTTGGGTATGGGATGCAATCACGGGATATACGACCTTCGAACGTACCCACAAATATGATCTATTGTCTTACGTCCTGTTGGCAATGCCTTTTATATATCCTCTGGTTTCACTGGCACGCGGACTCTCGTTCCCGGAAATGACTTCTCCGGTAATGCCTTGTTCGGTAGTTGTGTTTACCATCGGATTATTACTGCTGTTTGCGCAAAAAGTCAATATGTTTCTGGTATTGTTCCTTTGCCACTGGTCATTGATCGGATTATCCAAAACTTATTTCTTCCAGATTCCGGAAGATTTCCTGTTGGCAAGTGCCACAATTCCCGGATTGTATCTTTTCTTCAGAGAATATTTCCTGAACAATCTGCATGCCGACACCAAGCCGAAAGCCAAATATATCAATTGGCTATTGATAAGCGTTTGCGTCGGACTGGCTGTGCTGCTGACTACTACCATGTTTTTAGAATTAGTTCCGAAGAATTGATCCGGAACACATAGAAGATATTCAAATCAAAAAAGTCTTTCTAGCTTTAATGGCTATGAAAGACTTTTTGCATTATATCACATTTACTTAATTGCGTAAAATATCCGCAGAGCATACTGCATCACCGCATCAGGCAACCACTTTTTACTCTTTGCAAACAACACCTGTATCCAGGGACCTACTTTCGTTCGGAAAGGAGGATTTGTACGCTCCACTATTTTACAGATTGCAGCAGCCAACTTCCATGGATGGCATCCATTACGTTCCTCTTTTTCTATGATCTCCAATGATTTCCGGAAGCTTTCTCCATAATCGGCATCCAGTCTTGTCTGTTCGGAAATATTCCGGTTATCAGTAAATCCGGTGTTGAAGTCTCCCGGTTCTACCACGCAAACCTTTATATTGAACGGATGAACCTCTAAAGCCAATGCTTCGCTATATCCTTCCACCGCAAATTTGGAAGCAGAATAAAATCCCTGATAAGGGATGCCCATTACACCACCAATAGAGCTGATATTGATGATTTTCCCTTTTCGGTTTTTACGCATGACAGGCAATACCTCCCGGCACATATTCACTACACCAAAGAAATTGGTATTCATCTGTATGTTTACTTCCTCTTCCGTAGCAAGTTCTAATGCACCGCCAATACCCATCCCGGCATTATTAATCAGTACGTCAATCCGTCCCTGTTCCGATAGAATCCTATCAACAGCTTGGCGGATAGAAAGTGAATTGGTAACATCGACAACCAGCATTTTCACCTCATTCATGTCTTCGGAAAGTTTCCGACTTGTTCCATAAACAATGTGCCCTTGTTCTGATAACATTTGAGCGGTAATCTTTCCAAATCCGGAAGATGCTCCGGTTATAAGTATAACTTGTGGTTGCATATAACTTGTATTTCCGACAAATATAAAGAGAATAACCGAATGTTTTGTTTTAACCAATAAGGTTATTTCTCTAAAATAGCAGTCATTTTCTCCCGCCAATCTTCACCATTTTTCGGCTGGAAAGTTTCAAATCCCAGTTCTTTGCCGATTTGGATATTCGAGGCGCCGTCATCCACAAATAAAGTTTCAGAAGGAATGATATTGCAATCGTTCACCATATAATCGAATATTTCCGGTGCAGGTTTTGTATGACCGACCTGATAAGACAGATATAGTTTGTCACAGTAATCATTCAACGGCTTTTTCCTCAACGAGAAATCAGGGCTGCATGCCCATGACATAACGAAAGGATTGGTATTACTTAAAATATACACATGATATGATTTTCTCAATTCCAATATATAATCGAGTTTATTTAGATTCACTTCATTGAAAAAGCCCAGCCATGCCTGTTTAGTTTCCTCCATCGTCAATGGACGGCCACATAAATCCCCCAGTTGTTTCCGAAACTCATCCGCACTTAGCTTACCTTCTTCCAGTTCTTGAAAGATGCCGGTCTGGTGATATTTATCCAGACGAGTGTCGGCATCTGCCAGTCCCAGTTTGATAAATGCCTGAACAGCTTTGTCGCGGTCAATATCTACAATCACCCCTCCAAAATCAAATACAATGTTTTTAATCATGATATATAATTTTTTTGTTTGCTACAAAGATACGGCTTATCTTCTTAATTAGCAGTGCACAATGGCTTGATATTTGTCAAAAAAACATAGTGACGCTATCCTTGCCAAATAGTGTCACTATCACACCCGGATAGCGTAGCTATAAGGAGCGGATAGCGTCACTATACTTTTTGTATGACTTAGGGAAGGATAAATACCGATTATTTTTTATATTTGCAAATCCAATCAATCCTTTGTAAAGACAGAAATAGAGTTATGAATAACCTTCGAATTTTATTGTATATGATGCTCCTTTCATTGGCTGCATGCCATCCGGAAGGAACGAGTGTGAAGCAAGGGTTAGACAAAGCCGCACAGCTCATGGCGCAGGACCCGGATACGGCATCTATTATTCTTGAGACTATTCAGACAAGTCAAATGAATGAAGCTCAACTGGCAGAATATAATTTATTGTGTACCCAACTCAACGAGGACAAAAGTATTCCTCATTCTTCTGATAAGCAGATCAGGCAGGCGGCATCTTATTATGAGAAGAATGGCAATGAATATCAAAAATCAAAAGCATATTATTATCTTGCCTGTGTAGAAAGTGATCTGGAACAGCAAGAGGAGGCAGAAATCCACTTTAAGGAGGCAATCCAACTTGCCAAAGAAACCGAGGAATACGATCATCTGGCAAAAATCTGCAAACGATGTAGTCTTTATTATCAGAAATACGGTAACTTTGATGAAGCACTGGAAATGGAAAGAAAGGCATACGCCAGTCAGTTGATGTTGAATGACGGTAAAAACGATTCCTCAGTGATTCTTTCTTCTGCTTTAGGAATGTTTGGTGTGATGTCTTTATTGCTTGGACTACTCTGGAAGAAAAACCGGCACGTACTTTCCCAACTGGATCTTTTCAAAGAAGAAATACTGAAGAAAGATGTTGAATCGGATAAGCTGATGTTGCAATGTAACCACCTTGAAGAGAAGTATCAGTCTCTTCAACTACATATCTATGAAAGTTCTCCCGTTATCTCAAAAGTACGACAGTTTAAAGAACGGAATGTTTTGTCTTCTAAGATCCCTTCTTTCTCCGAGAAAGACTGGACAGAGTTATTGCGACTTCAGGAAAATGTTTATGGACTTGTATCTAAATTAAAAGAAATAGGTCCGAAGCTCACGGAAGAGGATTTAAGGGTATGTGCTTTTCTGCGGGAGGGAGTCCAACCTGCTTGCTTTTCTGATTTAATGAAACTGACTACAGAAACGCTGACCCGGAGAATCTCCAGAATAAAAACGGAGAAACTGATGTTGGCAAATTCTAAAGAGTCACTGGAAGATATTGTGAAATCATTGGGGGCTCCTTCATTTTAGTACAGCAATTAATTATTATCTGGTAATGATTCATTATCTCCTTACTACATTTAAGGATTTTCGTTGCAGAGATTAATGGTTTTTAGTACAGAAATTAGTCATCTTTTATGCAGTCGGGTAGTTGTCCCGTTATAACGGGACGATGGTCATCCTATAGGGTGACAAATGTCACTTTATAAGGTGATATTTGTCATTCTGTAATATGATTATCTGTCTTCAAAAAGATTGAAATCACTAAAGATACGAAATTAAATAGTAAAAAGCAAGAGTGACACTTGTTTTTCCTAATATCCTAATGAATCTATATGTGACACCTTGGCATTCTCATGCCATTTACTATCCTATGCCATTGCTTTATTTGTACCTGATTTATCTTCTGTCTGTTTTCGTCTATTCTTTCATCTTTGTTATTGTTGATTATCAATATCTTATCGTTAACTCCCGTCCGTAACCGTCCGGTAAAAAATACCTGTTTTAGCAGTATGTCCTGTAACTTTGCAAACAAAAAAGTACAGAACAATGAGCAACTTATTATTTAAAAGATGGAATGATTTCGGTGGGTGGCTGGTCTTTCTGATAGCAGCGTTTGTGTATGGAATGACCATCGAACCAACCGCAAGTTTTTGGGATTGTCCCGAATTTATTTCTTGTGCTGAAAAATTACAGATAGGGCATCCACCGGGAGCACCTTTCTATATGCTTGTCGGAAACCTGTTTACCCAGTTTGCTTCCGATGCTTCGCAAGTATCGGGAATGGTTAACTTTTTAAATGCACTATTGAGTGCCGGTTGTATCTTGTTTCTTTTCTGGAGCATTACCCGATTAGTGAGAGCCTTGCTTGTGGGCGATGAACGGAAATTATCTGTCATGGATGTTATTATCATTCTGGGAGCAGGTTTTGTGGGAGCTTTAGCTTATACTTTCAGTGATACATTCTGGTTTAGTGCGGTAGAGGGGGAGGTATATGCTTTCTCTTCTTTCCTTACAGCCTTGGTATTTTGGATGATTCTTCGCTGGCAGGATGAAGCAGATTCTGTGTCCGGTGACCGCTGGATTATCCTGATAGCCTATATTATAGGTCTTTCAATCGGAGTGCATTTGCTTAATCTGCTTTGTATTCCTGCCATTGTATTAGTGTTCTATTACCAAAAATATCAGACTCTATCACTCAAGGGAGTTATTGGGGCCATTGCATTATCCGGTATTCTTATTGTATTGATTCTTTTTATTTATATACCCGGAATGGCTGATGTAGGAGGATGGTTCGAATTATTCTTTGTCAATGTGATGGGATTACCCTTCCAGTCAGGATTGATCGTCTTTCTGGGTTTGGTCCTGTTTTTACTGATAGGAGCCATTTATCGGTTTAGAAAACGCATTGTGAATACCGGTTTGTGGTGTTTACTCATGCTCACCATAGGATATACCACTTATGCGGTCATACTCATTCGTGCCAATGCTAATACGCCACTCAACGAGAATGCACCGGATAATATTTTCACGCTCAAAAGCTACCTGAATCGCGAACAGTATGAAAGTGCTCCTTTACTTTATGGGAGAACCTATGCATCCGAACCGGAGTATGTGCCCGAAGGAGACTATTACAAGGTAAAGACCGAAAAAGGGACTGCCATCTATCGGCCGGATAAGAAGGAAGGCAAGTATAAAATTATCCGCTATAAAGAAGACGTGTGCTACACTCAAAATATGTTGTTTCCACGAATGTGGAATGATCGTTCGGCCGCTTCTTACAAAGGATGGTCCGGAGGAGGTGCAAATGAGGCTCCCACACAAAAAGAGAACCTGACTTATTTTATCACATACCAACTCAACTACATGTACTGGCGCTATTTTCTATGGAATTTTGTCGGACGACAGAATGATATTCAAGGAAGCGGTGAACCGGAACATGGTAACTGGATTACAGGAATTTCCTGGCTCGATAATCTGCGGCTGGGGGATCAAAAACTTTTGCCGGAATCTTTGCGTGAGAACAAAGGTCACAATGTGTTCTATGGCTTACCATTATTATTAGGATTACTCGGTATCTATTGGCAATGGACACGCGGGAAAAAAGGCAAGCAGCAATTCAGTGTCTTATTTTTCCTTTTCTTCATGACGGGATTGGCTATTGTGCTCTATCTGAATCAGACTCCCGGACAACCTCGTGAACGGGATTATGCGTATGCAGGTTCGTTTTATGCGTTCGCTATCTGGATTGGAATGGGAGCCGCCGGATGCTGTGACATGTTTCGCAGAAAACAGGCAAAAATCCTCCCGGTCAACTTACTCATGCTGCTTTGCCTGTTTGTCCCCATACAAATGGCAAGTCAAACATGGAATGACCACGATCGAAGCAACCGGTATACCTGTCGTGACTTTGGAGCTAACTATCTGATGACACTTCCCGACAAAGGAAATCCAATTATATTCTGTAACGGGGATAATGATACGTTCCCCTTGTGGTATAATCAGGATACGGAAGAAGTACGCAGAGATGTACGTATCTGCAATTTAAGTTATGCGCAGACCGACTGGTACATTTATCAGCAACAATGTCCTCTATACGATGCTCCCGGACTACCGATCAGTTGGGATCAAAATCAATACCAGGAAGGGAAGAACGAATATGTGGCTGTTCGTCCGGAATTGAAGAAACAGATAGAAGCATTGTATCAGAAACATCCCGAAGAAGCCCGTGATAGTTTTGGAGATGATCCGTATGAAATAAAGAATATCCTGAAATATTGGGTGTTTGCGGAGAAACAGGAATTCCATGTGATACCTACCGATACAATAAATATCCATATCGATAAGGATGCAGTACTCCGCTCGGGAATGATGTTGCCTGAAGCCATTCGTCATTTAAAAGGGGAAGAACTAAGAGATGCAATACCGGATAAACTGTCTATTTCTCTAAAAGATATACGTCTGCTGACTAAAGTAGACTTACTCATGCTCGAGATCTTGGCTAACTGTAACTGGGAACGTCCCCTGTACATGGCTATCTCGGTAGGCAACTCCAGTAAACTGAAGTTTGATGACTACTTTGTTCAGGAAGGGTTAGCATTCCGGTTTACTCCTTTCAACTATAAAGAATGGGGAGACGTAGAAGAAGGCAATGGATATGCCATAGATACGGAGAAACTCTACGAGAATGTGATGAACAGATATAAATACGGAGGATTGGATACTCCCGGACTTTATCTGGACGAAACAACCCTGCGCATCTGTTATTCTCATCGAAGGCTTTTTGCACAATTGGCTAAAGAACTGGTGAAACAAGGAGACGACATCCGTGCCAGAAAAGTATTGGAATATGCTAGGCAAGCTATTCCGGCATATAATGTTCCCGAAGTATTCGAGAGTGGTTCGTATGATATAGCCACCGCTTATGCTTCCATAGGAGAAACGCAGAGAGCGACCGATCTATTGAATCATCTGATAGCAGAATTGGAAAATTATATCGACTGGGCTTTCTCATTGGGAGATAACCGGATAGGGATGGTTCAACGGGATTGTTTGTATAGGTTCTGGCAATGGAATCAGTGCAATGAATTACTGAAGAATATGGATAAAAAGAGATATGAACAAAGTAATCAGCAATTTGAAAAGAAATATATGCGCTTTACTCAACTAATGAATGATCACAACTAAACTCAAAGAATATGAAATCGAAAAGAATAAGAGAAGAAGAAATAAAAACAGTATTGGGCAAAAGAAATTACGTCATCTTAATTATCGGCTCTATATTGATTATCATAGGATATATATTAATGAGCGGCGAGGGGAGTACCTCTGCCGCCTATAATCCCGATATATTTAGTGGAACACGTATACGCATTGCCCCGTTATTGTGTTTATTGGGGTATCTGCTGAATGTATTCGGTATTCTCTATCGGTCATTAAAATAGAATAAATCTTTCTAATATCATTAATATTTCAAAAAAGACCATCTTTATAAAATAAATTATTGCTTCTTTTGTCCCAATGAAATGAAAGTTGGGAAATAGTATGAATAACAATATTGATATAAAAACGTTGGAGGCCTTTCAGGATGGGAATCACAAGGCCTTTGAGACTATTTTTATTGCATACTACAACAAAACCAAAGCATTTATTGACGGATATATAAAATCGGAGCCTGATGCAGAAGAGCTGACAGAGGATTTATTTGTCAATCTTTGGATCAACCGTCATTCGATTGATATGTCTAAATCATTCAATTCTTATTTGCACACCATTGCAAGAAATGCAGCAATCAACTTTCTGAAACATAAATATGTGTCCGATGCCTACCTGAACCATAATCAAGAAACAGGATATAGCTCTACTTCCGAAGAAGACCTTATTGCCAAGGAATTGGAAATGTTGATTGACAAACTTGTCGGAGGAATGCCCGAACAACGGAGAATGATCTATACATTAAGTCGCAATGAAGGATTATCCAATGCCGAGATTGCCGAACGACTGAACACTACCAAAAGAAATGTTGAAAGCCAGCTAAGCCTCGCTTTGAAAGAGATACGGAAGGTCATTTCATGTTTTCTGTTATCATTATTGTAACTTTATTTTCTTCTTTACTTATTTTTTCATAAAAAATATTCATTTTCTTATTGAGCTTTTTGCCACCAAACTGTATATATAGTAAAGTGCAGCAAAAATGAAGAAAAGTAATATCACCAAAATCATCAGAATGTTCCTTTCCGCCCGCTTTCCATCTGAAACGGAAGAGAAAGTGCAGAAATGGATCATTAAAGATAAAAACCAACAGGCGAAAGCAAAAGCTTCATTGGATTATTGGAATGAATTGGACGTAGAAGCCGATTCGAGCACTTATGCCTCACTGGAACGGGTAAATTTAAGAACCGGATACAACAAGGAACATCTGGCGAGTATCGCTTCTTATCAGAGGTTTGCCCGTGTTGCTGCTGTTGTTGTTCCATTGCTTTTATTGGCAGGAGGAATGTTCTGCTATCTTTCTCCCCAAAACGAGATGATAGAGGTATCCGTTGCCTACGGAGAACAGAAGCGTCTAATCTTGCCGGACAGTTCAGAAGTTTGGTTGAATGCGGGAAGCACCATTGTATATCCGGAAACTTTTGCTAAAGATAAACGTTTGGTCATTCTTAACGGTGAAGCTTATTTCTCTGTCCAAAAAGATACTGCAAGTCCTTTCATCGTGGAAACTTCCCAACTTTCCGTGAAGGTTCTTGGAACCAAATTCAACGTGAAAGCCTATCCTAATGATGAAAAAATAACGACTACACTGACGAGCGGCAAGGTAGAAGTGAGCGTCCAGTCCCAACCTCCCCGCATACTTAAACCCAATGAACAGCTTACATACGATAAGAAGTCGTCAGACATCCATATATCAGTGATAGATACTAATGATACCAACAGTTGGGTGGTGGGAAAATTGATCTTTACCAATGCTACTGCCGGAGAAATATTCCGAACCCTCGAAAGACACTATAACACCACGATTGATAATGAGGCAAATATCCCTGTGTCCAAACGATATACTGTCAAATTTCTGAAAGATGAAGATCTGGATGAAATACTGAATATCTTGAAAGATATCATCGGCTTTGATTATCAACAACATGAAAATAAAATAGTATTAACCCAACCATAAAAAGAAACAGCCTATGAACAAAAAGAACCGGGAAGCAGCTTGAGACCCTCTTCCCAGTTCTGAAATGTCTATCCTCATTCAACAAGTGACGTAAAATGAAGTATCAACATACAAATATAGAATAATGAATCGAATTAATACGAATAAACGGGCAGCTAAGCTCGCCATTTTTTTATTTTTTACTTTTCTCTCTCTTACAACTGTCGCACAGAATAAAGAAAAAAAGATTACCATACAAAATAAAAGAATCTCATTAAAAGAGGCCTTTGCCCAAATTGAATCACAAACCGGATATAGCATCGCTTACGAACAATCGAATCTGGATTTAGAAAAGAAGCAGTCTTTATCTCTTAAAAATGTAGCTGTCGACAAAGCGATGACTCAACTCTTAAAAGAAACCGGATATGTATATAAAATAAAAGGATATCATATTATTATTTCTTTGCAAGATAACCGGCAAAAGCCTGCCAATGACGATACACAAAAACTGACTCAAACGATAAGAGGAATCGTTGTTGATTCCAAAACCAATACGCCAATAGAATATGCCTCCGTCTGTATAGCAGAGAAACCTTCACTGGGAGGCTCAACTGACAACCGGGGAAATTTCCGGATTAATAACGTCCCGATAGGACGTTATAATATTCAGGCATCTTTTATGGGGTATCGCCCAAGTATCATTAGCGAAGTGTCTGTCACATCATCCAAAGAAGTATTTGTAGAAATCCCTATGGATGAAAATGTGCAGGATTTGGCTGAAGTGCTTGTCAAACCGGAAATAAAAAAAGACCGGACAGTCAACCCGATGGCTATTACGGGAGGGCGTATGATTAGTATTGAAGAAGCGTCCCGATTTGCCAATGGGTTCGATGATCCGGCACGGTTAAGTTCTGCATTTGCTGGAGTGGCAGGAGATGTCGGTACCAATGCGGTCGCCATCCGGGGAAATGCTCCGCAATTTACCCAATGGAGACTGGAGGGAATTGAAATACCTAATCCGACTCATTTTGCCGATTTAGCAGGGTTGGGAGGGGGATTCCTGTCTGCTTTAAGTACGCAAGTTATCGGAAACTCCGATTTCTACAATGGAGCTTTCCCAGCGGAATACAGTAATGCCTTATCCGGTGTTTTCGATATGCATTTGCGCAATGGTAATAATCAGAAGTACGAACATGCCTTTCAGGTCGGACTCATGGGCATAGATTTAGCTTCGGAAGGTCCTATCAGTAAAAAACGGGGAAGTTCCTATCTGGTGAATTATCGCTTTTCTACTACTTCACTGGCATCGGGTAATGACATCAACCTGAAATATCAGGATTTAGCCTTCAAACTAAATTTTCCCACACGTAAAGCCGGAACCTTTTCGATTTGGGGATTAGGATTGATAGACAGGAATAAAGCAGATGTTTTGGAACGTTCCGAATGGGAAACGATGGGAGACCGGTCGTCGGGATATAATAAACTGGATAAACTGGCAGGTGGCTTAGCGCACAAATATGTACTGGATGAAAATACTTATATCCGTTCTTCTCTATCCGCTACCTATTCCAAAGACCGTTCATTGGCGGACTTACATACCGACGACGCTATTATTAATGTGGCAGATATTCAGAATAGCAGATGGAATTTAGTATTCAATTCATATCTGAATAAGAAATTCAGTCCGAGGCATACCAACAGAACAGGGATTACCATTACGGAACTTAAATATGATCTTGATTACAAAGTCAGCCCTTATTTGGGATTAAACAAACCTATGGAACAAATATCGAAAGGCAGTGGAGAAAGTACAGTCCTCTCGGCATATAGTAATTCCGTAATAAACTTGAGCAACAATCTGACAACCAGTTTAGGGGTTACCGGACAATATTTTACTTTAAACAAGAACTGGTCGATAGAACCGAGAGTTGCCCTTAAATGGAAAATAAATCCTGCACATTCTTTAGCAGCAGCTTACGGCTTGCATAGCCGCCGGGAAAGGCTCGACTATTACTTTGTTGAACAGATAATCAATGGTAAAAAGGAATCAAACCGGTACCTGGACTTCTCAAAGGCGCATCATTTCGGATTTACTTATGACTGGAATATCAATCAGAGCCTACATCTGAAAATAGAACCCTATTATCAATACTTGTTCCACATACCGGTTGAGGAAAACTCTTCCTTTTCGATTATCAATTATGAGGAATTCTATTTAGACCGCATATTGACAAACACCGGAATAGCCAAAAACTATGGAATAGATATAACACTGGAACAATACATGAAGAATGGCTTCTACTATATGCTTACAGCTTCATTATTCAAATCGAAATATAGGGGAGGAGACCGTATCTGGCGAAATACGAGACTGGATAAAAGTTTTTTAGTGAACCTGCTCGCCGGAAAAGAATGGATGGTTGGCAGACTCAAACAGAATGTATTAAGTGTAAACGGTCGCCTGTTCTTTCAGGGAGGAGGACGCTATACACCTGTGGATGAAGAAAAAAGTCAGGAAGAAAAAGACATTGTCTTTGACGAGAGCAAAGCATATACTAAACGATTCAATCCATCTATAAACGGTGATGTTTCCATCAGCTTCCGGATCAATAAGAAAAGAGTATCCCACGAGTTTTCTCTGAAGATACTGAATGTGGGTATACGTACCGGAATGCATTTCTATCAATACAATGAAAGAACGAGCGTAGTAGAAGAAAAAGACGGAGCGGGTCTGATTCCGAACATCAGCTACAAAATTTATTTCTAAAGAACTGAATAATAAAAGGTTTGTTCACACAATAGACTGGCACCCAACAGACAACTGCTTTCAGTAATTATGGTATAACAATCTGTAATATATATACTAACAAGCTCTCTGAATACCTGTATATTTGCTGCGTGAAATAATTTAGTGATGAATTATATGCGTATCATATTCAAGAAATTCAAAGCACGTATGATTGTAGGATGTATATTAGCTGTAATAGCATTGCTGGCGGTGTCAGTCATTGTTTTTATCAATCAAGCCAGTTTCGGCAGAACTCCCCGTGGGGAACGGCTGGAAAGAGTCATGAAATCTCCTAATTACAGAAACGGAGAATTTAAAAATCAGCATGAAACCCTATTGATGACTTCCGACAGGGGACGTTTTATCGGAATCTGGGAGTTCATTTTCAAAAAGATAGACGGTTTGCGCCCCGAACAGGCTGTCAAAGCAATCAAAACGGATTTACGGAAGATTGACCGTAATGAAGAAATATTGGTATGGTTCGGACATTCATCTTACCTGATTCAAACGGGAGGAAAGCGAATATTGGTTGACCCGGTATTCTGTATGGCTTCTCCCGTATCTTTTATTAACAAGCCATTCAAAGGTACGGAACTTTATACACCGGATGATGTGCCGGACATTGATTATCTGGTGATTAGTCACGATCATTGGGATCATTTGGATTACAACACGGTCAAAAAACTGAAAGATCGGATTGGAGCAGTGATTTGTCCGTTGGGTGTCGGCGAACATTTCGAATATTGGGGATTTGATAAAGAGCGTCTGATAGAACTTGACTGGAATGAAGACGCAAACCTCGCTCCGGGCTTTATGATACATTGTTTGCCTGCCCGTCATTTCTCCGGTCGCGGAGTTACTGCCAACCAGTCGCTTTGGGCTTCCTTCCTGTTAGAAGCTCCTTCACAAAAGATATACATCGGCGGAGACGGAGGATATGATACGCATTACGCAGAAATAGGCAATCGATTTCCGGACATCGACCTTGCGATCCTTGAAAACGGACAATACGACGAAGAATGGAGTTTGATCCATTTGATGCCCCAGTATATGGCGCAGACGGCCAGAGACTTAAAAGCAAAAAGAATCCTGACCGTACATCATTCCAAATATGCGTTGGCCAAACATCGTTGGGATGAACCTCTCAAAAATGCAGAAGAGATGAAGAATAAAGATTCTCTGGATGTATGGATGCCTGTAATTGGTGAAATAGTGATCTTGCAATGAAAGGAAGTTAAATCTAAACTCATTACGTATTATTCACACTGTAAACGGTTTGTTTCCAGAGGAAAATGATAACTTTGTGAAGAAATATTTCTCAACATAAATTTACTAAATCCTTTTATTATGAAACAAATCTATTCTTTATTAGTAGTGTTAATAACCTTGTTCCTACAGAGTTGCCAAAACAATCTGACCCTTCCAGTACCAGCCAGCCGGAATTATCAACAGGATATTGCAGTTTTAAATGATTTTGTGGATATTAACAAGACTACTCATGAGTATTATGTCAACCCAAACAAAAAAAGTACTGCACTTTCTTATTTAACGAATACAGATGCGGAAGAATTTAACGCTGTAAATCCTGTTAATCTTAACAGTTTCAAGCAGAGCATTAGTCAGATAAACAGTCTGTCCGGTCAATTGTCATCTTCTCATGGAGTAGATTACATTGTTATGATTACTGAAAGTGAAATTTATATCAGTCAGACAAAAGGTAACTCACCTGTCCACTTGAAGAGAAAACTATCCGATGACCGTATGAGCCGTTCTTTAATAGCAACATGCAACATAACGGATTATAAGGAACAGTTTTATATCAATTCGAGCGATTACATAGAAACAGTAATAGAATTATATCCCCAATCTTATAAAAATGCCGCGTGGGCATTTCTTGTCACTTGTAGAGTGGGATATAATGGTAATAAAGAATTAGCCAGTGTATTATTTTGTGGTGTAGGTTTTCATATCAATCCCAGTTTTGAGTGGTCTGCCAATCAAGGAAATGATGTAGACTGGAATTTTGAAGTGATAAACACAAATGGAGATGCTCATATCGCGAACCTTAATTTCCTACACTAATGAAGAAATCTATTTTTATCGTTTTTGTAACTCTGATTCTTGCATCCAGTTGCGTTGAGAAAACGGGATATTATTCTAATGGAGAAGAAGATACCATATCCTTGATATGTGATAATACATGGGCGAGTGAGAAAATAGTCGATGATGAAGGCAATACACACTATACCGTATATAAATTGGAGAAAAACGGCACGTATATAAGAAAGTTTATAAGTATTGACACTGATGGGAAAGTGAATGAAAACAGTATCACCGGACGATGGAGTTTCTATGATCCGAGTTCCAAAACGATATACTTCGGCGATGACCACTATTGGGATATAGAAGAACTTACTACAAAAAAGTTTGCCGTTTATGACCGATGGGGAGAATATGGTCAGATACATATGTCGAGAGAATATTTGGAACTTACTCCTTTAAAATAGTTCTACAATAAGATAATCATTATAACGCTGCCTGCCAATATCAATTCGCTGTATTGACAGGCAGCGTTATAATCAAATATCACGAATCTGTAATTTTGGTATAACATTCGGTAATATATATACTTGATAACCGAATCTATCTGATTAAATTTGCAGCGATAAAAAGTACAAAAATCAATTCTGATGGAATATCGTATATTAGGACGGAACGTTTCGGATATTGAGATATAACTACTATAATTTGAAAATTAATAAATTTATGCTACGTACTATCAGACTTACAACTGCCATTGTGTGCTTTACGCTTATTACCCTTCTGTTCCTCGACTTCACGGGTACATTGCACACATGGTTCGGATGGTTGGCGAAAATTCAATTTCTGCCGGCTTTATTAGCCTTGAACATAGGTGTCGTATTGTTTTTAGTTGTACTTACATTCCTGTTCGGACGTATCTACTGCTCTGTTATTTGTCCGTTGGGAGTGTTTCAGGACATTGTTTCGTGGGTGTCCGGCAAACAAAAGAAAAACCGGTTCCGTTATTCACCAGCAATGAAATGGTTGCGGTATGGCGTTTTAGGAGTATTCATTATCATGATGGTTGCAGGATTGAACTCTTTGGCTATCTTGCTGGCACCGTATAGTGCTTATGGCCGGATAGCTTCCAGTCTTTTTGCACCAGTCTGGCAATGGGGAAACAACCTGTTGGCGTATTTCGCCGGACGAATGGATAGTTATGCTTTTTATGAGGTAGATGTATGGATGAAGAGTCTTTCGACGATGTTGATTGCCATTGCCACCCTTGTTGTTCTTTTCATTCTGGCGTGGCGCAACGGACGAACCTATTGTAATACGATCTGCCCCGTAGGTACTGTATTAGGGTTTATATCCAAATATGCGATATTCAAACCGGTAATTGATACTTCCAAATGCAATAGTTGCGGTTTGTGTGCCCGCAATTGCAAAGCATCGTGTATTAATCCGAAAGCCCATGAAATAGATTATAGCCGTTGTGTGACTTGTATGGATTGTATCGGAAAGTGTAAGCATGGAGCCATTACATACACAAGACGGAAACCTAAGAACGAAACAGCTACGAGCGAAGATTCGAAAGCAAAGTCTGTCACTACTGAACAGGTAGACAACGCCCGTCGTAGCTTCCTTTCAGCATCGGCCATTTTTGCAACAACTTCTGTACTGAAAGCACAAGAGAAGAAAGTAGACGGAGGATTGGCTACTATCGAAGATAAAAAGATTCCCCAAAGAGAAAATCCTATCTATCCTCCCGGTGCATTAAGCGCACGCAATTTCACTCAACATTGCACAGCCTGCCAATTATGTGTCTCTGTTTGTCCCAATCAGGTATTGCGTCCGTCAGGCAACCTATTGACATTGATGCAACCGGAAATGTCATACGAACGTGGGTATTGCCGTCCCGAATGTACTAAATGTTCGGAAGTTTGTCCCGCCGGCGCTATTCATCTCACCAGTCTTGCCGAGAAATCAGCTATTCAGATCGGACATGCCGTATGGATTAAAGAGAACTGTGTACCTTTGACAGATGGAATGGAATGTGGCAACTGTGCCCGCCATTGTCCGACAGGTGCCATACAGATGGTAGCTTCCGATCCTGAAAAAACAGATTCTCCAAAGATTCCGGTAGTAAATGTAGAAAAATGTATCGGTTGTGGGGCGTGTGAGAACCTTTGTCCGTCCCGTCCTTTCAGCGCTATTTATGTGACCGGACATCAGATGCATAGAATTATTTGATCTAAATCAGTATAAGAGTATGGAAGATAAAAATAAGAAAGATATAAATAGAAGAGATTTCATTAAGATTGTAGGTATTAGTGCAGCCACGTCGACAGGGCTATTATACGGATGCTCTTCAAAAGGTACTTCCTCTTCAAGCAGCGCAACAGGAGAAGGAGAGGTGCCTACCGATAAAATGACTTACCGCACGTCTCCGACTACCGGTGACCGTGTTTCACTCTTGGGATATGGTTGTATGCGTTGGCCTCTCAAACCTGCTCCCAACGGTAATGGTGAAGTCATCGACCAGGATGCCGTGAATGGACTGATTGATTATGCAATCGCTCACGGAGTAAACTATTTCGATACATCTCCGGCATACGTACAGGGCTTTTCCGAAAAGGCAACGGGTATTGCATTGAGCCGTCATCCCCGTGACAAATATTATATCGCCACCAAGTTATCCAATTTCTCTCCCGATACATGGTCTCGTGAAGCATCGCTCAAGATGTACCACAAATCATTTGCGGACCTGCAGGTAGATTACATTGATTATATGCTGCTTCATGGCATCGGAATGGGAGGAATGGAAGCCCTTAAAGGACGCTACCTGGATAACGGAATGCTTGACTTTCTGGTGAAGGAGCGGGAGGCAGGCCGTATCCGCAATCTGGGATTCTCCTATCATGGGGATATCGAAGTATATGACTACCTGCTTTCACGGCACGATGAATTCAAATGGGATTTTGTGCAGATACAGTTGAACTATGTAGACTGGAAACATGCAAAAGAAACCAATACCCGGAATACGGATGCTGAATATCTGTATGGAGAATTGCATAAACGAGGAATTCCATCTATCATCATGGAACCGCTTTTAGGAGGTCGTTTGTCTAAATTGAACGACAATCTGGTGGCACGGCTCAAACAACGCCGTCCGGAAAACAGTGTCGCTTCCTGGGCTTTCCGTTTTGCCGGTTCATTCCCGGACATTCTGACTGTATTAAGCGGCATGACTTATATGGAGCATCTGCAAGATAATCTCCGCACTTATTCTCCTTTGGAACCGTTGACAGATGAAGAAAAAGAGTTTCTTGAGGAAACGGCACAATTAATGCTGAAATATCCTACCATCCCTTGCAACGACTGCAAATATTGTATGCCATGTCCGTATGGGTTGGATATACCTGCTGTGTTGTTGCATTACAACCGTTGTGTCAATGAAGGGAATGTCCCCAGGAACGGACAGGATGAGAATTATGCGAAAGCCCGGCGTGCTTTTCTAGTCGGATATGACCGTAGCGTGCCCAAACTTCGTCAGGCAAGCCATTGCATCGGTTGTAACCAGTGTGTGGCACACTGTCCGCAGAACATTGATATTCCGAAAGAGCTGCATCGGATAGATCAGTTCGTAGAACAATTGAAACAGGGTACTTTATAAAAGAAAAGATGGAAGAATTAATCAATTTACTACATACAGGAGGATATTCCTGTACTATTGCCAACAAAGGAGAAATCCGTACTTTCACTCAACGTGGTGTGGCCGATATCTATGATTTACTGACCCTGGAACCGGAGTTTCTTAAAGGAGCTTCGATTGCTGATAAGGTAGTCGGAAAGGGAGCTGCCGCCCTGATGATTCTGGGAGGTATCAAAGAGTTATATACCGATATTATCAGTACCAAAGCTTTGGAGTTACTTCAGAAATCAGATATAAAAGTTGATTTTACAGAGAAAGTACCTTTTATCTGGAACCGCAACCATACAGGAGGATGTCCTGTAGAAACAATGTGTAGCGAAGCGGAATCAGCAGAAGAAATATTACCACTGATCCGCGATTTCCTGGAAAAGATCAGAAATAAAAAGTAAAAAGAAGAAACTTGAAACACGCAATAAAGTATGAGAAGAAATACAGCTTGTTTATTCCTGTTCGGTAGCTTGCTTTCCATCTCGGGAATGGCACAGACTAAAAAGGATAGCATACAAGCCGGAAGAAATTATATGATTGATGAAGTTGTAGTTACCGGAACACGTAATGAAACAGATGTACGACATCTTCCAATGACGATTTCCGTAGTCGGCAGGCAACAGATTGAGAAAAGATATGAGTCTTCGCTGTTGCCGTTATTGACGGAGCAGGTGCCGGGATTATTTACTACTAGTCGTGGCATCATGGGATATGGCGTATCTACCGGGGCTGCAGGTGGCATGAGCTTGCGCGGTATCGGTGGTAGTCCGACAGCGGGATTATTGGTGTTGATTGATGGTCATCCACAGTATATGGGCTTGATGGGACATCCGATAGCAGACGCTTATCAATCTATGATGGCAGAGAAAGTGGAAGTTTTGCGAGGTCCCGCATCTGTACTTTATGGTTCGAATGCCATGGGTGGTGTGATTAATATTGTTACCCGTCGGCAACAGGAAGAAGGTGTGAAAACAAATGTGCAAGTTGGGTACGGTTCATATAACACGTTGCAGACTGAATTTTCCAACCGTGTCAAGAAGGGACGTTTCAGCAGCGTCGTAACCGGATCATATAATCGTACAGATGGACATCGTCCCGATATGGGATTTGAGCAATATGGTGGATATGCAAAGCTAGGCTATGAGCTCAACTCTTTTTGGAAAGTATGGGGAGATGTAAACGTGACTCATTTTAATGCTTCCAATCCGGGAACTATCCAAGTACCATTGATCGACAACGATTCCCGTATCACCCGTGGAATGACATCATTTGCTTTGGAAAATCGTTATGAAAAGACTTCAGGAGGTTTGAGCTTTTTCTATAACTGGGGACGGCATAAAATCAACGATGGCTATCAGATAGGAAAAGAACCGCAAAAATCACATTTCAATTCTAAAGACAAAATGCTGGGTGTTTCATGGTATCAGAGTGCTACTTTCTTTACCGGTAATCGTTTAACCGTAGGATTTGATTATCAGCACTTCGGAGGTGAATCATGGAACAAAGTACTGGCTACGGGTGAACATACTCCGGGAGTAGACAAGCAAATGGATGAGTTTGCCGGATACATTGATTTCCGTCAGGATATCAGCAATTGGTTCTCACTGGACGCAGGTATTCGTGTAGACCACCATTCACACGTAGGTACAGAATGGATTCCACAAGGCGGACTGGCTTTTCATTTACCCAAGAATGCAGAACTTAAAGCAATGGTCAGCAAAGGATACCGTAATCCGACCATTCGTGAGATGTATATGTTTCCTCCTGCCAACCCAGAATTGAAACCGGAAAAACTAATCAACTATGAACTTTCCTACTCACAACGTCTGCTGGAAGGGGCATTGTCCTACGGAGTCAGCCTTTACTATATTAATGGCGACAATCTGATTATGTCAAACGGACTCGTGCCTCCATTGAATATCAATTCCGGAGAGATAGAGAACTGGGGAATTGAAACGAATATGGGCTACCATATCAATTCACACTGGAATGTGAACGCCAATTATAGCTGGTTGCACATGGAGAATCCCGTTCTTGCTGCCCCCGAACATAAATTGTATGCAGGGGTGGATTATACTTCCGGGCGTTGGAGTGTATCGACAGGAGTACAATATGTGAAAGGACTTTATACTTCTGTTGTAAAGGGTAGCGAGCAACAAGACCATTTTGTTTTATGGAATCTTCGTGGAAATTATCGTATCTGCCGTTTCGCTAACCTATTCATAAAGGGAGAAAACCTGCTGGCACAGCGTTATGAAATAAATGCAGGTTATCCCATGCCCAAAGCTACGTTTATGGGTGGTATTAATTTGAACTTTTAAATAATAAAATGATATGGAATCAACTACTGTAAAACTCTATTCGCTGAATTACGGCAATGTGAGAACTTATCTGACAGCCTCGTTATTCATCGTTGGAAACATCCTTTTTCCCCAATTTTTTCATCTCATACCGCAAGGAGGAATAACCTGGCTGCCTATCTATTTCTTCACACTGATCGGAGCTTATAAGTACGGGTGGAAAGTCGGTCTACTGACTGCTGTTCTTTCCCCCATTATCAATTCCTTACTTTTTGGCATGCCGATACCGGCGGTACTACCTGCTATTTTATTAAAGTCCGTGTTGCTTGCCATTGCTGCCGGCTGGGCCGCACAACGTTTCGGACGTATTTCTATTCCGGTATTGGTTGGCGTGGTACTTACTTATCAAGTTGTAGGAACATTGGGAGAGTGGATGTATATAGGTAATTTCTACAATGCCATTCAGGATTTCCGTATTGCAATACCCGGAATGTGCCTGCAAGTATTCGGAGGTTATTTATTCATTAGATATTTGATTCGCAAATAACTTCCTTATCAATAACCGCTTTTCCCAGAAAAGAGTTATAAGCTTTGAAAAAGAAAGTTCTCCTCTGTTATGTGTGTCTATAACAGAGGAGAACTTTTTTAAATACAACGTATCTATTTGCTTTTTATTTATCAATCTTCTTCATCGTCATCTTCCGGATCAGCAGTAGTGGAATTACCTCCTTCTTTAGCATATTTGCTCGGACTCATCTTATAGTGTTTTTTGAATACTTCCCGGAAATACTTAGTTTCAGAGAATCCAACCATGTCTGAAATCTCATTAATAGCATATACACCCTCTTTCAGTAATTCGGTAGCACGTTTCAAACGCATCATCCGGATAAATTCTGTCGGAGACTGTCCCGTCAAAGCTTTCAACTTACAATAAAAACTGGTACGGCTCATCCCACTTGATTCACAGAGCACATCAACAGTAAATTCAGGGTTATTTATATTCTCGTCCACGATTTTCTTTACATTTGATATAAACTTCCAATCAAGACTGTTAGTACCGTTTGCTGAAGGAACCATTGATTTCATTTCTATATCCAGATTGACATATCTCATACGCAACAGTTCCCGGTTTGCCAGTAAGTTGGCAATATTCGCCCGCAAAATTTTCACACTGAAAGGTTTGATGAGGTATTCGTCCGCACCAATGGACAGACCGTCAAGAACATTGTTTTCATCTCCTAAAGCTGTGAGCAACAATACAGGAATATGTGAAGTCTCAATATCGCTTTTAATAGCGACACACAATTCATCTCCTCTCATCTCCGGCATCATAATATCAGAAAGTACCAGTTCCGGCCAAAATTCTTTTATAATAATCAATGCTTCCTTTCCATTGGCGCAAGCTTGCACATTATAGATGGAAGATAATGAACTGACCAGATAAGAGCGTAACTCATCATTGTCTTCTACAACCAGAATTCGTCGTGAATTAGGATTATCCACAACGACAGTTGTCTTTGCAGGTACATTCGGAGTGGGGAGTACAGGAGCCAACGCTTCAAACTTAGCGTGTGTTTCCTCCCCGGTATTTTGAAAGTTTTTATTGCTTTTCGGAAAGACAATTTTGATTGTCGTTCCTTGATGTTCAACACTCTCCACACTAATCTTACCACCATGAAGGCTGACCAGTTTTCCTACCAGCATTAATCCTATGCCACTACCTGTCACTTTGGAGTTAATGGCATTGCTGGCGCGAAAATGTAGCTTGAACAACTTACTTTGTTCACTGGTAGGAATACCTATACCTGTATCCTTGATGATCACTTTCCATGAATCATTCGTATCAGATACGGAAATACTGACCTTTCCACTTTCCGGAGTATATTTTAGCGAGTTCGATATTATATTCTTCAAAATAGAATCCATCTTCTCCTTATCAAACGATACATTCATATAGCTGAAAGTACTCTCGTATGTATACTCAATGCGCTTAATGGCTGCATAAGAAGAGAATGTATCATATATTTCATTCATATAAGTATTCAGCTCATACTCGGAAACACTCATTTTAGAGGAATATACATCCGTTCGTTCAAAATTAATCAGATTGCTGACCAGTCGTAGAAGAACTTCCACATTCCTCAATGCAATGTTCGTACGGGTTATCCCGTTGTCGGTAAGATTCTCTTCTTCCAGCAATTCCTCCAAAGGTGCTTTTATCAAAGTTAATGGAGTACGTATATCATGAGCTGTATTAATGAAGAATTGCGTTTTTTCATCCGATACCTTCTTTTGTTTTCTTAGATTTATCACACGTAGAATGAAATAAAACCCTCCGATTACAAACAAGATATAACATAAAATGGCCCACCAACTCGACCAGAAAGGTCGTGTGATGATAATTTTCATACTACGTTCCTGAAAAACAATATCATGTTCTTCTTTGGATACAGCACGCACATGAAGGGTGTATTTGCCCGGAGGTAAATTGGTGAAACGAATCAAATTATTAGCTCCCGGTAGTGTCCATTTCTCATAAAATCCTTCCAGCTTCCAAGAATATAATGCATTCTCGGGAGAATCATAATTGATTGTAGAAACCTCGAACGAAAAAGTATTCTCATCATATCCGAGTTCCAGTACATCTGTTTCATCAATATTTTTCTGTAAGGGAGCACCTTTGTCACCTGGGTAAATAGGTTGATAAGAAAGATAAAAGTCACTGAATATCAATCTCGTGAATTCATATTTGGGAAACGTCACATTCTCCGGAAGTTCAATAACTCCATCTGTACTTCCAAATACAAAGCCTTTATTCTGACGCACTGTTCCTGCAGATGCATTAAAATAGGCAGGTAATAATCCTTCTCCTCTGGTCCAATTATTAAATATCTTCTCTTTAGTATGAAAACTGGTGATTCCATTCTCTGTACTCATCATTATACGCCCGTTCATTTCCGGCAGTATTGTAAATATCCTGTTTGAAACCAATGCGGAATTATCAGAAAAATAGTGCTCGAATGTTTTATTTTGATGATTGTACACAAATACTCCTACACCATTTGTTCCGATATATAGCAATCCATCATCCGCCTGATAAAGCGTATTGATATAAGCAGCTCCTATTTCCATTTCAATAAACTGATATTCACCGGTATTTCGATTTAATAAATACAATCCTCCAACGGTTCCGATCCACATATTGTCTTTGTCTTTTTCAACAATAGATGTGATAGAATTCAACCCCGGATATAAACGGACACTATTGGTTGCCAGATTAAAACATTTTAGATTATAGTACCCTCCCGACCAGATATATCCTCTCGAATCCTTAACTATATCACGAATATACTTATCCGGGCGCATATTGACGTGGGAAAGCAGGTAAGGAGAGAAGTATTCAACCGACAATGTATTCTTGTTTATTTTATAAATGCCGGAAGTGAATCCCCCTGCCCATATGATACCGGGAGATACTTCACATAAAGTAATAAAGATATGGTTTTTATCTTTGATCTGTTGGTCAAAAGAACTTAGGAACGAATGCCATTTACCTGTTTTTGAATGATAAAGACTAATGCCATTGCTGGTTCCGAACCATAAATCGCCATCCTCATCTTCAATGACTGCATGTACCTGATCATTGACTAGCGACTGATCATTCCCTATGGAATGCTTCATCCAATGATAATTTTCATAGCGATTATCCATTATTGTGATTCCGGTGGGATAATTGGCGAGCCATATTCGCTTTTCTTCATCTACAAAGACATCATTAATGTTATTTCCGTTCATTTCATTATAACTCTGATAGTTGGCTACAATGTAATGTTCCAGTTTACAAGTGTTCACATCAACTTTATATACTCCCATCCCTTCGGTTGCAATCAACAGTTCCATTTCATTCAAAGGACTGATACAAGCAATATTTACGTCACTGAGGTCAGCGTCCGGCCGTATAATTTCCTGCGTATTCGTATCATATACAAAAACTCCTCTTTCAAATGAACCGATAAACAGTCTTTTTAATTGCTGGTGAAAATACAGTTCGCTCACCTGAGCATGGAAATAGTCTAATGTTTCAACAGGTATAATCTCTAAAATATCATTCTCCAATTTAACATACCGTACACCTGTTTCCGTTGCTATAAAGAAATGATGTTCATCTACTTGTTCTATTGCCGTAATACTAGTATGGAATATATTGGAAAATTGGAATATGCGAGCATCTTTGATATTATAAAGCAATATAGTATCCTTGCGACATAACCAAATATTATTATTCCGGTCCAAATAACCACAGCTAATTGTTTCAGAAGTATCCGGTAATCTATATACCATTCGGAAATCATCTTTATTAGCGTCATATTGAAAGATTCTCCCTTGCTTGCCAATCACCCAGATACCTATATGCGGTTCTGTATACAACCATCCCAGACGTATGGGAGCATCTAAAGTATTACCTTCCTTATTTAATTTATAGTGTTTTATATCTTTACCGTTGTATCGGTCCATCCCTTCATTTGTAAGGAACCACATATAACCCTGAGCATCTTTCTGAATATTGAATATCCGGCGATTGCTCAAGCCATCTTCTATTCCTATATATTTGTATGTCTGTGCTGTAACCCAAACAGGAAAAAAGAGAAGAATATATACAATGTATTTCATATAAACAATTGTTTTTTAAACTACTTCTAACGATCATATAAACATAACAGTTAACGAAACTAGACAAAAGCAATGACAAATACAAAGAAATAAGAGAGATTCTACTAGAAAACATCTATTTAGAAACATTTTTATTTCCAAAGTTGATTATTCACCTTGCGAAGTTGATTTATCTGAAAGTGTTCTTTTGCTATATGTTATAATTAGCGCATGTTTTGTTTTTGTTAATTTAACCAATCAAATGTGATTCCAGTTTCTTCTTATAGACCCATATACTTATTGTAAAATAAATAAGTGCCTGTATCCAGAGAGTTATATATTCCAGTTTGATATCAGCCATACTGGCTCCCATAGAATTCAGTTTCACAAAAGCAAGCGTACCTGGTGCAGCTGGAAAAATGAAATGGGCCACCTTCCAATACCAGGGCATTAGTTCCATTGGATAGGAAACCCCGGAAAGAAAGATTAATCCTACGGAGAAGAAGGCGATCATAAGTAGGGGAGCTTCAGAATCCGTAAAATACCTGGAAGCAGCCAATCCCAGGAAAGAAGTTGCCATCAAATATGGAATCAATAATAACACAATGTATAATCCGTTTCCAATATTAGGTATGCTGAAAAAATGAGGGAGCAAGCCTAATAGAAAAAAGGCAAAGATGGCATAAAGAGCACAGTACACAGACGTTTTTCCTGCTACTATACGAATGGCAACTCCCCAGCCATACCCAAAAGGAGTATATGCGCGGATTCCTTTACTACTGTATTCTTCTCCGGTCACCATACCAATAACCATCAGCAAGGTCTGGAAAATTATAATCATCATGACTGCCGGAATAAGATAGGAACCATATCCTTCGGTATAATTATAGAGTGCAGTGCCTTCCACATTGATCGGTTTCGCCATAGCTACGGCAAGCAATCCTTGTGGCGGAAGAAACACCGCTTCATCTGGCCGGTATTTATCATTAATAGCCAGCATGACACGTGAAGAAGCACCCTGCAAAGCTTCGAAATACAGGAAGGCATCAGTAGTTGCATAAAGGGAAAATACGGCTTCATCTCCCCGGAACACCCGCTCTTCAAAGTCATGAGGCAGATAGAGTATTCCCTGTACTTTGCCTTCTTTCATCCATTCTTTTGCTTCGTGATAATCCATAGCCTGACTGGAGATCTCTGCCTGGGGAGTAGCATCCAGCCAACGGATAAAATTACGGCTCAATTCACTGTGCGAATTGTCGACTACGGCAACAGGTACATCGGTTACAATATTCGGTGCATACATATAATTGTAGAGCAACCCGTAAACGAAGATTCCTCCCATCAACACCAGCAAAACCGCATAACTGGTACTGATAGCTAGAAATTCACGACGAATGATGAATGACAACTGTTGTAACTTACTTAATGTTTTCATACTTATGACTTTCTATAGCTCGTTTTAAATGAGGAAGCAGCGACAGGGCCAGCAACGGGAAGATACAGAGTATCACAGCCGACGGCCAAAGATGGATAAACCCACCGCCTCCATAGAGCATGGTTTGCATCATTTCCGTAAAATGACGGACAGGGAACAAATGGGAAGCATCCCTCACCAACGGATACATATTGGGAACCGGAAAGGTCACTCCGGACAAAGTAGCCCCCAGAGAACCTACCATAGAAACTACACTTATAACCAACGATATTGCCGGAAACAGCGAGAATAAAAACAGTCCTAAAGCCTGTGTTGCAATGATGAAAAGCACAGTCATGATATTCATTAGCCACCAACTCCCCTGAAAAGGAATATGCAAAATGCCGAACATGACGTAATTAGCCAGCCATCCTATCAGTATATATATAATGGTATAAGGTAATAATTTACCTAAAACAGCTGTCACTATATTGCCTTTGGCAGTCGCCAGCCAATCATCTGCTGTGCGGAACTTGATTTCAATGCCAACCGCATACACGGTAATCAACAGAATCAAAACCTGAAACAGAACAAAGAAAAAGGGCTGACTTAAATATACCGAATAATCCAGACTAGGATTATATATCGGATGGTTATTAGCCTGTACAGGTAATAAAAAGGTGGTAATCTGATCCTGCTCTACTCCGAGTGCCATCGCTTGCATCACCACAGGAGAAAGAGCCACCGGAGCTAAGGAAGTTTCGAATGCCGCCATCAACTCACCACCTACCGACATTAATGCATAATGATAATAGTAGGAGAGTGTTGCATTCTTTCCGGTAATCGCATTCTGTTCAAATTGGGGAGGTATGGAAAGATATCCATAAATCTCTTTTTTTTGCACAGATTCACGGGCAGCTGCTTCATTTACAAAATGCTTTGTCACTTTAAAAGTTGGTACGGCAGAAATGTTCCTGACTATCGTCCGGGAAGTAGCAGTATTGTCCTGATCAACAATACCGATAGGAATGTTTTCCATCTGTCCGTTGCCAAAGATCGTAGCCATAAAGAAAAGGGTGAACAATGGCAAGACAATGCAGACACCAAAATAAAGGCGCCGCGAAGTCATTCGCCGCCACTCTCTGAGCAGTACGGAACGAAAAGGGGAATATGTTTGTGATTCATCCATTCTCTGGTTTATTTGATGTCTATTAATCTAAAGTCAATAACACGGACATACCGGGACGCAAGTCATCCACCTTTTGGGTTGGACGGGCATGAATCTCAAAGGTACGTAAGTCATAGCTTCCGGTTTGCTTGGTTGATTTCCAGGTAGCAAAACTGCCTAACGGACTAATATAATAGATTTTAAATTCAATATTTTCTTTACCGATAGCAGGCACGTCCGCAACGAATGTTCCGTCCATTTTAAATTGCGGCATCAGATCTTCCCGCACGTTAAGAACAACATGTATATCATCCATCACCACCAAATTCATAATGGGAGTTCCCGGTGCAACCAACTCTCCACGTTTAGGGAAGATCGTTGCTATCTGTCCGTTTTCCGGAGCGGTCAACCGGGCGTCTACCAGCAGAGCCGAGACTTCATCCACTGTGCTTCGGGCAGCATCGACCATGCTGGCAGCAGACGCTTTATCTTCCTTTTGTGCACCATCTACAGCCATCTGATACTGTTCATAGGCAGCGCGTTCAGCTGCTACAGCCGCTTTATACATAGCTTCTACTTCATCTTTTCTTTGAGAAGTAACGACACTGTCCTTATATAAAGTAAGAATACGGTTGTAGGTTGTCTGGGCGAGAGTAAGATCGCTCTTCGTTTTGTTCCATAATTGAAGTGCAGTAGCAACAATCTGACGACGGGTTCCGGCATCTATTTTCTTGTTCTGTTGCACTGCTACCTGTTCCAAGGCATTCACTTGTTGATACTTGGCATGTACTTCAGGGCTATTAATGACAACAAGAGTATCTCCCTGATGTACCCAGTCTCCCTCCTGAACGAAGAAAGTGTCGATACGGCCGGGAAGTTTCCCACTGATACGAATTTCAGTTGCTTCAGCTTGTCCTTGCAAGACCAGCGGCTGTTTATGCATGATTATAACTCCCAGGCCGGTGAAAATACCGACAGCCAGAAGAATGATGACAAAAGCCCATGATAGGGTTCTACTAGTTGGTTTCATTGTTTGTTACGGTTTAGGTTGATAGTTTGCAAATTGTTCCGGTGTGCCACAAAGCGAGAGTAGATTCATAAGTGCCACATCATATTCATAATATGCTGCCAGACGAGCCACTTTTACACTGGCAAGCATGGTTTCAGCATCAATAACTTCGGTAGAAGTTGCCATTCCTTCTGTAAATGATTTCTTTCGGATGCGTACCAATTCTTCACTTAAAGCAATCGTTGCATTTAAAGCTTTTACATTATCCTGTGCCTTTTCCAACTGCGTGTAAAGTTTATCTACCCCAACAGCCAGATCATCACGGGCTTTCATCTGTCCTAAAGCCAGAGTTTGTTCCGTTAATTTCGATTGCCGCACTCTTTTTTCACGATCCAGCCCGTCAAAGAGGTTCCATGTAAAACCAATACCTACCATGGTACGCGGTAATAAATTACTCTGAATACCATGCGAATACAAGGTCTGCTTTCCGAAAAGGGCTATATTCGGCAAATAGCCGCTCTGAGCAATCCGCACTTCTTGTTTGGCAATATGCTGCTGCAACTGTAATTGGTTGAGTGTATAGTTCCCGCTGTTTACAGAAAGATCGAATAGCATTTTAGGTGGCAATGAATCATTCATAAAAAGGGGAGAGGTAGGAGTGATGTTGGCATCTGTATCCTTTTTATTCAGCAAGACTTTTAAGGCACTTTGCACTACTGTTTCTTCTTTTCGCGCAGCTTCCAAGGCACGTTTGGCTTCATCCATATTTACCTGGGCAAAAAGCCTGCCTGCCTTGTCAATCATTCCTGCCGCCTCTAATTTCAAGGCATTTTCATAATGTTTCTTCAATCCGTTGTAAGTTTCTTCACGGACAGTCACAATTTGTTGTGCCAATCGAAGCCCATAATAACTTTCAACCAATAAACTTTGCTGATTGGCCGATACCTGTGCCCGACTTTCCCGTGCCAAGTCGACCATCGTTCTTCCGATGTTGGTGGCACGAAAACGCTTACCGCCGGAAAAAAGTACCCACTCGGCTGATAAATCGACAGTTGTCAGATTTCTTGGAGTCAAAGGAAATATAAGGGTATTTGCCCCAATTTGATCCAATATAGATGAAATAATCTGGTCATCCGGAATAATGGAATGTATAAAGTCCTTAGCCGGATCGGTAAACTGCGACAAAGGCTGTTTGACTTCGATCTTCTCCGACATGTGTACAAACGCACCTGTAGACTGAAGACTGGGATACCAGAAAGCATTCAGCTTATCACGTTCTGCCTTTGCAATCTCAATACTCTTATCTGCTATTTTCAGACTCTGATTTCCTTGATTCAACAGATGCAGTGATTCTTCGAAACTCAATGGTGTCTGTGCATCTATCTGACCGATGGAAAAATACAAAGTCAATAGTATAAAAAGTCGCTTATTTTTTTTCATACTGGTTAGGTTATATCTGAATTTGAGATATTCTAACAGATGAAAAGAGAGGTTTGTTCATTAGAAAGAATATAGCGATACAACAAAAGGAGTTTTCAACGCTTTTTTATAAGATGTTCTATTTTTCATCTTCTCTTTGAATCACGCTTGTGTCATTTCGATCAGATAGAAAAAAATGATGCATAAAATAATGCAAGTATATACAATATACGTGTTATTAATGGATATAAACTACTTGAATATACAAAATATAAATGCATATTGGAGTCGTTTCTTTAAATGAAAAGCTCCGTTCCTTTAAATGGAACCAGTCGTTGGTCAGTGAGAAGCGTGTTCTCCCTTTAAAAGCAAGCTCCCAAACAGCTCATAAAGCACCCGTTGGTTTCTAAATCTTATTTATTTTACTAGAGACTGAAACTATCCATTTGAAACAATATAAGCAACTTTAGTCTCACATATTCAATATTTGTTCTCTAGTTAGAACCTATTGATAGATTATCCACTAAATTAGTTTGTGTCTGAATCTTATTAACCAGAAATCCTGGAGTTTTTCCTATAGGGACTATCGTCAGTCTGTATATTTTTAATTATGCGGGTCACTAATATGCGTTTTTTCATATCCGGTTGTTTTTTCATCAACACAAAAGAGTTGAAGAGACTTTGATTTCACTTTTTTCTTGCATTAAAATTTCTGCGATTTTATTTGAGATATAAAAATTATGTTTACCTTTGCATCACCATTTCATAAGGCTTTTGAGTCGAGAAATGCAGTAAGCATGCGGTAATAGCTCAGTTGGTAGAGCACTAGCTTCCCAAGCTGGGGGTCGCGAGTTCGAGCCTCGTTTACCGCTCTTTTGAAAATCAGGTGGTTATCTTAAATAAACTGCCTGATTTTTTTATTTTTCAAGCCTCCTTTTTCCATGGTTTTACCTATTATCGGAGTAAACCTAAACTGAACATATTGTAAAATAACCCTAATTGAATAACCAATATGGCTAAGAAAATAGAGAAATATCTCCCCGTAGATTACAGTGACAGTTTTTCCATAGAAGTTACAGAAAACCATCTGTCTCCTAAAGATATTATTTTAAAAGTCTTTGCTCATAACCCCGCTTGGCTCCGAATGTTGTATGCAATAAGGGTCTGTTTAGTCAAACCTTTCGGTATAGAAACTAAAGCTATTGAAAGTGAAGAACTTATTATAGAGGAAGACAAGCAAGAAGCAATTATGAGAAAAGACGATAAACATTTATTGTTTTATGTCGATATTCTCATTACACCATTGGAAACAGGAAAACAAATGATTGAGGTTACCACATTAGTAAAATACCATAATTGGGTAGGAAAAGCTTATTTCTTTTGTATAAAACCTTTTCATCGGGTTATAGTGCCTTTAGTTCTCAAAAAGGCACTATGCTGAACAAACATAGTCGGGGATGCAACCATATAACGAATATGAAAAATGAGATATGTAATATGGAAGCACATGACTTTAGAAAATTAATGCATGAAGAATAGGGCAGTTCATGCATTTTTCGTATTTTTGCACCCTGTTTTAACACTTAAGAAAACTTTAAATAGAAAAATATAATGGCAAAAGAACTGAAAGACCTTACCAAACGTAGTGAAAACTACTCACAGTGGTATAACGATTTGGTGGTAAAAGCTGATTTGGCAGAACAGTCTGCTGTGCGCGGATGTATGGTGATCAAGCCTTACGGATACGCTATCTGGGAGAAAATGCAACGTCAATTGGACGACATGTTCAAGGAAACAGGACACGTAAATGCATACTTCCCGCTATTAATCCCGAAATCATTCTTAAGCCGCGAAGCAGAACACGTAGAAGGGTTTGCGAAAGAGTGTGCCGTAGTAACACATTATCGCTTGAAGAATGCAGAAGACGGTTCAGGAGTTGTAGTAGATCCTGCAGCTAAATTGGAAGAGGAATTAATTATCCGTCCAACATCAGAAACAATCATCTGGAATACTTATAAGAACTGGATTCAGTCATACCGTGACCTGCCTATTCTCTGTAACCAATGGGCGAACGTTTTCCGTTGGGAAATGCGTACCCGTCTTTTCCTGCGTACTGCCGAATTCCTGTGGCAAGAGGGACATACCGCTCATGCTACCCGTGAAGAAGCAGAGGAAGAAGCAATCAGAATGTTGAATGTATATGGTGAATTTGCAGAAAAATATATGGCTGTTCCTGTTGTAAAGGGAGTGAAATCAGCCAATGAACGTTTCGCAGGTGCACTTGACACTTACACAATAGAAGCCATGATGCAGGACGGAAAAGCATTGCAAAGTGGTACTTCCCACTTCCTGGGACAAAACTTTGCAAAGGCATTCGATGTTCAGTTCGTTAACAAGGAAAACAAGATGGAGTATGTTTGGGCTACTTCATGGGGTGTTTCTACTCGTTTGATGGGTGCATTGATTATGACTCACTCGGATGACAACGGATTGGTATTACCTCCACATTTGGCTCCGATTCAGGTAGTAATCGTTCCTATCTATAAGAATGACGAACAACTGAAACAAATTAATGCTAAAGTAGAAGGCATTGTAGCTAAGTTGAAAGCACTGGGTATCTCTGTGAAATATGATAATGCGGATAACAAACGCCCGGGCTTCAAATTCGCTGATTATGAATTGAAGGGTGTACCTGTCCGTTTGGTTATGGGTGGTCGCGATCTTGAAAACAACACGATGGAAGTGATGCGCCGTGATACACTGGAAAAAGAAACAGTTACCTGTGAAGGCATTGAAACATACGTTCAGAACCTGCTTGAAGAAATGCAGGCTAATATCTACAAAAAAGCATTGGATTACCGTAATTCCAAGATAACAACAGTAGATACCTACGACGAATTTAAAGAAAAAATCGAAGAAGGCGGATTTATTCTGGCTCATTGGGACGGAACCACTGAAACAGAAGAAAAGATTAAGGAAGAAACCAAAGCAACTATTCGTTGTATTCCGTTCGATTCATTTGTTCCGGGCGACAAAGAACCGGGTAAATGTATGGTTACAGGTAAACCATCTGCTTGCCGCGTCATATTTGCACGTTCTTATTAAATAGAAATTGTATATCATTATAAAAAGGATGAAAGCGATTGAATCGTTTTCATCCTTTTCTTTTTTCCTTCCATTTCAGTTTTATTTCAGAAATATCCCTTTTCTTTGCAGTATGTAAAAAAAGAAAGGAGAACAAAATTATGAAGATATTGATTGTAGAAGACGAACCCTCTTTGAGAGAACTGATTCAATGTTCACTTGAAAAAGAACGTTACGTGGTAGAAACAGCCGGTGACTTCAATTCTGCTCTACGCAAAATTGAAGATTACAACTATGATTGTATCTTATTGGACATCATGCTGCCGGACGGAAGCGGACTTGATCTTCTCGAACGATTGAAAGCACTCCATAAACGGGAAAATGTGATTATTATTTCCGCCAAAGACTCCCTGGAAGACAAAGTCTTGGGATTAGAACTCGGAGCAGATGATTATTTGCCGAAACCCTTTCATCTGGTTGAATTAAATGCACGTATTAAAAGCGTGATCCGCCGTCATCAGCACGATGGAGAGATTGATATCCGCCAGGGCAATGTACGGATAGAACCGGATAAGTATCGTGTCTTTGTGAATGATCTGGAAGTGGAACTAAATAGAAAAGAGTATGATATCCTATTATATTTCATCAACCGCCCCGGAAGATTAATCAATAAAAATACCTTAGCCGAATCTGTATGGGGAGATCATATCGATCAGGTTGATAATTTTGATTTCATATATGCACAGATCAAGAATCTTCGCAAAAAGCTCAAAGATTCGGGTGCAACGATTGAAATTAAAGCGGTCTATGGATTTGGATATAAAATGGTGGTAGAATAAAAAAGAAAGAGATTATTGTCCATGAAATTAATATATTACATCATTCTTCGTATTACACTTGCTCTGACCCTTATACTGACGGTTTGGGCTATCTTTTTTTACGTTACGATGATCGATGAAGTCAACGATGAAGTGGATGACGCTTTGGAAGATTATTCGGAAACCATCATTATCCGGGCATTGGCAGGAGAGGAGCTACCGTCTAAAACTAACGGTTCCAACAATCAATATTATATGATGGAAGTGAGCAAAGAATATGCGGAAAGTCAGGACGATATTCAGTATAAAGACTCTATGGTATATATTGAAGAGAAAGGAGAAACCGAGCCGGCACGTATTCTTACTACTATCTTTAAAGACGATGAAGGACGATACCACGAACTGACAGTATCGACCCCCAGTATTGAAAAAGATGATTTGAGAGATGCTATCCAGGTGTGGATAATATTTCTATATGTAGCTTTATTATTCTGCATTATTATTATTTCCGTATGGGTATTTTACCGGAATATGCGACCGCTCTATGTACTTCTGCACTGGCTGGACGGTTATCAAACAGGGAAAAGGAATAAACCCTTGAGTAACAATACTCAAATCACGGAATTCCGGAAATTAAATGAGGCTGCCATCCGTTATGTAGAACGTACGGAGCAAATGTTCGAACAACAAAAACAGTTTATCGGAAATGCTTCACACGAGATACAAACTCCACTTGCTATTTGCCGTAACCGATTGGAAATGTTGATGGAAGATGATTCGCTATCAGAAAAACAACTGGAAGAACTGATGAAAACGCATCAGACTTTAGAATACATCACTAAATTAAACAAGTCTCTATTATTGCTTTCCAAAATTGATAATGGCCAGTTTACCGATACCAAAGAATTGGAATTCAATGTACTTCTCAAACAATATCTGCAAGATTACGAAGAAGTTTATGATTATCGCAACATAGAAGTCACGATAGATGAACAAGGTGTTTTCAAGGTGACAATGAACGAATCTCTGGCTGTTGCTTTACTCACTAACCTCCTGAAAAATGCATTTGTACATAATATTGACGGGGGACATATCCGAATCACCGTTACTAAGAACGGTATTACTTTCCGAAATTCGGGGGTGGAGCATCCGCTGGACAAGGAACATATCTTCGAACGTTTCTATCAGGGTAGCAAAAAGGAAGGATCTACAGGGCTGGGATTAGCTATAGCCGATTCCATCTGTCGTTTGCAACATCTGAATATAAATTATTACTTCGAGCAGAATGAACATTGCTTCGAGATTTCCCAATGATAAGATTCACCCGGAAAACACAAAGGACACGGATTTAAAGTGAACGACCTGTCGGTTATCATAAACCAATTTGTCAGGTATATCCATTCACCTGTTTCTCCGTGTCCTTTGTCTTTTTATGATGAGTTAGTTATCTGGAGCGTATTTCTCTCCTCATAAACATGATATAAGAAATAGCGAAGCAAATAACCGTTGCCGCAATCAATCCGGTCAGCTGCGGCCATACAACTAAAAGACTTTGTCCCAATGGGAGCGGACTAGGGATAGCTCCCTGTACCTGTTCCATAGTCAATGGTCCCAAACTTCTGACAGAAGGCATCAGTAATGTGGTGGTAGCTTCATTAAACAGTTCACTTGGCGCCAAACGCATCAACCCTAGAATAAACTTCTGATAACTGATAATCTGATAAGGTGATGCCATCTGTGACGGACTCAACCCTTTAGCCACCAAATTAACAATCATGGTATAGAATACGCTAAAAAACAACCAAACAGCCACAGATGCTAATGCAGAAGTCGCTGCCTGACGGAAACGGAGTGAAAACAGAATAGCCAGATTCAACCAGAATGCTACATAAAAGATACTGGTAATGATGAAGAAAACAATTCTCCAAAACTCTTCTGCCGTGGGAGGAATGCCAATAGCAATCAGTCCACATCCCATCACCAGAAAGCCCAATACAAACAACATGATACCTATCACAATCAGAGCAGCCACAAACTTCGCATTGATAATGCAATCACGATGAATAGGCTGGGACAGCATACGGCTCAATGTTCCTTTATTTTGTTCGGAATTGACTGCATCAAATCCCAAAGCGATTCCCAATAGAGGCCCTAAGAAGTTAATAAACAGCACAAAAGAGGGGAGAGTCCCATCTGAAACCGTAAACAACTTCAAGAAAAGAAACGAACCGTCCGGATCATTAGGTTTGATGGCTTCACTAATATTGGTGAGTGCCGTATATAGCGACCCCATACAGGTAAGTGCTATAATACCTATTAATATAATAAAACGCCAACTTTTGACATGATCGGAAATTTCCTTGTTGACGATAACCCAAAAAGGATGATTGACTTTATTCATGCCTTTCTCCTCCTTCCTCAAAATAATGGTTATAAATATCAGATAATTCCTGCTTCTTATCTTTCAATTCTGCCATATCGATCAAAGCAAGTAATTGGCCATTACTGAACAAACCTACCCGGTCGCACACTTTCTGTACCTGATCCAGATGATGGGAAGAGAAAAGCACAGTCAGTCCTTCTTCTTTACTCAACCAGCGAATCAGTTCGATAAATTCCTGAACACCTGCAGGGTCAATCCCTGAAGTCGGCTCATCGAGAATTATAATCTCCGGATTTTTAATAAGTACATCAGCCAATCCCAACCGCTGTCTCATACCACGAGAATATTTCCCGGTCTTTTTGGCTAACTGATCTTCAAGGCCTACCCGCTTCATCAGTTCCATAGCCTTAGTTTTTGCCTCTTTATCAGCAATACCATTTAATCGCGCTGTATAGATCAAATTCTCCGGTCCAGTCATATCATCATAGAATCCTACATCTTCTGGCAAATACCCAATTTTCCTTTTTACTTCAATGGGGTGTGTAGTAGAATTGATTCCACAAATTTCAACTGTTCCCGAAGTAGGCTCTGTCAATCCCAACATCATTAAGATAGTAGTTGATTTTCCAGCACCATTCGGTCCCAGCAATCCGAAGATTTCTCCTTTCCGGATATTCAGGCGAATATGATCTACAGCAGTGAAATTACCGTATTGTTTGGTCAAATCGGTAAGTACGATCACTTGTTCGCCCATAATTTACCTCCTTCCATATTTACGGAACAGGTAGTAAACCACGCCGATGGTGGCAATAATGATAAGAACGCCTACCCATCCCCATATCATCGGAGTTTTTACTGCAACTCTGAACTGCGCATCGGCATTTACTTCAGGAGTTTTTGCCATGATGGTAGTCACATAGTCGCCTGGCAATGCTTTTTTAGAAGCTTTCAAAGTAGCCATAACCGTTGATGTCTCTCCGGCTTTTAGTGCATCGATTTTTGAAGGTTCGAAAGTTACTTCCCAGTCAGCAGGTTTATTGGCAGATAGCTGAATATCTTTCAGTAATGAAGAGCCTGTGTTTCTGACTTCCAGTTCTATTTTCTTTATATCACCTGCTGTGACATCTGTACTCAATAGCCCACGGGGAGTAGTCAGTTCCATTTGATAAGAGCCGGTAACAACCACTTCCAGTTCCAATTCGGCAGAAGTGGTACCTGTAGCGGCACGTACCGGAATTTTGTAACTGCCGGCTTCTACATTGGCAGGAGGAGTAATATCTATACTTACATTTTGAGTGCTGTTGGCTTCCACTTGTGCAGAAGTGGCTTGCTTATAGTTAGGTTTAAAAACTACATTCCAACCTCTGGGTGCATTAGCCATCAAAGCATATAGCTGCTGGTCGGCAGTCTGATTCTTTAAAGTGGCGCTGAAAGTGAAGGTTGATTTGGAATTTCCCTGCATGTTGGGTTGGTCGGTAGTAAATTCAGTCTGGTATGTTCCTTTTTGAGCAACCACCACATCCAACGGAAGTTTGGCGTTTCCGGCATATACCACAAAGTGATAATTACCTTTATTCACCTTTAATGGGACTTCGACTTTTAAATTGAAAGTCTTTTTCTCTTTGGGAAGTACTGATAGTTGGCTAAGGCTCCAGCCACCGGATTTCATTTCGTGTTTCCAACTGGCGGACAATCCGCTGACAGAAAGATTCGCATTCGTCAACTGGTCTGTGTTGTTGATAAGATCAATACTGTAGTCAATTGACGCTCCGGGAGATACGGAGATTTTTGTGTAAGGTGTGTACAGAATCACGCTCTTAGGTATTGAATCATTGGCGTGCGTGTAACTCATAGGGAGCATCCCCAATAGAATAGCTAATAATAAAAAATAATTTGTTCTCATAGTCATAAAAAAGTTCTTATGGTTGTTTAATATGAATATTGTCAAATCTGTGTGTGCAAAAATAAACGATGTGTATATTAGTAGTTTTAAAAGAATCATAAAGAATCTAATTTCAGAAAGAAATTATAGTGACACTATCCCTATAGGATGGTGACGGTATCCTTTATATATAGTGACACTATATTAATCGGATAGCGTCACTATATTTTTTCGATTTTTTTGGGGGGAAATTCTCAAAATTCCCAAATCTTTTCAGATTCTCCTCTCATCTTTGCATTATAAAATTAATAATAGTAAAAACCAATATTTAAAAAACAACGATTATGAAAAAGTTAGTATTCTTATTAGTATGTCTTTTCACTTTGCAAACAGTAGCTCGTGCAGATGACGACAAACCAATCCAGGTAACTCAAATGCCACAACCGGCACAGCAGTTCATTAAACAGCATTTTGCCGATAGCAAAATAGCATTAGCCAAAATGGAAAGTGATTTCTTCTATAAAAGTTATGAAGTGATTTTCACGAATGGTGATAAAGTGGAGTTTGATAACAAAGGTAACTGGGAAGAAGTAAACTGCAAATATAGTTCTGTACCTACAGCAATTATTCCGGCAGCTATTCAGAAATATGTAACGACCAATTACCCTGATGCTAAAATTCTGAAAATTGAGAGAGATAAGAAAGATTATGAAGTAAAACTATCCAACCGTACGGAACTGAAGTTTGACCTGAAATTTAATTTGATTGATATTGATTTCTAAACCTGTTTAAATTGAACAAAGATGAAACTAAAGATTTATACACTTTTACTGGCACTAAGCGTCACATGGAGTCTGCAAAGTTGTGACAACGATGACGATGGTTCAATAACTGTTCCTGCCGAACTTCAAAGTGCATTCTCATCCAAATTCCCTAATGCTGCAAATGTGAAGTGGGAAACTAAGTCCGGATATTATGTAGCCGATTTCTATGACGGATATGAAGCATCTGCATGGTTCACCCAGGATGGAAAATGGCAAATGACAGAAACGGACATTCCTTATAATGCATTACCACAAGCCGTAAAAACGTCTTTTGAGAGCAGCGAATATGCCTCATGGAAACGGGATGATATAGACAAACTGGAACGGACAGGCGTTGAAACTGTTTTCGTGATTGAAGTCGAAAAGCAGAATCAGGAGGTAGATTTGTATTATTCTGCCGATGGAACTCTGATTAAAAGTATTGTAGACACTGATGATGATAACACCGAACATCTTCCTGTACAATTGACTGAAGCTATGAAAAACTTCATCAATGAAAAGTATCCGAATGCAAGAATCTTGGAAGTAGACGTAGAAGATGATAGAAATGATTGGGATTTCGGATATACAGAGGTAGATATCATTCATAATGGAATCTCAAAAGATGTATTGTTCAACCAGACTGGAAATTGGTATTCTACTTCATGGGAAGTACGTCAGAATGAATTGCCTGAAGCGGTAAAAAGTACTCTTAATAATCAATATGGAGAATATCGTTTTGACGAAGCGGAGTATGTTGAAAAAGCAGATGGTAGCATATATTATCGAATTGAACTTGAGAAGGGGAATGTAGATAAAGTAGTAAACATAGGCGAGAACGGTACTGTCCTTTCATAGGTCAAAGTGTATAATTCTGAAACCTAATTCTCACAAACAACAAACGATGACATTATTCCTGGTGGATATGTCATCGTTTATTGTTTTTTACTGTTCCTGTGCACGTTTTCTTTTCACTGCCGATTTAGCAGTTTTATCAGTGATGCTGTCCGTTTGTTGTGGTTTCACCTTTTCAGCTTCTTCCCGTTTCCGCTTATTGCGTAACCGCCATTTATTCCAGAAATATAAATCACTCCATTTATTGAAGTCCTTCTTATACATGATACCTACACCTTGTGTAGTCAAATTTGTTTTTGTGTAATAACGGTCATTTGTCTCATTATAAGCCTTCAAACGGATATCTCCCGAACGGGTAATCAGCCATTCTGCTTCAAAGTCTCCTACAAAGTTAGTATTAGCCATCGGATTATCCCGATAACCGAAGTTTCCGTTTATCAATAAACGGTTATTCAATAATTGTCCCGACAAAATACCTTCTACTTCCATATCTGTCCAACCCTTATCACCCGTACTCAAATTCGTACCGATATTCCAGTTATTCGTTTCAAAGATCTGTGAAAGTGCATTATTCAACTGGCCGGAAAGAGTCGATGAGAGCACCGATGACATCACATTCGAATTCTGATTGTTATTACGGGCATCTTCTGTATAGAACTTGCCAATACCCAACAAATAAAGAATCTGCATATTCATCTGCTCTTCCGTACTGATATAATTACGCACCAATGTTTGTATTTCATCTCTTTCATTCGGAAGCTCAATACCCAGTTTGATAGTCGGCCGTACCAGCATACCACTTAGATTCATGATACAATTTACACGCACATTGGGTTGTTGTATAATAGCCGAAGCATCCGGTATCAAATCATTCAAAGAAGCAGAGTTCACTGTATATGAAGCTTGTATATCCATGTTAGCATCCAAAGGTGCACCATTGAATGTTATTGTACTTCCATCCTTGATAATAAAGTCTTTACGGATCACTTCCTGCAAACTAAATTTATATACTCCTTGATTGATCCGGTAATTACCGAACATCTTCACATCACCCTTATTATAAAATTCCGTCCGGATATTTCCCGTACCTTTTCCGCTGATATAATCTCCGGCAATAGGGTCCATGATGATTCGCATGGTGGCATCGGGAGTTGCATCCACCAGAATATTCAAACGGATATCTGTTTTCTGTTCTTCCTCCTCCTGACGTTTTTGCTGTATTTGTTCGTAATATGAGATTACTTGAACAGAATCCTGGATAGTACGACGAGGTGTTTTATCTACAAATTTGATAAACTGATTGCTAGTAGCCGATGCTACACTACCATTAATATAGGTAAAGGTAGTATTTCGATTTGTAGTCATGGCCACATTTACGTCGAGCCCCTGTATGGCATTTCCAGAGAGCAATACATTTCCGGTACCATACACCGTACCATAAAAAGGCATATCTGTCGATTCTTTTGTGTTCATCACAAGCATATTATTTGCCTGTATCTCAAAACGATAGTTTAGGTTCTTAAAATGCTGGAAATGCAAATATCCATTCATTCTTCCCGAATGTCCTTCCATATCAGAAATATGTATATTATTGAATGTCAATCCGGTAGGAGCCAGATGAATGGTGTCTTTTACTGCAAAATGCGTGTTTAAAATATCAAAATTCATGGATGCGTCTGTCATTACAGCACCATCCAGGTTCAATCCTTTAAATTTTCCATAGAAATGTACTTTTCCTGTTCCCCGCCCTTTAATATCATTGGCAATAGACTTCATATAATGTTCGAGGAATTTCAAATTCAATTCATTTGCTTCAATATTTAAATCAAGTCCGCTCTCGGGTTTTAATGGATAAATAATACCCGTGACACGCGATGGAGAAGGGGATATATCCTGAATGGATGCATCCAAACGGATACCTCTGTTTTCATTATCCCACTCACCATATATATCCAGTTCACCCAAACGACCGTTGTTGAGTGAGAAATTCTTTATAAATAAACGAGTATTCATGATAGGCTTTTTAAGCACTCCGCTTGCATAAGCCGTTCCTGTTGCATCACCCTCAAAATTAACATCGTCGGATATACTTGCAATATCAAATACATATCCCATATTTATATCCTTTAGATCAACCTTTACAGTATCTTTAGGATTCTCGGAAAGCCGGCCGTTAATACGTACATATCTATCCTGATGACTAAAGTAGAAGTTGTTCACATCCACTCGTCCGGAATCGACTACCACCTGCGAAGGATGTATCTTCCAAAGAGTATCATTTAAAATAACATCAGTAGGTTTCACATCCACCATCGCTTTCAATAAGGACTTTTCTCCGCTTGTACGTAGAAATTTGGCAACAGCTGCTAATTTCCCGCTATATGTTGCTGCAGCATTATTTCCCCAATCCAAAGTCGTACTGACATCGTCATCTTTAGCTTGTGCATCCAGAGATAAATTGACCGCTCCTTTCTTTTTCAAATTAGTCAGACGAACCCGTGCGCGGATATGATCTGCCGGATTCTCGCACAGAATCATGCCTGACTCAATAAAGTTGTTCTTATATTGCAGACGGGGGAAATATCCCTCTACACGCAAGCGTTGTAAAGCATCATTAAAATACCCCTTCAACGTAGAATGAGTATACACCGTTAACGGTATATCAAATATCGTAGATAAAATGTCCGTATTATATATATGTATATCAAACAAAAAGTTATTATGGGTTTCAATCGGCTTCTTGGGAGGTAATATCAAAGACGGCACATATTTCCGCATAATATTCAGAATACTGGCAGGTAATGTGTGATATTGGAATTTTCCCTCTATGCTTGCTTTCAGGAATTCAGAAGTCAATCTAAGCTGATTTTCTCCATTTTGTTTGGTTGCCCGGATATTCAAATTCTGCATGAAATATGCTTTATCCGGAGCTGTAAATTCCAAGCTATCCACATTGATTTCTCCAATCATCTCATCCACTGATCCACCTGTAAAATTGGCTTTCAGTTTTAAACTGAACTCTGCATCGGGATATTTGGTGGTAAGATTCAAATCATGTGGACGTACTTTATTGACTACTGCAAGAAAATTGAAAGTAGGAACTTTGGATGCAACATTTACGTCTCCATTCAAATAAATAGAGCCATTAGGATCATCCAACGCTATCTTTCCATTAAATCCGCCTTGTTTGTATTCTCCGTCCAGTGTGATATTTTCATATCTATATCTGCTATAATCTATCGAAGCAATCAGTCCTTTCAATTCTACGGCAGGCAAGTGGTCAGCAATATGCCGGCCATGTACATCCAGATTGAAAGTAATTTCTCCCAACTCCTCATTATCCAATAATTTACCTAGTTGAAAATCCTCTGTTTTGACAGCTCCGGAATACGCAAACAATCCTTTTGTCTTATCAGAGCTCAATTTCAAGTCGGTCTTTACATTTCCAAGACTCGTTTGTAATTGCCCATAAGTAACTAAGTCTGTGAAGTATCCCGAAATTTCTCCCTGAAAACTCACGTTTCCCAAACGTTCGAGAAGAGGAGGAACTCCATTATAATTATGGCTTAAATTACGCACTAAAAAACCGACTCCGCGAGCATTGGCCGAAAGTTCGGAAAGAGTTCCATATACATACGCATCTTGTGGACGCGATAAGTCCTGAAGCGATACATCTCCTCGCAGACGAAACTGACGGCCATCGGCTGTAATCTCCAGATGCGAACAAGTCAACTGATCCACAGTCCCCTTCACCTCCATATCCAATGTCACCGGTTCCTTGAAATGCGAAAGGATAGGAACAAAAGGAGAAATATCTTTTAAAGTAACTTGCGACGGCAAAGTACGGAAAGAGAAATGTACTTGTTCTGTAAAACGGTCAAAAGCTTTCAAACTATCATACTCCAAATGAATGGTATCGAGTTTGAGGAAGGTTTCGGGCAATTCTATTGTAAAATTATCAATGTTTGTCTGCTTGTTATTGGCAACCAGTTTCAAACTCATTTTCTTCAAAGAGAAGCCGGATGCTTTTTCATCAAGGCTCAATCGCTTGATCCCTAAATTCAAAGAGTCCTTACTTAATGCCTTCAACGATATATTAGCGATGATATTTTGAAGCTGAATATGCTTAGCATTAAATTTTCCCGGTGTTGCTTCTTCCGACAACACATGATAAGACATCCTTCCACGACGAATCAGGATGGAATTAATACGTAAATCAAGGGAGTTTTCTTTCTTCACCGTATCTTTAGAAGCAAAAGCATCCAAAACAAACTTAAAATTAGGAGGTGAATCCGGAGTCTCTTTCAGGAGATTGATATTAAATCCGAAAAGCTGAACACTGCTAATGGATATCTTTCCTTTAAAAAAGGGCATAATATCGAATTTGGCGGACAAACGTGTGACTTTAAGCATTTCCTGACCACTCTGATCGTCAAGCAATACATCATCAATAATAATACGGTTCAATAGACCGATATTAATTCTACCAATCACTACCTTTGTATTTAAAACTTCGGAAAGTTCTTCAGCTACAAATACACTCATTGCTTGCTGAATGTTTGGTATATTCAGCAAAACAATAGTCCCGATATATACTCCCAGTACAATACCTACTACCCAGCGTACAGTCTTTTTCAGCGTTCTGATATGCGATTACTTTTATTTTGCGAACAAAAATATAAAATAGTTCGTTACGAATCATAGTTTTATGATTACTTTTGCACCGTTTAATAGTTTAAATACTTATGAGTGCAATAATTTTAGGAATTGAATCCTCCTGTGACGATACGTCGGCAGCCGTAATCAAGGATGGTTATTTGCTGTCAAATGTGGTATCAAGTCAAGCCGTACATGAAGCATACGGCGGAGTAGTACCCGAGTTGGCTTCACGGGCACACCAACAAAACATCGTACCGGTAGTACATGAAGCATTAAAACGTGCCGGCGTCACCAAAGAAGAGTTGAGCGCAGTAGCTTTCACTCGCGGACCGGGATTGATGGGGTCTTTGCTTGTTGGGGTCTCCTTTGCAAAAGGATTCGCTCGTTCTTTAAATATTCCAATGATTGACGTTAATCATCTGACAGGACATGTCTTAGCTCATTTTATTAAAGCAGAAGGAGAAGAGGAGAGACAACCAGTTTTCCCATTTCTCTGTTTACTAGTATCCGGAGGAAATTCACAAATCATACTGGTCAAAGCCTATAATGATATGGAGATTCTCGGACAGACTATTGACGATGCCGCAGGTGAAGCTATTGATAAATGCTCTAAAGTGATGGGACTTGGTTATCCCGGCGGACCGATCATTGACAAACTGGCTCGTCAGGGAAATCCGAAAGCTTTTACATTCAGCAAACCGCATATTCCTGGTCTGGATTACAGTTTCAGCGGATTGAAAACTTCCTTTTTATATTCATTACGCGACTGGTTAAAGGAAGATCCCGATTTCATAGAACATCACAAAGTAGACCTTGCAGCATCATTGGAGGCTACTGTAGTGGATATTCTGATGGATAAATTACGAAAAGCCTCCAAAGAATATAAGATTAATGAAATAGCTGTAGCCGGAGGAGTTTCTGCAAATAATGGATTGCGTAATGCTTTTCGGGAACATGCCGAGAAATATGGCTGGAATATTTTTATCCCTAAATTCAGTTATACAACTGATAATGCAGCCATGATCGCCATTACCGGATATTTCAAATATCTGGATAAGGACTTTTGTTCTATTGATCTTCCGGCTTATTCTCGTGTGACGTTATAATTGGGTATACCTTATTTATATATAATAGGATAAAAACTAAGAAGTATGTTTGCCGAAATAATAACCATTGGCGATGAACTGTTGATAGGACAGGTTGTCGACACTAATTCAGCCTGGATGGGGCAGGAATTAAATAAAATAGGCATTGAGGTTCTTCGTATTGTTTCAATCCGTGACCGGGAAAAGGAAATCATGGAAGCGATTGATAATGCGATGGAAAGGGTGAATATTGTTTTAGTAACCGGAGGACTCGGACCTACCAAAGACGATATCACCAAACAAACTTTATGTAAATACTTTCATACGGAACTGGTTTTCAACGAAGAAGTATTCGAAAACGTAAAACGGGTACTGGCAGGGAAAATACCTATGAATGCACTCAACAAAAGCCAAGCAATGGTTCCGAAAGATTGTACGGTGATAAATAATCCTGTAGGAAGTGCCTCTGTCAGCTGGTTCGAAAGAGATGGAAAAGTACTTGTTTCCATGCCGGGCGTTCCGCAAGAGATGACTGCCGTAATGACAGAAAGTGTATTGCCTAAGCTGCACGAGAGGTTTCAAACGGATGTGATTATGCACCAAACATTTCTCGTACAAAACTATCCGGAATCCGTATTGGCAGAAAAACTGGAACCGTGGGAGAGCACTCTGCCGGAATGTATCAAATTGGCATACTTGCCTAAGCTGGGTATTATTCGTCTTAGACTGACAGGACGCGGACAAAACAGGGAGGAAGTAAAAGTTCTTCTTGAACGTGAAAAAGTAAAATTAGAGGAAATACTTGGTGAAGACATTTTCAGTGAAGAAGATACGCCTTTGGAAGTTATAGTCGGTGAACTTTTAAAAAAGAAGAAATTGACCGTTTCCACCGCAGAAAGTTGTACCGGAGGCAGTATTGCCGCACGTTTGACTTCCATTGCCGGTAGTTCTGAATATTTTAACGGAAGTGTAGTAGCCTATTCCAATGAAGTAAAAATGAGACTTTTACACGTTTCCTCCGAAACATTGGAGCAACATGGGGCTGTCAGTGAAGAAACTGTGATTGAAATGGTAAAAGGTGCGATGAAAGCACTAAAAACCGATTGCGCCATTGCTACCTCAGGGATAGCAGGCCCCGGAGGTGGTACTCCCGAGAAGCCGGTGGGAACTGTTTGGATAGCCGCTGGTTATAAAAACGAAATTTGTACTTACAAACAGGAAACGAACCGCGGAAGAAGCATGAATATCGAAAGAGCAGGCAATAATGCACTATTAATGCTCCGTGATTTACTCAAATAAAAGAAAAATAGGTGCCTGGAAGTGAATTATTTTAGGAAATTCTTGTTTTATACGGATAAAAGTGCTTACTTTGCGTCCTGTTTGAAAGAAGTATAGATATAAAACTATAAAAATAAGATAGAAATGTCGAAGATTTGTCAAATTACCGGAAAGAAAGCCATGATTGGCAACAATGTTTCACACTCAAAGAGAAGAACTAAAAGAACCTTTGATTTGAACTTGTTTAACAAAAAGTTCTATTATGTAGAACAAGATTGTTGGATCAGCCTTAGCATTTGTGCTAACGGGTTGCGTATTATCAACAAAAAAGGACTGGATGCTGCGCTGACTGAAGCAGTGGCTAAAGGTTATTGTGATTGGAAAAGCATTAAAGTAATCGGCTAAACGTAGAGGAGAAAACTTACAATGGCAAAGAAAGCAAAAGGTAACAGAGTGCAAGTGATTCTGGAATGTACAGAACACAAAGACAGTGGAATGCCGGGAACATCTCGTTATATCACAACTAAGAACAGAAAGAATACTACAGAAAGACTTGAGTTGAAAAAATACAACCCGATTCTGAAGAGAGTAACAGTACACAAGGAAATTAAATAATAAAGTCGTATAACCCATGGCAAAGAAAACAGTAGCAAGTTTGCACGAAGGTTCTAAAGAAGGTCGTGCTTATACCAAGGTTATCAAAATGGTAAAATCTCCAAAAACTGGAGCATACGTTTTTGATGAACAAATGGTTCCGAACGAAAAAGTACAAGACTTTTTCAAAAAATAATCGAAATAGCATATACGCTATAACTGCAAAATCCTCTCATTGGCAAACAATGAGGGGATTTTTTATTGCTTCTTTTTTTACTTTTCCAATCCTTTGTTATATCTTTGTAGCAAATGTATTATACAAACAAGTGTAAATATGGGATTTTTTAGTTTTTTTTCAAAGGAGAAGAAGGAAACTTTAGATAAAGGATTATCTAAAACCAAAGAGAGCGTATTCAGTAAAATAGCTCGTGCTGTGGCTGGCAAGTCAAAAGTAGACGATGAAGTATTAGATAATCTGGAAGAAGTGCTGATTACATCTGACGTCGGTGTAGAAACAACTTTAAATATTATCAAGCGCATCGAAAAACGTGCTGCTGCAGATAAGTATGTAAATACTCAGGAACTGAATCTTATATTACGTGACGAAATAGCAGCTCTGCTTACTGAAAATAATTCGGATGATGTAGCTGATTTCGACATACCCATCGCAAGAAAGCCTTATGTCATTATGGTTGTGGGAGTAAATGGGGTAGGTAAAACTACGACTATTGGCAAACTAGCTTATCAATTCAAGAAAGCAGGTAAATCCGTTTATCTGGGAGCCGCCGACACTTTCCGCGCTGCAGCTGTGGAACAGCTAATGATTTGGGGAGAACGGGTAGGAGTTCCCGTAGTCAAACAGAAAATGGGAGCGGATCCCGCATCTGTGGCTTATGACACTCTTAGTTCGGCCGTTGCCAATAACGCAGACGTGGTTATTATTGATACAGCAGGTCGTCTGCATAATAAGGTAGGCTTAATGAACGAGCTGACCAAAATTAAGAATGTAATGAAAAAGGTGGTGCCTGATGCACCGGATGAAGTTTTATTGGTATTGGACGGTTCCACCGGACAAAATGCATTTGAGCAAGCCAAACAATTTACTTTGGCGACGGAAGTTACCGCTATGGCCATCACTAAGCTTGATGGAACCGCCAAAGGTGGTGTTGTGATTGGTATTTCCGATCAATTCAAGATTCCTGTTAAGTATATCGGACTAGGCGAAGGCATGGAAGACCTGCAGGTATTCCGTAAAAATGAATTCGTTGATTCCTTGTTTGGAGAAAATGCATGAAAAGAAAGACGATAGATATTATTACTTTAGGATGTTCTAAAAATCTGGTTGACTCCGAGCAGCTGATGCGTCAATTGGAGGAAGTCGGATACAGCGTAACTCATGACACTGAAAATCCGCAAGGGGAAATTGCGGTAATCAATACATGCGGGTTCATTGGTGATGCCAAAGAAGAATCCATAAATATGATTCTGGAGTTCGCTGAAAGAAAGGAAGAAGGGGATTTAAAGAAACTTTTCGTGATGGGTTGTCTTTCCGAACGCTATCTCAAGGAACTAGCTGTTGAGATACCACAGGTAGATAAATTTTATGGGAAGTTTAATTGGAAGGAGCTTTTACAGGACTTGGGAAAGGTCTATCACGATGAATTATATATTGAACGGACATTGACAACTCCCCAGCATTATGCTTACCTGAAAATTTCAGAAGGATGTGACCGTAAATGTTCTTATTGTGCTATCCCCATTATTACAGGACATCATATTTCCAAACCAATGGAAGAAATTCTGGACGAAGTACGATACTTGGTATCGCAAGGCGTGAAAGAATTTCAAGTGATCGCACAGGAATTGACTTATTATGGCATCGACCGGTATAAGAAACAAATGCTTCCGGAATTGATTGAACGTATTTCTGATATACCCGGGGTGGAATGGATTCGCTTGCATTATGCCTATCCAGCACATTTTCCAACAGATTTATTCCGGGTTATGCGCGAACGTGACAATGTATGCAAATACATGGACATTGCCCTTCAGCACATCAGTGACAATATGTTGAGGTTAATGCGCCGACAAGTGAGCAAAGAGGATACTTACCAATTGATCGAACAATTCCGTAAAGAAGTGCCGGGCATTCACCTGAGGACGACTTTGATGGTAGGACATCCCGGAGAAACAGAGGAGGACTTCGAAGATCTCAAAGAATTTGTACGTAAAGTACGTTTTGATCGGATGGGCGCTTTCGCATATTCCGAAGAAGAAGGGACTTATGCTGCAGAAACATACGAAGATTCTATCCCACAAGAGGTTAAACAAGCCCGACTTGATGAATTGATGGATATCCAACAAGGTATTTCGGCAGAGTTAAGTGCAGAAAAGATCGGTAAACAGATGAAAGTTATAATCGATCGTCTGGAAGGAGATTATTATATCGGACGGACAGAGTTTGATTCACCGGAAGTAGATCCGGAAGTATTGATTGATCGTTCAGAGAGAGAGCTTAAGATCGGACAGTTTTATCAGGTAGAAGTGGTGAATGCGGACGATTTTGATTTATATGCAAAGATTATAAATGACTATGAATAATAAGGAATTTACATCCGAACTAGCGGAAAGATTGGGATATACAATCAAAGATACTTCCGAATTGATGAATTCTTTGTTGTCCAGTATGACACAAGAATTGGAAGAAGGTAATGTGATTGCAATTCAAGGATTCGGTTCTTTTGAAGTGAAAAAGAAAGCGGAACGGATCTCAATCAACCCGGCAAGCAAACAACGCATGCTGGTTCCACCTAAATTGGTATTATCGTATAGACCTAGCAATACATTGAAAGATAAGTTTAAATAAATATTTCCCGTTATGAATGAAAGACTAACAATTCAAGACCTTACTGACTTATTGGCAGCCAAACATAGCATGACCAAGAAAGACGCCGAAGCGTTTGTTAAAGAGTTTTTTCTCTTGATAGAGCAAGCCTTGGAAAACGAAAAGACTGTAAAAATCAAAGGATTGGGAACTTTCAAACTTATTGATGTAGATAGCCGGGAAAGTGTCAATGTCAACACAGGAGAGCGTTTCCAGATAAAAGGACATACAAAAGTCTCATTTTCTCCGGATGCAAATCTAAGGGATACGATAAATAAACCTTTTGCACACTTTGAGACTGTTGTGTTGAATGAAAATACAATTCTGGAAGATACTCCGATAGAAGAGACTGAGGAAGAAGAAATAGGAGAGGAAGCATCAGCACAGGCAGTCTTGAATGAGGTGGGTGGTGATTCTAAAACTACTGTGATAGAAGAAAATGAAGGTACTGATGATGGTCTTTCGGAAAAAGAGCCGATTCAGGAAGAGCAAATAGCCAGTCAGCCACCTGTGGAAGAGTCTATTGAAAAACCTGCTATTACTGAGGAATCTGCAATAGCACAGGAATCGACAGAACAGACGTCTCCTAAAGAGTCCGAAGAAGCCATTACAGAGACTGATATCGAAGAAAAGATAGAACAGCTGGAAGATGAAGAGGTTCCGGAAGAGGAAGTGATAATCGATGAGCAGCAAGCAGCATCTATAGAAGAAGAAAAAGAAGAGATCACTGCCGAAAAGATTATAGAGCAAGAGCTTCTAAAAGCAAATCTGCAACCTGTGACTCCCATAGTGTCTCCTGCTGAAAAAGAAATGATAAAACCGGTCCAACCGGAACAAGTATCCCAACCGGTTTCTAAAAAGACAGCCCCAGTGAAGGAAAAATCTCCTGTACCTTATTTAATAGCTGTTATTGTAGTCGTTTTGCTATTATGCGGAGGTGTCATTCTTTTTATTTATTATCCGGATTTATTTTCTTCTTCATCTGACAAGAATGCAATGGATATGCCACCTGTAACCACCCAACCCGTTCAACCGGAAGCGCAGCTTTCTGATACGATTGCACATAAGGATACTGCAAAGGCAATAACGCCTGATGTATCCAAAGTCGCTACCACGACACAACCGGTTACCCCAAAAAAAGAAGAAGCTGTTCCTGTTAAAGCAGAACCTCAAACGGTCACACAACAACCTGCTACTCCTGTCTATCTGGATTCAGCATCTTATAAGATTACAGGAACTAAGACGAAATATACAATCAAAGAAGGAGAAACTTTGACTAGGGTTTCCTTGCGTTTTTATGGTACAAAGGCAATGTGGCCATACATTGTGAAACACAATCCGAAGGTTATTAAGAACCCCAACAATGTACCGTATGGCACAACTATTGAAATACCGGAACTTACAAAAGAATAAGTAGTTATAATCCATTCACCCGACCATGCAAATCCTGTATTGGTCGGGTGAAGTGTTATGGATGTACAAAAGCGTATGAAAGTACCTTAATCTAAAGATTTCGCATTGTTTTTTAATAAAAATTAGTTGCAATCGTTAATTATATGGCGTACTTTTGGGGCAAAATAAAAAGCCTTATGACACAGGCAAGGCTTACATAAAATTAATGGGATTTAAATAATAAAATATTAAGTATTTATGGCTGAATCAATTGATATCCGCGAGCTAAATGAGCGGATTGAAAGACAAAGTGCTTTCGTTACCAATCTTACGACAGGTATGGACCAAATCATTGTTGGTCAGAAACATTTGGTTGAATCACTGCTTATCGGATTACTTTCCGATGGCCATGTCCTCTTGGAAGGTGTGCCTGGTTTGGCGAAAACTTTGGCTATTAAGACACTCGCTTCTCTGATTGATGCGAAATATAGCCGTATCCAGTTTACGCCGGACTTATTGCCTGCAGACGTTATCGGTACAATGGTTTACAGTCAGAAAGATGAATCTTTTAAAGTGCAGCGCGGACCTATTTTCGCAAACTTTGTATTAGCTGATGAAATTAACCGTGCTCCTGCAAAAGTACAAAGTGCTTTGCTGGAAGCAATGCAGGAACGTCAGGTTACTATTGGTAAAGAAACATTCATGTTACCGGAACCTTTCCTTGTATTGGCAACTCAGAATCCTATCGAACAGGAAGGTACTTATCCGCTTCCTGAAGCACAGGTTGACCGTTTCATGCTGAAAGTAGTCATTGATTATCCGAAGTTGGAAGAAGAAAAATTGATTATTCGTCAGAATATCAATGGTGAGAAGTTTAATGTGAAGCCTATTCTAAGAGCGGATGAAATTATTGAAGCACGTAAAGTTGTTCGTCAAGTTTATCTGGATGAGAAGATCGAGCGTTATATTGTAGATATTGTATTTGCAACTCGTTTCCCTGATAAATATGACCTCAAGGAACTAAAAGATATGATCGGATTCGGAGGTTCACCTCGTGCGTCTATCAATCTGGCATTAGCTGCTCGTACGTATGCATTCATCAAACGTCGCGGCTACGTTATTCCGGAAGATGTACGTGCTGTAGCACATGATGTTCTTCGTCACCGTATCGGATTGACCTACGAAGCTGAAGCTAACAACATGACTTCGGACGAAATTATCAGTAAGATTCTGAATAAGGTTGAAGTGCCCTAATTTGTAGTTATAATACAGTCAATAAGTAGTCATAAGTATCTATGCATGACTACTTAACTACCTACTAATTAACTACTGTATAAATGGAAACAAGTGAAATACTAAAAAAAGTTCGCCAAATTGAAATAAAGACACGAGGATTGTCTAACAATATCTTTGCAGGCCAGTATCATTCGGCTTTCAAGGGTAGGGGTATGTCATTTTCGGAAGTCCGTGAATATCAATTCGGTGATGATATACGTGACATAGACTGGAATGTGACTGCGCGCTTCAATAAACCTTATGTGAAAGTGTTTGAAGAAGAACGTGAACTGACAGTTATGTTAATGGTTGATGTTTCCGGAAGTTTGGAATTTGGTACGATCAAGCAGCTAAAGAAAGATATGGTGACGGAAATCGCTGCTACTCTTGCTTTCTCTGCCATCCAGAATAATGATAAAATAGGTGTGATTTTCTTTTCAGACCGGATAGAGAAGTTTATTCCTCCCAAGAAAGGACGTAAACATATCTTATATATTATCCGAGAATTGATTGATTTCCAACCGGAAAGCCGTCGCACAAATATTCGTCTTGCCTTGGAATATTTGACAAACGTAATGAAAAGACGTTGCACTGCATTTATCTTATCAGATTTTATTGACCAGGAAAGCTTTAAGAATGCGCTGACCATTGCTAACAGGAAACATGATGTAGTAGCATTGCAAGTATACGACAGGAGACTTAGTGATCTTCCTCCAGTAGGACTGATGCGAATCAAAGATGCAGAAACTGGGCATGAACAATGGATTGACACCTCTTCCAAAGCTGTACGCCGGGCACATCGCGACTGGTGGATACAAAAGCAGACTGAACTGAACGATACTTTTACCAAAAGCAACGTAGATGCTGTATCCGTCAGAACCGATCAGGATTACGTAAAGGCATTGTTGAATTTATTTGCCAAACGAAATTAATGGAATCAAAGATGAATAGAAATATTATTCTGATAGCATTATTAGGTCTATTGTTTGTCAGTAAAGCAGTAGCGCAGTCTGTTACAGTAGAAGCAAAAATTGATTCATTGCAGATACTGATCGGCGAACAGGCGAAAGTGCAATTGCAAGTAGCCATGGATGCCAAACAGCGTGCTATTTTTCCTGCTTACACTGATACGTTGGTAAGAGGTGTGGAAATTATAGAAACAGTCAAACCCGATACCCAATTCCTGAACGATCGCCAGCGGATGGTGATTACGCAGGAGTACATTATCACTTCTTTTGACTCTGCTCTATATTATCTGCCGCCAATGCCGGTTACCGTAGATGGGAAAGTGTACAACTCCAAAGCTTTGGCATTAAAAGTATATTCAATGCCGGTTGACACCTTACATCCTGACCAGTTCTTCGGACAAAAACCTGTGATGAAAGCGCCTTTCGCATGGGAAGACTGGTATGGATTGATCGCTTGCTCATTCCTGGCTTTACCTTTGCTTGGTTTACTGATTTATCTGATTGTTCGTATACGTGATAATAAGCCGATTATCCGTAAAATTAAAGTTGAACCCAAATTGCCGCCACATCAGGCTGCAATGAAAGAGATAGAACGTATCAAGACAGAGAAGGTATGGCAGAAAGGGCAATCGAAGGAGTACTATACCGAACTAACCGATGCTATTCGTACATATATTAAGGACCGTTTCGGATTTAATGCATTGGAAATGACTTCTTCTGAAATAATCGATCAGTTATTGGAAATGAATGATAAAGAAGCCATATCAGACCTAAAACTATTGTTCCAGACTGCTGATTTGGTGAAGTTCGCGAAGCATAATCCTCAGATGAATGAAAACGATGCTAATTTGATCAATGCCATTGATTTTATCAATGAGACCAAACAACCGGAAGAGGAAAATCAGAAACCGCAACCAACGGAAATCACTATTATTGAGAAACGTTCTTTACGTGTTAAAGCTATGCTGATTTGTGGAATTGCATTGTTATCAGCAGCATTGATCGGTACCTTTATATATATAGGTCTACAGTTATACAATCTTTTTGTATAAAGGATGTATAGCTTAATACTAAATAGTAAACTGTTAAATCATAAATAAAATGGTTTTTGCCAATATTGAATATCTGTTTTTGCTATTATTGCTTATACCGTATATTGTATGGTATATCCTGAAGCGAAAGAAAAGTGAAGCAACTCTTCAAATTTCGGATGCCCGGGTATATGCACATACACCTAAAAGTTATAAGAATTATTTGTTGCATGTTCCATTTCTATTACGCTGCCTTGCTTTAGTACTGGTTATTTTGGTTCTTGCACGCCCGCAAACTACTAATAAGTGGCAGAACAGTGAGATAGAAGGAATTGATATTATGCTGGCTATCGACGTTTCTACCAGTATGCTGGCTGAAGACTTGAAGCCGAACAGACTGGAAGCTGCTAAAGACGTAGCTGCAGAGTTTATCAATGGACGTCCCAATGATAATATCGGTATTACATTATTTGCAGGAGAAACTTTTACCCAATGTCCGTTGACTGTAGACCATGCTGTATTGTTGGATATGATACATAATATCAAATGTGGTCTTATCACTGACGGTACTGCTGTCGGTATGGGTATTGCAAATGCTGTAACCCGCTTAAAAGATAGCAAAGCAAAATCCAAAGTTATTATCCTATTGACGGATGGTACTAATAATAAGGGAGATATTTCGCCAATGACAGCGGCAGAAATAGCAAAAAGTTTTGGTATTCGTGTATATACCATCGGAGTAGGTACCAATGGAATGGCTCCTTATCCTTATCCAGTCGGAAATACGGTGCAATATGTAAGTATGCCGGTAGAAATTGATGAAAAGACATTGACAGAGATCGCCGGAACGACAGATGGTAACTATTTCCGGGCTACTAGCAACTCGAAGCTTAAAGAAGTATATGAAGAAATTGATAAACTGGAAAAGACTAAACTGAATGTAAAAGAGTATAGTAAGCGGGACGAAGAATATCATTGGTTTGCTTTAGCAGCTTTCCTCTGTGTCTTGTTGGAAGTACTATTACGTAATTCGGTACTCAAGAAAATTCCATAAGGATGTTTGTCAATCGTTATTTGCCAATCATAAAATAGTAAGAAGATGTTTCGATTTGGAGAACCTACATATTTATATTTATTGCTGCTATTACCTATTTTAGCAGCTTTCTACTTGTATTCCAATTACAAGAGGAGAAAGAATATCCGACGTTTCGGAGATCCGACTTTGTTGGCTCAGTTAATGCCTGACGTATCCAAATATCGTCCGGATGTAAAATTCTGGATTATTTTTGTTGCTATTGGTTTGTTCTCCGTATTACTGGCACGCCCTCAATTCGGTTCAAAACTGGAAACGGTTAAACGTAAGGGAGTAGAGGTAATTATTGCTTTGGACATTTCAAACTCTATGTTAGCGCAGGATGTACAGCCTAGCCGTTTGGAAAAAGCAAAAAGATTAATATCCAGGTTAGTAGATGAGCTTGATAATGATAAGGTAGGTATGATTGTATTTGCCGGTGACGCTTTTACACAGCTGCCAATTACAAGTGACTATATTTCCGCTAAGATGTTCTTAGAATCCATTAGTCCTTCGTTGATTTCTAAACAGGGTACAGCTATTGGGGAAGCAATCAATCTGGCAGCCCGTAGTTTCACCCCGCAAGAAGGGGTAGGTCGCGCCATTATTGTCATTACTGATGGTGAAAATCATGAAGGTGGTGCAGTGGAAGCTGCCAAAGCTGCGGCAGAAAAGGGTATTCAGGTAAGTGTATTGGGAGTAGGTATGCCTGATGGCGCTCCAATACCGGTGGAAGGAACGAATGATTACCGCCGCGACCGGGAAGGTAATGTGATCGTTACCCGTTTGAATGAAGCTATGTGTCAGGAAATTGCAAAAGAAGGAAAAGGTATATATGTACGAGTAGATAATTCTAATTCAGCCCAAAAGGCCATCAATCAAGAAGTAAATAAAATGGCGAAGTCTGATGTAGAGTCGAAAGTATATACGGAGTTTAACGAACAATTCCAGGCTATTGCATGGGTTATTCTACTATTGTTATTGGCAGAAATCTTAATTCTGGATCGCAAAAATCCTTTATTTAAGAACATTCACCTGTTTTCTAATAAGAAATAGTTATACGTATGTTAAAAAGTAAATATATTCTATTCGCTGTATTTCTGTTAGCGGCAGCTGGTGTATCGGCTCAGAAAGCAGAACGCGACTATATCCGTAAGGGAAACCGTCTGTTTAATGATAGCGTATTTGTTGATGCAGAGGTGAACTACCGGAAGGCCTTGGAAGCTAATCCCAAGTCTACGGTATCCATGTATAATCTAGGAAATACCCTTTCGCAACAGCAAAAGTTTCAGGATGCCATGGAACAATATGTATCGGCCAGCAAAATAGAAAAAGATAAAATGAAACTCGCCCATATTTACCACAATATGGGAGTAATTTTCCAGGCTGGTAAAGACTATGCCAAAGCTGTAGATGCATATAAAATGTCACTGCGTAATAATCCTACCGATCATGAAACCCGGTACAATTTGGCTCTCGCACAGAAAATGCTGAAAGACCAACAAAATCAGCAGAATCAAGATCAAAATCAGGACCAAAACAAAGATCAGCAAAAGCAAGATCAGAAACAAGACCAGAATAAAGACAAACAGAAGGATCAGAAACAAGATGAAAAGAAAGATCAGCAGCAACCACCGAAATCTGAAAAGAAACAAGACAATCAGATGTCGAAGGAGAATGCTGAACAATTACTGAATTCTGTCATGCAGGACGAGAAAGATGTGCAGGATAAAGTGAAGAAACAACAAAAAGTTATGCAAGGCGGTCGCTTGGAAAAAGATTGGTAATATAAAGTTGATGATATAAATTTCATAAGCAATGAAAAAACTGATTATTATATTGATGGCATTGATAGCATATAGCACTCATGCGTTTGCTGATAAGGTGTCTTTTACTGCTTCTGCTCCTGATGCAGTGGTAGTAGGCGAACAATTCAGGCTGTCGTATATTGTAACTACACAAAAAGTGAAAGATTTTCGGGCACCATCAATCAAAGGTTTTGATGTATTGATGGGTCCAAGCCGTTCACAACAAAGTAGTACTCAAATAGTGAATGGTAATGTTACATCTACTAGTAGTATTACATTTACATACATATTAATGGCTAATAATGCCGGAGAATACACAATACCCGGTGCCTCCATTGTTGCCGATGGTGACCAAATGGTGTCAAACTCAGTAAAGATTAAAGTATTGCCACAAGATCAAGGTGGCAATAACGAGCAAAATAATAGTAGTAGTGGTTCTATACATTCCTCATCTAGTACAAGTGTCTCTAATCAGGACCTTTTTATTATGGCAAGTGCCAGTAAAACAAATGTGTATGAACAGGAGGCTTTTGTCCTGACCTATAAAATTTACACCAGAGAATCCAACTTACAACTTAATAATGCGAAATTGCCCGACTTTAAAGGTTTCCATTCTCAAGAAATAGAAATGACAACTAATGCAAGATGGACTCCGGAGCATTATCAGGGACGTAATTACTATACAACGGTTTATCGCCAGTTTGTTCTCTTCCCACAACAATCAGGAAAGCTATATATTGATCCGGCACAGTTCCAGATGACTATCGGAAAACCTGTGCAATCAGATGATCCTTTTGATGCCTTCTTCAATGGAGGAAGTAATGTCATTGAAATTAAAAAAAATATTTCCACTCCTAAGATAGCAATAAATGTCAATCCGCTTCCTACGGGTAAACCTGCAGATTTTTCAGGTGGAGTGGGAGAGTTCAATATATCTTCTTCTATCAACAGTAAGGAACTGAAAACCAATGATGCTATTACTATTAAACTGGTAATATCCGGTACAGGTAACCTGAAGTTGATTTCTAATCCGGAAATTAAATTCCCGGATGATTTTGAAGTATATGATCCCAAAGTAGACAATCAAGTCAGATTAACCCGGGAAGGACTCACAGGCAATAAAATTATTGAATATTTGGCAATTCCGAGACATGCCGGAACATATAAGATTCCGGGAGTATCTTTCAGCTATTTTGATATTCGCTCCAAGTCTTACAAAACACTGAAAACAGAAGATTATGTAGTAAATGTTGAGAAAGGTGCAGGTAATGCGGATCAAGTAATTGCTAACTTCACGAATAAAGAGGACTTGAAAGTATTAGGTGAAGACATCCGTTATATCAAACAGAATGAAGTTACTCTCCAACCTAAAGGAAGTTTCTTCTATGGTTCAATGACATATTGGTTGTTCTATATCATTCCGGCTCTTGCCTTTATTATTTTCTTCATTATTTATCGTAAACAAGCTGCTGAAAATGCAAATGTTGCTAAAATGCGTACGAAAAAAGCAAATAAAGTGGCAACGAAGCGAATGAAGCTTGCAGGAAAATTACTCTCCGAAAATAAAAAAGATGCTTTCTACGATGAGGTATTAAAGGCATTGTGGGGATATATAAGTGACAAACTGAATATTCCGGTATCTCGTTTATCTAAAGATAATATTGAAGAAAAACTAAGAAATCACGGAGTAAATGAGGAACTGATCAAAGAATTCCTGAACGCATTGAATGATTGTGAATTTGCCCGGTTTGCTCCAGGTGATGAGAATCAAGCTATGGATAAAGTTTATTCTTCTTCAATAGAAGTAATAAGCAAAATGGAGAATTCAATAAAACATTAACCCAGAAGAGATTATGTCATGAAAAAGATATTATTTTTTATATTATTATCAATGTCGCTTACTTGTTTCGGACAAGATTCGTTAAGCATTGATACTAGACAAACGAATGGAGTTGATTCTATCCACGCTTCGCATACCACATTTTCCAGTAATACACTGGAAGATGCAACAAAAGCTGAAGGAGATTCCGCATATATAAAAGAAGATTATGCAGCAGCTATTCAGATATATGAAGCATTACTGAAAAATGGAGAAGCTGCCGATGTCTATTACAATCTGGGAAATAGTTATTATAAAATAGGGGAGATAGCGAAAGCTGTTTTAAATTATGAGCGTGCTCTGCTATTACAACCAGGAAATGGTGACATCCGTGCTAATCTTGAAGTGGCACGTGCAAAAACAATAGACAAGGTTGAACCTGTTCCTGAAGTGTTCTTTGTATCATGGATCAAGTCTCTGACAAATAGTATGAGTGTAGATGCATGGGCCACATGGGGGATTGTCTCCTTTATTCTATTGATTATCGCTCTCTATTTCTTTATATTCTCCAAACAGATTATGTTAAAGAAAATAGGATTCATATCAGGACTCATTTTGCTGATTGTCACCATTTGCTCTAATCTTTTTGCTTCGCAACAAAAAGAACATTTGGTTAATCGAAGTGAGGCGATAGTAATGAATCCGAGTGTAACAGTACGGAGTACTCCAAGCGAAAGTGGGACTAGCTTGTTTATTCTCCATGAAGGGAGAAAGGTAAGTGTCAAAGACAACTCCATGAAAGAATGGAAAGAAATTCGACTGGAAGATGGAAAAGTCGGGTGGGTACCAGCTTCTGCTATCGAGGTGATATAAAGGTCATTAATAGATTTTATATATTCAAGAAAAAAAGATAAGCAAATAATTTGTTTTATCTTTTTTTTTGCTTAAGTTTATAGCGTGATAAAAAAATCACATAGTATTAACCATTAAATTTATGAGACATGAGAACAATAACGTTTAATGAACTTCGTAAAATTAAAGATTCATTGCCTAGCGGTAGCATGCATAGAATAGCAGACGAACTTGGTTTGCACGTAGATACAGTGCGAAACTTCTTCGGAGGACACAATTTCAAGGAGGGAAAAAGCGTCGGAATACATCTCGAGCCCGGTCCAGATGGTGGGCTTGTAATGTTGGATGACACGACCGTTCTTGATCGGGCTTTAAAAATCCTAGATGAATTGAATATGAGTATGCAAAAAGAACAGGCTACCGAATCTGTGCAAGTTTAAAATATAACAAACTGAATCCCAATTGAATCAAACAATTGGGATTTCTTATTTGTTTTCACCTTATAAAATGTACATTTATGGAAGACAAATTAGTAACCCTGGCCATTCTGACATACACCAAAGCGCAGATCTTAAAGAATGTCTTGGAAAATGAAGGTATAGAAACCTACATTCATAACGTTAATCAAATACAACCGGTTGTTTCATCGGGAGTGCGTTTAAGAATTAAAGAAAGCGATTTGCCACGTGCTTTAAAAATAACAGAAAGTTCTACATGGCTGTCTGAAAGTATAGTGGGAGAGAAGGAGCCCAAAGTGAAAGATAAATCAAATAAGATTTTAATTCCTGTCGACTTCTCTAATTATTCGATGAAAGCATGTGAATTTGCATTTAACCTGGCAAAAATAGAAAATGCGGAAGTCATCCTGTTGCATGTCTATTTTACGCCTATATATGCTTCGTCGTTGCCTTATGGAGATGTTTTCAATTACCAGATTGGAGATGAAGAATCTGTAAAAACGATTATCCAAAAAGTCCATTCTGATCTCAATGCTTTATCAGAGAAGATAAAAGAAAAAGTTGCATCAGGCGAATTTCCCAACGTTAAATATAGCTGCATCTTACGTGAAGGTATTCCAGAGGAGGAAATCTTAAGATATGCCAAAGAACAGCGTCCTATGGTTATCATTATGGGTACCCGAGGTAAAAATCAGAAAGACATTGATTTAATTGGCAGTGTAACCGCTGAAGTTATTGACAGAAGTCGCACGACTGTATTGGCTATTCCAGAAAATACACCATTCAAACAGTTTAGTGAAGCAAAACGGATTGCCTTTATTACCAATTTTGATCAAAGAGATCTAATTGCTTTCGAGGCATTCTTTAATACTTGGAAATCATTCCATTTTTCTGTATCTTTGATACACCTTACAGATTCTAAAGACACCTGGAATGAAATAAAACTGGCAGGTATAAAAGAATATTTTCACAAGCAATATCCGGGGCTTGAAATTCATTATGACGTAGTGATGAATGATAATTTATTAAAGGGACTTGATCAGTATATCAAAGATAATCATATAGATATAATCACTTTGACTTCTTACAAAAGGAATATATTTGCTCGATTATTTAATCCAAGTATTGCCAGAAAAATGGTTTTTCATTCAGATACACCATTGCTTGTTATTAACAGAGCTGATCAGATCAGGCAAAAAATAAGCGTCCAAGATTAGGGAATAATTAATATTATGTTTAATATAAAAAAGGAGTAATATAATGACCTTACTCCTTTTTCTATTTTTATTTAAATAAAGAAAATGATCTGTTCCACTCAAGTCCATATCAAATATAAGATTTTTCAATTACTACTTTAAATTATATGAATAAAAAAGAAGACTACTATTTCTAGTAGCCTTCTTATATTTTTTCAGAAAACGATCTTACTTCATCATCTTATCGATTTCTTCGAATTCAGGTCCCATATTCAAGTTATAGTAAACTCTGTAAAGACCTTGCAACCATAAATCTTGTTGATCGGGTTTTAAAGCTCTGGCTTTTTCATAGAATGGTTTAGCTTCTTCGTAGAATTTCTTAACCACAGCCTGTGCTTCAGCATACTTAGGATCATTGATGTCCGTTGTTGCTTTATCAGCATAATCCTGTGCTTTCATCAAATATACCAAACCTACATTAGAGTATGCTTCTGCATATTCCGGATCAGCAGCAATAGCTTTTTTGTAGTATTCGATTGCATTATCATATTCTTTCATATTATGATAAAGATATGCTTTTACATACAAATACAACTTGTTATTAGGATCATTAGCTAACATTCTATCAGCAAACTCCATAGCTTTAGAAGCTTGATTAGAACTATTATAATAATCAACCAAATTAGCGAAGAAATAATCATTTCCAGGGAACTTAAGGATGCCCTCTTCCAAAGACTTAATCCATGCAGCAGTATCCCCTTTAGCCTTGTAAGCATCAGCCATCAACTGCATTGCAAATTTGCCACCATCTTTATCAGATAAAGCCATAGGGGCATATTTGATAATTGCATCTTTATCACCCACTCTATCAGCAGCTAATGTTGCGTAATAAGCAATTTGCGGAATAAGAGTATCATTTTTAGCCAATTCTTTATCAGCTAACATCGGATAAGAAGCTGACTCCACATAGGTTGCAAAAAACTTCAAAGCTTCTTTATTCTTGTCCAGATTGAAATACTGAATACCACCATTAATCAAATTTGGACGTTCAGCCAACATACTGGAAGCATTAGCCTTCCGATATTTGTTTTTAACTTTTCCCTTTTCATTAGGTATTTCCGCTAATTCATCACACTTATTATAGTACTCATACATTTTCAAAATACTATTGTATACTTTCAATGTATCATACGGCTTTTTCAAAAAAGCATTTTTCATTTGCTCCTCGTTGATACGTCTCTGAATAAATCCAGCAACGTCCCATGTGTCAGCAAGATCCTTCGTTTCAGGATTCTTCATAGCTTCCTTAATAAGCTGTTCAGCCTGCTTAAAATTAGGTTTTACGTCATTAGCCATACTCTTTGCTTCCTTTACATTCTTCATTTGTGCGAATGAGAAGCTAACAGCCATCAATAAAACCATCGAAAATAATACTCTTTTCATGATTGTTGTTTGATTAATTATTAATATTATGTCTATTCCTCAATTTCGTTATTGCTTTCGTTTTCATTTACGTCCGCTACATCATCAATATCAGGAGCATCAGCATTCGGATCACTCACGATTGTACCCTCTGCCTCTTCTGCCGGAATTTCATCTTCAAGACTTTCTGTCATAACCTTACATACTGAACCAATCTGGTCGTTACGTTTTTCAAGATTTATCAGACGAACGCCTTGAGTAGCACGGCCCATTATACGAACATCCGCTACCTTCAAACGAATAGTGATACCAGACTTATTGATAATCATCAAGTCATTTTCATCGGTTACTGATTTGATTGTTACCAACTTACCTGTCTTTTCGGTAATATTCATAGTCTTCACACCCTTACCTCCACGGTTCGTTTTACGATAGTCCTCAATTTCAGAACGTTTACCATATCCTTGTTCAGAAACTACCATTACAGATTCTGTCTCCAAATCTTTAATACAAATCATTCCTATTACTTCATCCTGACCATCATTATCCAACGTAATACCACGTACACCTGTTGCTGTACGTCCCATTACACGAACTGCTGCCTCATGGAAACGAATTGCACGTCCATTGCGGTTTGCAATGATGATTTCATTATTTCCATTCGTCATACGAACTTCAATTACGCTATCATCTTCACGGATAGTTATAGCATTTACACCATTCTGACGGGGACGAGAATACTGTTCAAGCAATGTCTTCTTTATTACACCTTTCTTAGTACAGAATAATACATAGTGACTATTGATGAACTCTGAATCCTCTAAACTCTTCACACGCAAGTATGCAGTTACATTATCATCTGAATCAATATTCAACAAGTTCTGAATAGCACGGCCCTTAGAATTCTTCGTTCCTTCTGGTATTTCATATACTTTCAACCAATAACACTTACCCTTTTGTGTAAAGAACATCATGGTATTGTGCATAGTAGCAGGATAAATATGCTCAACAAAGTCTTCATCACGGGTTTCCGTTCCTTTCGAACCTACTCCACCACGATTTTGTGCACGGAATTCGGTCAATGGTGTACGTTTAATATACCCCATATGAGAAATTGTAATAATCATCTGATCATCTGCATAGAAGTCTTCCGGATTAAATTCCTCTGAAGAATAAACAATTTCAGAACGACGTACATCTCCATATTTCGCTTTAACTTCTAACAATTCCTCTTTCATTACCTGACGGCATACTTCCTCATCAGCCAGAATACTTTCCAAATAAGCTATTTGCTTCATTATTTCTTCGTATTCTGCATGAAGTTGATCCTGCATCAGACCAGTTAACTGACGCAAACGCATTTCTACAATTGCGCGAGCCTGAATTTCTGTCAGGTTAAATCGCTCAATCAAGCCTGTTATAGCATCATTCGGAGTTTTTGCAGCACGAATGATACGAATTACTTCATCAATATTATCCGAAGCAATGATCAGACCTTCAAGAATGTGCGCACGCTCTTTCGCCTTACGAAGATCGAACTGAGTACGACGAATAACAACTTCGTGTCTATGCTCAATGAAATATTTAATTAAATCTCTTAGATTCAACGTTTTTGGACGTCCATGAACCAAAGCCACATTGTTAACGCCAAAAGAGGTCTGCAAAGCTGTCATTTTATAGAGTTTATTCAACACTACACTTGCATTTGCATCACGTTTTATGTCAATAACAATACGCATACCATCACGGTCAGACTCATCGTTGGCATTTGAGATACCTTCTATCTTCTTATCATTTACAAGATCAGCAATATATTTAATCAGTTCGGCCTTATTTACATTATAAGGAATCTCTGTTATTACGATCTTGTCATGTGTTTGTCCGCTTTCAATTTCAGCTTTCGCACGCATAATTACACGTCCGCGACCTGTCAAATATGCTTCGCGTACCCCACTCACACCATATATATATCCGCCAGTAGGGAAATCCGGTGCTTTGACAAATTCCATCAGTTCCTCTACCGTAATTTCCGGATTATCAATATATGCATCACATGCTTCAATCACTTCCGAAAGATTATGAGGAGGCATATTGGTAGCCATACCAACAGCAATACCGGATGCTCCGTTCACCAGAAGGTTCGGGATACGCGTCGGCATCACCTTAGGTTCCACCAGTGTATTATCAAAGTTAGGTTCAAAATCAACGGTTTCCTTATACAGGTCATCCATCATTGCTTCACCCAACTTATTAAGACGAGCTTCTGTATAACGCATAGCAGCAGGGCTATCACCATCCACAGAACCAAAGTTCCCCTGTCCATCTACCAAAGGATAACGCATTGCCCATTCCTGCGCCATACGTACCATTGCAAAATAGACAGAAGAATCCCCATGAGGATGATACTTACCAAGTACCTCACCCACGATTCTCGCTGACTTTTTATAAGGTTTGTCTGAAGTATTGCCTAATTCCATCATTCCGTATAAAATTCTACGGTGAACAGGCTTAAATCCATCTCTAACATCCGGAAGGGCACGCGAAACGATGACCGACATGGAGTAGTCAATGTACGATGACTTCATTTCCTCCTCGATGTTAATCTTTATAATTCTGTCTTGTTCAAGCATTTAAAATGATTATTAATTATACATTCTACGGTTTGTGAAAAACCACGCTAAAGTACTACTTTTCCCCGATATACGAAAGTTTTTAGAAAGAAAGTTTTATCATGACCGGGACGATAACCCACTAAACTTTAAAATACGAAAATAAAAAGATAAAAACGATAAATATAATATGGAAAGATAAATAACATCGGCAAAAAAGAGCCTGTTATTTGTTATACCTTATATATATAATACAAATACACTGTTTTTATGGCACGCCATTTGTAGATATAAGAAATAAAGCAAATATTGCAATACAAACTTGATTAAATGCGTATATTTGCCAGTGAATAACCCTTAGAAGAAGAGGAAAAAAGTATGAATAATCAATTCTCACAAAGAGTTTCCGACATTATCGTCTATAGTAAGGAAGAAGCGAATCGGTTGAGAAGTAGGTATATAGGTCCCGAACACCTGCTTCTGGGAATACTCCGTGACGGTGAAGGAAAAGCTATCGAGATATTGTCTAAACTCAACACCAATTTGGCTGCTATAAAGCAACAGATTGAAGCTCAGCTGAAGGCAGAAGCTGATGATATGTTATTGCCTGATGCAGAGGTACCGTTATCTAATGATGCGGCAAAAATATTAAAAATGTGTATTTTAGAAGCTCGTGGAATGAAAAGTAACATCGCTGATACAGAACATGTATTATTGGCTATTTTAAGAGAAAAAAACAATATGGCGGCTTCCGTACTTGAAGCAAACGATATAAACTATGTGAAAGTACTGGAGCAAGCTACATTGCAGCCGGATATCAATTCCGGTATGGGCTTTTCGGAAGACGATGAGGATGACGAAGAAATGTCTTCTCCTCGTTCCGGCAGAGGTGGTTCGGATGAACGCCAACAGGCGCAAACCGCTTCCAAGAAGCCGTCTAATGATACGCCGGTACTTGACAATTTTGGTACTGACATGACAAAAGCGGCAGAAGAAGGGCGGTTGGATCCTGTCGTGGGCAGAGAAAGAGAAATCGAACGTTTAGCGCAGATCTTAAGTCGGCGCAAAAAGAATAACCCGATTCTGATTGGTGAACCCGGTGTAGGAAAATCAGCGATTGTTGAAGGCCTTGCATTGAGAATCATTCAGAAAAAGGTTTCACGTATCCTGTTTGATAAACGAGTCGTTGCTCTTGACATGACTGCTGTTGTAGCGGGAACAAAGTATCGTGGACAATTTGAAGAACGTATCCGTTCCATTCTCAATGAATTGCAGAAGAATCCGAATGTTATATTATTCATTGATGAAATTCACACGATTGTTGGTGCAGGCTCTGCAGCAGGTTCTATGGATGCTGCCAATATGTTAAAACCAGCATTGGCAAGAGGAGAAATACAATGTATCGGTGCCACCACTCTTGATGAATATCGTAAGAATATTGAGAAAGATGGCGCTTTGGAACGCCGTTTCCAGAAAGTAATCGTAGAACCGACTACTGCTGCCGAAACTCTGCAGATTTTGCGTAATATCAAGGATAAGTATGAAGATCATCACAATGTGTATTATACGGATGAAGCATTGGAAGCATGTGTCAAGCTGACAGACCGCTATATCACAGATCGTAATTTCCCTGATAAAGCCATTGATGCTTTAGATGAAGCCGGCTCACGTGTACATCTTACTAATGTCAATGTACCCAAAGAGATAGAAGAACAGGAAAAACTGATCGAAGAAGCTAAAAATAAGAAAAATGAAGCTGTAAAATCGCAGAATTTTGAACTTGCAGCTAGCTTCCGCGATAAGGAAAAAGAGCTTTCTATCCAATTGGATGAGATGAAAAAAGAATGGGAAGCCAATCTAAAAGAAAACAGGCAAACTGTTGATGCAGAAGAAATTGCCAATGTTATCTCAATGATGTCAGGCATTCCAGTACAACGAATGGCACAGGCTGAAGGCATCAAGTTAGCAGGTATGAAAGAAGATTTGCAAGCTAAAGTCATCGCGCAAGACACGGCGATAGAAAAGTTGGTCAAAGCCATTTTGCGAAGCCGTGTAGGACTCAAAGACCCCAATAAGCCCATTGGCACGTTTATGTTCTTAGGTCCGACAGGAGTTGGTAAAACTCACTTAGCAAAAGAATTGGCCAAGTATATGTTCGGTTCTGCCGATGCACTGATTCGTATCGATATGAGTGAATATATGGAAAAGTTCACTGTTTCACGTTTGGTTGGAGCACCTCCGGGATACGTAGGATATGAAGAAGGTGGCCAGCTGACAGAAAAAGTGCGCCGTAAACCATACTCTATTGTATTGCTTGATGAAATAGAAAAAGCACATCCGGATGTATTCAATATCCTGCTTCAGGTAATGGATGAGGGTCGTCTGACTGACAGTTATGGCAGAATGGTAGATTTCAAAAATACCGTTATTATCATGACTTCCAATATCGGAACCCGCCAGCTGAAAGAATTTGGACGTGGTGTCGGTTTTGCGACACAAAGTCGCCTGGATGATAAAGAATTCTCGCGAAGTGTAATACAAAAAGCTCTAAATAAATCATTCGCGCCTGAATTCATCAATCGTGTAGATGAGATTATCACGTTTGATCAACTTTCTATGGAAGCGATAACAAAGATTATAGATATAGAGTTAAAAGGATTGTACAATAGAATAGAATCTATTGGTTACAAGCTTGTTATTGAAGATAAGGCGAAAGAATTCATCGCTAGCAAGGGATATGACGTACAATATGGCGCCCGTCCTTTGAAACGCGCAATTCAAACCTATCTGGAGGATGGTTTATCCGAGCTCATCATTTCCTCGTCTTTAAAAGAGGGAGATACTATTCAAGTAACCCTTAATGAAGAAAAAGGCGAATTGGAGATGAAAGTTGTTTCTCCGGAATAGAGTTATTTCCTGAATAAGAAAATAGTTTTATATGCCATAATGTCAGACCTTCGGGTCTGGCATTTTTTTTGTCTCTATATGGACAAACATCAATTAAAATTAATCAATAGATAAACTAAAAAATATACGTATTATGCAAAAAGGTAATATTGGGGTTACAACAGAAAACATTTTCCCTATCATTAAAAAGTTTTTGTACAGTGACCATGAGATTTTTCTGCGCGAGTTAGTATCCAATGCGGTAGATGCCACTCAGAAGTTGAATACGCTTGCTTCTATTGGCGAATTCAAAGGTGAACTGGGTGACTTAACTGTTCACGTTGAATTAGGCAAAGATACTATTACCATTTCTGATCGTGGTATCGGTTTGACTGCAGAAGAAATAGAGAAGTACATCAATCAAATAGCTTTCTCCGGAGCTAATGACTTCCTGGAGAAGTATAAGAACGACGCAAATGCCATTATCGGACATTTCGGACTTGGCTTCTACTCTGCCTTTATGGTTGCAAAGAAAGTGGAGATCATCACTAAATCATACAGAGACGATGCAAAAGCCGTAAAATGGACTTGTGATGGCAGCCCTGAATTCACTATTGAAGAAATAGAAAAAGCCGACCGTGGATCAGATATCATCTTATACATTGATGATGACTGCAAAGAATTCCTCGAAGAAGCACGTATCTCCGAACTTCTGAAGAAATATTGCAGCTTCCTTCCTGTTCCTATTGCATTTGGAAAAAAGAAAGAATGGAAAGACGGCAAACAGGTAGAAACGGCTGAAGATAATATAATCAATGATACCACTCCTTTGTGGACACGCAAGCCTAGCGAACTTTCGGATGAAGATTACAAATCATTCTATAGCAAGCTATATCCGATGTCTGATGAACCACTCTTCTGGATTCACCTGAATGTGGATTATCCATTCCATCTGACTGGTATCCTCTACTTCCCGAAGGTAAAGAGCAATATTGAATTAAATAAGAACAAGATTCAGTTATATTGCAATCAAGTATATGTAACAGACTCTGTTGAAGGCATTGTGCCGGACTTCCTGACTTTGTTACATGGAGTAATAGATTCTCCGGATATTCCGTTGAACGTTTCCCGTTCATACTTGCAAAGCGACTCAAACGTGAAGAAGATTTCAACTTATATCACCAAGAAAGTTTCCGACCGTTTGCAGTCTATATTCAAGAATGATCGTAAGCAGTTTGAAGAAAAGTGGAATGACTTGAAAATATTTATCAATTACGGAATGCTCACACAAGAGGATTTCTATGATAAAGCGCAAAAATTCGCCCTTTTCACCGATACAAATGACAAACATTACACATTCGAGGAATATCAGACCCTTATTAAAGATAACCAGACAGACAAAGATGGAAATCTAATCTATCTGTATGCAAATAACAAGGACGAACAATACAGCTATATTGAAGCTGCAACCAACAAAGGCTACAATGTCTTACTCATGGATGGCCAGTTAGATGTAGCTATGGTAAGTATGTTGGAGCAAAAGCTTGAGAAATCCCGTTTCACCCGTGTAGACAGTGATGTTGTTGACAATCTGATTGTAAAAGAAGACAAGAAAGGTGAAACTCTGGAAGCCAACAAACAAGATGCAATCACAACAGCCTTCAAGAGCCAATTGCCTAAAATGGATAAGGTTGAATTCAATGTGATGACGCAGGCGTTGGGAGAAAATTCGGCTCCGGTCATGATTACTCAAAGCGAATATATGCGTCGTATGAAAGAAATGGCGAATATTCAAGCCGGAATGAGCTTCTACGGCGAAATGCCTGACATGTTCAATCTGATCCTGAATTCAGACCACAAGTTGATAAAACAAGTATTGAATGAAGAAGAGAATGCCTGTCAAGCAGAAGTAGCTCCGATACTCTCCGAAATGGATAACGTCAACAAACAACGTAATGAGTTGAAAGACAAACAGAAGGATAAAAAAGAAGAAGACATCCCGACAGCTGAAAAAGATGAATTAAACGATCTCGACAAGAAGTGGGATGATCTGAAAAGCAAGAAAGAAGCTATCTTTATCGGCTATGCAAGCAATAACAAAGTTATCCGCCAGCTTATCGATCTGGCCTTACTTCAAAACAATATGTTAAGAGGTGAAGCTTTGAATAACTTCGTAAAACGTAGCATTGAGCTGATTTAATATCGTCCCTTTAAACATAACACATACTTCAAGAAAGAGCATTCAACGTTAAATACACGTTGTAATGCTCTTTTTCAATTTAAAACGATCGGCAAAATATCGATTAATTGAAAAGTATTGTATATATTTGAACACTTAATAGACAAAAAATTCAATTGTTTGATTTGGGTTATGAGAAAGATTTTTTTAGTGTTCATTACTTTATGGCTGATTATTCCGGCTATCCATGCCCAAAAAGTAGGACTTGTATTAAGCGGTGGTGGCGCCAAAGGAATGACACACATTGGTATCATTCGCGCATTGGAAGAAAATAACATCCCTATTGACTACATTGCAGGTACTTCCATGGGAGCTATTATCGGCTCTTTGTATGCTATGGGGTATTCTCCTGATGACATGGTAGAACTGCTCAAATCGGAGGACTTTAAACGATGGTATTCCGGAGAGGTGGAAGAGAAATATGTATACCATTTCAAAAAGAATCTTCCCACTCCCGAATTTTTCAATATTCGTTTTTCATTCAAAGATTCACTGAAGAGTTTAAAACCTCAATTCCTGCCTACCAGTGTTGTCAACCCGATTCAAATGAATCTCGTATTTGTTGACCTATATGCACGTGCTACGGCCGCTTGTAAGGGAGATTTTGATAAACTTTTTGTTCCTTTCCGTTGCATTGCGTCCGATGTGTACAATAAAAAACAGTTAGTCATGAAGGAAGGAGATTTAGGAGATGCCGTCAGAGCTTCCATGAGCTTCCCTTTCATGTTTAAACCCATTGAAATAGACAATGTACTGGCCTACGACGGAGGTATCTATAATAACTTTCCCACGGACGTCATGAGAGATGATTTCCATCCGGATGTCATTATAGGAAGCGTTGTATCCACCAATCCCACTAAACCCAAGGAAAATGACCTCATGAGTCAAATTGAGAATATGGTGATGCAGAAAACCGATTATTCTATTCCGGACTCTATGGGGATTTTAATGACGTTCAAATATGACAATGTCAACTTGATGGATTTTCAACGCATCGACGAATTACATGATATAGGATATAATCGAACCATCAGCATGATGGATTCTATCAAAAGCCGTATCCATCGGCGTGTGAATCTGGACAATATTCGTTTAAGGAGAATGGTATACCGTAGTAATTTCCCTGAACTACGTTTTAAAAATATCATCATTGATGGAGCTAATCCACAACAACAAGCATATATAAAGAAAGAATTTCATAAGTCAGATAACAAAGAATTTACCTATGAAGATTTAAAACAAGGTTATTTTCGATTGCTATCAGATAAAATGATTTCAGAAATCATACCGCATGCAATTTATAATCCGGAAGATGACACCTATGATCTGCATTTAAAAGTCAAACTGGAAAACAACTTTGCTGTACGGCTGGGAGGTAACATATCCACCTCTAATTCGAATCAGATCTACCTGGGACTTAGTTATCAGGACTTAAACTACTATGCCAAAGAGTTTATTCTTGACGGACAGCTTGGAAAGGTATATAACAACGTGCAATTTATGGCAAAAATAGACTTTGCCACTGCCATTCCTACCTCTTACCGTCTCATAGGTTCGATCAGCACTTTCGACTATTTTAAAAAGGACAAACTTTTTTCGCGAAATAACAAACCAGCCTTTAACCAAAAAGACGAACGTTTCTTGAAATTACAGGTTGGATTACCTTTCCTTTCGAGCAAACGAGCAGAGTTTGGAGTAGGAATTGCAAGAATAGAGGATAAATATTTTCAAAAAAGTGTCATTGACTTTGGAAATGACAAATTTGATAAAAGCCGCTATGATTTGTTCGGTGGATCAATTAGTTTTAATGGAAGTACCCTTAATTCCAAACAATATCCTACACGTGGATACAGAGAAGCCCTTGTAGCCCAGATTTTCGTTGGAAAAGAACGATTCTATCCGGGCGAAGGAAGTACGACCAGTAACAACAAAGATCATCACTCCTGGCTGCAATTATCTTATATGAAAGAGAAATATCATAATATGAGTGAACATTGGGTTTTAGGATGGTATTTGAAAGCCCTGTATGCCTCCAAAAACTTCTCCGAGAACTATACGGCAACAATGATGCAAGCCGGAGAGTTTTCCCCTACATTACATAGCAAATTGACCTACAATGAAGCCTTTCGTGCCAATCAATTTGTCGGAGCCGGCATTCGGCCTATTTACCGTTTAAGCCAGATGTTCCATCTCCGGGGAGAATTCTATGGTTTTATGCCTATTTATCCAATCGAAAAAAACTCGTTGAATAAAGCATATTACGGAAAAGCTTTCTCCAAGTTTGAATATTTAGGAGAAATTTCTGTTGTATGTCAATTGCCTTTTGGAGATATCTCTGCATATGTAAATCATTATAGCTCACCGAAAAGGGAGTGGAATGTCGGACTAAGTATAGGTTTACAACTATTCAATTATCGGTTCATAGAATAATTTTCTACAAAAAAAGTCGGTGAAAAGCTTGCTAATTCGGGAAAAGTCCGTATCTTTGCACCCGTTAAAACAAAATAACGGTCGCGTAGCTCAACTGAATAGAGTAGCTGACTACGGATCAGCCGGTTACAGGTTTGAATCCTGTCGCGATCACTTTTTTGAATTAACAGAATGGCCGCGTAGCTCAACTGAATAGAGTAGCTGACTACGGATCAGCCGGTTACAGGTTTGAATCCTGTCGCGGTCACTGAAAAATTTACAAGTTATATTATTTGAGGTCGCGTAGCTCAACTGAATAGAGTAGCTGACTACGGATCAGCCGGTTACAGGTTTGAATCCTGTCGCGATCACGAAATCCTCTGCATTTGATGCGGAGGATTTTTATTTCCCCCCATTTCATCGAAGAAATTAGCTATAACTAAACTAAAAGATTCAAAAGTCAGCCATTATAAACAAGCAATACATCCCCTCATATCCCTTGTTTTCAATACCCTCTTCACCTTCACCTTTCTTCCGGGCTCCCTACAAATAAGTCGTTTACGGGTGAAGGGCAACTCTTACACAACCTTTTCACCTTGTTTGGAAATGAAATATGTCAATGGTTATTAGAATTCTTATCAAGCCCTCAAATAGCTATGCTTTAGATAGGCTAAAGCGTAGCTTTCCGTTCCCTAAAGCTATGCTTTAGAAAGGTGAAAAACCTGTATCAAAAAACGTAATTAATAAGAAATATACCTCTTTCACAATAGACAGCGGCCGTTTTAAAATAAATCATAGGCTGATTTAAAATAAATATCCCAATGATTGAATTCAATCATTGGGATATTTATTTTAAACACTTAGATGTTTATTATGAATTCCTCGCTGAAGAAGCATTAGCATTTAATATTCAACTCATTCAAAACCTTGCGTATTGCCTCAAATGTGGTAATACGAGTAGGAACCAGTGGCAACCGAAGTTTATTCTCGATCATACCCATGGCATTCAACATTGATTTTACTCCTGCCGGATTTCCATCAACAAACAATAAATTGAATAATTCCGTGAATCGATGGTGAATGGTTAATGCATTGGCAAAGTCTCCTTGAAGCGCCAGGCGCGTCATACGGCTAAATTCACGAGGAAAAGCATTACCGATTACTGAAATCACACCAACGGCTCCCAATGTAATAAGCGGAAAGGTTATACCATCATCTCCGGAGATTACATTGAAATTTTCCGGTTTATTTTTAATAATATCATCCATTTGCGTAATATTGCCGGATGCTTCTTTAATAGCAACTACATTCTTAAAATCACGGGCAATCCGCAAAGTAGTTTCAGCAGTCATATTTACCCCCGTACGTCCCGGAACATTATACAATACGATGGGGAGCTCCGTAGCTTCCGCAATCGCTTTATAATGCTGATAAATACCTTCTTGAGAAGGTTTGTTATAATACGGCACAACAGACAATATAGCATCAACTCCTGTGAAATCATCGTTTTTCAATGTTTCTACAATAGCACGAGTATTATTACCACCTACACCCAACAGAATAGGAATTCTTCCGTTAACGCGGTCAATTACCATCTTTTTTATAGTTTTCTTTTCTTCCTCGGTCAGAGTCGGTGTTTCAGCTGTAGTCCCCAGCACACACAAGAAATCCGCATTATTCTGTAATAGATAGTCCACCATACGCATCAACGCGTCATAGTCAACGCTCTCATCCTCTTTGAAAGGAGTAATCAGTGCTACCCCCATTCCTTTCAATTTAGTCTGTATCATGAGTTTTAATTATAATCTCTAATTTATTTAGCCGCAAAAGTACGAATATTTTTCTTATCTTACGATATAAGTTTCAGAAATTCGTCTTCGCTTAATATGGTTATTCCAAGTTTTTTTGCTTTTTCAAGCTTTGCAGGTCCCATATTGTCCCCAGCCAGTATAAAACTTGTTTTCGCAGAAATGCTTCCTACATTTTTCCCTCCATTTTTCTCGATAAGCTCTTTATATTCGTCACGTGAATGATGGACAAACACACCGCTGATAACGATAGACTGTCCCGCTAACTTATCCGTATATCCTTTTAAATCTTCCTCGGTACGATAAAGCTGTAGTCCGGCCTCCTTTAGCTTGCTAACTAACTCACGATTAGACTCATTCGCAAAATATGCAAGTATACTCTGGGCTATTTTTTCTCCGATTTCATCGATACTTACCAATTTTTCTAGATCTGCCTGTTGCAAATCATCTATATTCTCAAACGATTTTGCTATCTTTTTGGCCACAGTCTCACCAACAAAGCGAATTCCCAAAGCAAAAATAACACGTTCGAAAGGAACGGTTTTGCTTTGTGCAATCCCCGTTATAATGTTCTCCGCCGATTTTTCTCCCATACGATCCAAACCTTTGATATCATCAGCTGTGAGTTTATATAAGTCGGCCGTATTTTTAATTAATCCCAAACGATAGAACATATCCACAGTTTCCGGTCCCAATCCATCAATATTCATAGCCTTTCGACTAATAAAATGCTCGATTTTGCCTTTGATTTGAGGAGGACACGCTGTTTCATTAGGGCAATAATGAGCGGCTTCCCCTTCATACCTGACTAATTTACTACCACATTCAGGACAATTGACGATGAATCGAACCTTCTCCCCAAGCATAAAACTACGTGCATCTTTATCTACCCCCGTAATCTTAGGAATAATTTCACCACCTTTTTCCACATAAACCATGTCTCCGATATGCAAATCAAGTCCTTCGATGATATCCGCATTATGTAAGGATGCACGTTTTACGACAGTTCCCGAAAGCTGTACAGGGTCCAGATTAGCTACCGGAGTGACTGCCCCGGTTCTTCCTACCTGATAGGTCACCTTATTCAATCGGGTCAATGCACGTTCTGCCTGAAATTTATAGGCAATAGCCCATCGGGGAGACTTAGCCGTAAAACCCAAATTTTTCTGTTGTCTCAAACTGTTCACCTTTAAAACAATCCCGTCTGTGGCAACCGGTAGATTTTTACGTTCTACATCCCAATAGTTGATAAATTCAAAGACCTCCTCCAATGTCTGGCACTTACGCGTCAAATCAGAGATTTTAAAGCCCCATTTTGCCGCTTCCTGAAGATTTTCATAATGTCCGTCACAAGGCAGATTATCTCCCAATAAATAATATAAATAAGCATCCAGCTTGCGAGAAGCTACAATAGAAGAGTTCTGCAACTTCAATGTACCGGACGCCGCATTTCTCGGATTGGCAAAAAGCGGTTCTTCACGTGCCTCTTTTTCCCGGTTCAACTCTTCAAACACTTCCCATGGCATAAGAATTTCCCCACGTATCTCAAAAGAAGCGGGATAATTATCACCATGTAATACAAGCGGAATAGAACGGATTGTTTTCACATTATCCGTCACATCATCGCCTTTTTCTCCATCTCCACGGGTGACGGCACGAACCAACTTCCCATTTTCATAGGTCAACGAAATAGAAGTACCGTCATATTTCATTTCACAACAAATCTCGAAATCCTCATTTAGCGCTTTACGGACACGATCGTAGAAGTCCGTCACTTCCGCTTCCGAATATGTATTTGCCAATGACAGCATAGGATATTTATGGGCCACTTGCGTAAAATTCTTGTTCAAGTCGCTCCCCACGCGCATAGTGGGTGAATTTTCATCTTTATATTCCGGATGTGCTTGTTCCAGATCCTGAAGTTCACGCATCTTATCGTCAAACTCTTTATCCGAGATTTCAGGAGCATTCAACACATAATAATTATAATTATGCCGATGAAGTTCGGCACGCAATTCCTCTATTTTTTCTTTTATATCCATATTTCTTCGATTGTTTAAGGCAAAAATACATGTTTATCTTTGAATATTTGTACTTTTGCGAAAAATTAAAAGATTATGCGCATTGATATTATAACAGTTTTACCCGAAATGATTGAAGGTTTCTTCAATTGTTCTATCATGAAACGAGCTCAAGATAAAGGACTTGCAGAAATACACATTCACAATTTACGTGATTACACCGAAGATAAATATCGCCGTGTCGATGATTATCCTTTTGGAGGATTTGCCGGAATGGTGATGAAAATAGAACCTATCGAACGCTGCATCAATGCTCTAAAGGCAGAACGTGACTACGATGAAGTTATCTTCACGACCCCTGACGGAGAACAATTCAACCAACCGATGGCCAACACACTCTCTCTGGCACAGAATCTCATTATTCTTTGCGGACACTTTAAAGGCATTGATTACCGTATTCGCGAACATCTGATTACCAAAGAAATCAGTATCGGCGATTATGTATTAACAGGAGGAGAACTGGCGGCAGCAGTGATGGCAGATGCTATCGTACGTATCATTCCCGGAGTCATTTCCGATGAACAATCCGCACTTTCCGATTCTTTCCAGGATAATTTGCTGGCAGCACCTGTATATACACGACCTGCTGATTATAAAGGCTGGAAAGTTCCCGATATTCTATTATCCGGGCATGAAGCAAAGATCAAAGAATGGGAACTGCAACAGTCCCTGGAACGCACCAGAAAACTTCGTCCCGACCTATTAGGGGAGTAAAATAAAGTGTAAATAAAAACGACGATGAAGATTACGTAAATCCTCACCGTCGTTTTTATTTTGTCTTCAATCTAAAGATTCTATCCGTAGACAATTCCTCTAAACACGAACTTCTTTTTCATCTGCTATTACCTGCCTGTTTATCCTTTCTCTATTTAAAAGAGAAATAGCATTTTTCTTGCAGACTTAATGCGAAGGGTTATTGTATGTTTTCAATTATACCTCAAGCGCACCAATTATTTCCTTTACAGACTTACATCCGTGTCTTTCTAGGTAATTATTTATACCATCTTCCACTTTAATAGTAACAGCAGGATCTATGAAATTTGCCGTACCAATCTGGATGGCTGTCGCACCTGCAAGCATGAATTCAACAGCATCCTTCCAATCCATAATACCTCCCAATCCAATGACAGGAATATTTACCGCATTGGCAACTTGCCATACCATACGTAATGCGATAGGTTTTACGGCTGCTCCCGACATTCCGCCTGTTATAGTTGACAAAATAGGACGTTTACGTTCCGCATCAATCGCCATACCCAGCAATGTATTGATTAATGACACGCTATCCGCACCACTTTCTTCTGCTGCGCGAGCTATTTCAGTGATGTCCGTAACGTTTGGGGAGAGTTTTACGATAAGTGTCTTTTTGTAAGCTGAACGCACTGCTTTTACTACTTCTGATGCCCCTTTTGCTGACACACCAAAAGCCATACCACCTTGCTTTACATTAGGGCAAGAGATGTTTAGTTCTATAGCAGGAATTTTGTCAAGTTCATTAATGATTTCAGCTGTTTTTACATAATCTTCGATGGCAGATCCCGAAACGTTTACAATCATATTCGTTTGGATGTCTTTTATACGGGGATATATATGCTCCACAAAGTAATCAACACCCTTATTTTGCAGTCCCACAGCGTTTAACATCCCAGAAGGAGTCTCTGCCATACGCGGATAAGGGTTTCCTTCACGTTTGTGAAGAGTAGTTCCTTTTACAATAATACCGCCTATTCGCGCTATATCAATGAAGTCGGAGAACTCTTCACCATATCCAAATGTACCAGATGCTGTCATCACCGGGTTTTTCATTTGTAATTCACCAATGTTTACACTTAAATCTGCCATAGTAGTTTATTTATATTAAAAACAGGACCTTCTTTACATACACACAAATGACCTTCTGTCGTATTTTCCACACAACATAAGCATGCTCCGATACCACAAGCCATTGTATTTTCCAAAGATACTTCACATTCTATCTGATTACTTTTGGCATATTTTGCCACAGCCACCATCATCGGTTTGGGACCACAAGTGTAAATCTGCTCAAATCGTACCTTATTTAATATAGAATGTTGGGTAACATATCCTTTTTCTCCATGGCTACCATCTTCCGTAGTAGTATATACCTCTCCATATTTGGCAAACTCTTCCAGCTGCAACAGATCTTTGTCGCTACGGGCACCTAACAGGAACGTAGGTTTATGGCCTTTTTTAGCCAACTGCTCACCTAAATAAAGCATAGGGGCTGTTCCGACACCTCCACCAACTAATAAGAGCTTATCAGAAGCCTCCAGAGGCATTGTATATGCATTTCCCAACGGAAGCACTACATTTATTGTTTCACCGGGATTAACCTCTGCCAAACGTCTTGTTCCATCACCAACCAGCTGGATCAGAAACCATACCTCATTTCGCTGTTTATCTACAAAGTTAATAGAAATGGGACGCCGTAAAAATGTAGTAGGCGAACCGTCCACCCGGAGTTCGGCAAACTGCCCAGGTAACATTTCGGGCAGTAATGACTGAGAGGTCAATTTTAGCAATACATAGTTTGCATTCAATCTGATATTCTCAGTCACTGTCAGATCTAAAATAAATTTCTTCATGTATGGATATAAAAGTATAAATTCGTATTCCGGATGCAAAGATACAGGAAATTGCCCAAACCACCGATTTTACTCTTCATTTTTCAGGTCGAAACGTCTCATAGGTGTTATCATCGAAAAATATTCTTATTTCCGTGATTTTCCTGGCAGGCTTTTCTATATACCTAATCTCTTGTTTTACAATCTCTTTGGGGGCATTTTCGGCGTTTCTTAACGGCATTTCCTTGCGATTTTCCGGAAGAGTCGGCTCTTTGGACGGATTTACGGGATTCTCGTCGAATAAAGAAGGCAGGTAATCGTGGTTAGAAGAAGAAAAGGAAGTTCCTTCTTCAGACACCATCATTTCGCCTTTACCATAAAGCAACCATTCAAGATTTACATAGTCATACTTTTGATGAACCTTCATAACGACCTCTAAGCTGGGTTTATTCCGATCGTTTAAAATATGAGAGAGAGTAGATTGTTGCACTCCAATTGTTTCAGCAAAAACTCTAGGAGGAACTTTTTCTCTTTCCATTATCATTCTGATTCTGTCTTTTATTTCCATACTACCTTCTTTATATTACAATTGTATGTGTTATGTATCTATTTCACAAAAATACGCACGATCTCATTGATTATACAAAGGTAAATATTTAGATTCACAAAAGCAAATTACAAATATAAAAATATTGATATTACAAAAGTATAGAGTATTATACAAATCGAATATTACGCTTGTATATAGAATAAAACGAGCTATTATAAATATATAGTTTCAGTTTAACTATAAAATGCAAAATACAGATATACAGCTATATATATAATACAAATAAACCTCAAATAGGAGTATTCACAAATATACATACCACATAGAGAAGACTTTTATAGTACAAATTGACATAATAAACTATATAACGCTGGTTTACAATAATATAATAGATATAAAAGCATTTGTTAATGCCTCAACAACTACATTTGTATATCAGGTATTATTTTTGTAAATACACAAATATATTATTGTAAACACTAACCATTGATTACGTTTGTAATATATTTACATGAATACATTACACATTTGTAATTACATATATACACAAAAGTAAATATTGATAGTTGCAAAAGCAATAAAAGGAAGGGAGCCACTCATACTTTACCAATGTATATTGCTATTTTTTTCTAATCATCCTTTACAATCTTCTCTAAAAAGAAAATCCTTGCAATATTTCCGTACCGATCTCCACTTATTTATTTTTTTTCAATTCTAGGAGGTTCATTTTTAGCATAAATAAATGAAATACAAAGACTTACCACTATAATTCATATTCTATTTTTCTATTAAACTAGAAAAAATAGGCTTATAGTAATCAAATATACTCCTGGATTATCAAAATGACACTAATGGATGATTTTAGAGAAAAGAAAAAATCTCCATTCTCACTATAAAACGATACCTTTAAAATCCAAAATGCTTTTTTGATAAA
>NZ_JADMOU010000024.1:0-93547 GCF_015558905.1 Bacteroides sp. D55t1_190419_B8
TGCGTGCCAGTTCGGAGGCTAGTTGCTTTTGTTCTTTACCCTGGCGGATGCCGTCCTTGACATATTCAAGAACTTGGGAGTCGCTCATATTTTGAGCCATTAAGGGAAAACAAACTCCCAACAGCAGAATGAATAGAAATACGTTAAAGTTTTTTAGTATCGTCATTGGTAATCTTTGTGGGTTCTACATAACCGATTGGCATATCGACACAAGCACAGCCAAGCATATTTAAACGAACGGCAATCTTACTCTTTCCGGCTACAGTCACAAGTTCGCCGACAAGCCCGCTCAAAGGACCTTTTATGACACGAACTTTCTCACCACGCGCCAGTGGAGTATCATTCATACAGACTGCTTCTTCGGAATAATCGAGCATAAAACGGAAACGTGCCATCTGCTCGTCAGGAATAACGGCAGGAGTACTCTCTCCACGCATCACCATATAACGGCTGACCGTAGAAAATGAAAGAACTTCCATACGTTCTTTTGGATTGACATGTACAAAAACCATCATTGGGAGTAAGACTGTATTAACCATCTTACGACGGTCGCTCCATTGATGAATTTGCTGCTGAACGGGAACAAAAGAATCAATTCCCATTTTAGATAAACGTTCGGCAACTTTCTTCTCATGATGCATTCGAACAAGTGCTACATACCAACGTTTTGAGTGTGCTACGCCTTCCCCTGTCCCACTACTAGGCCCGGCATTTACTGATTTCGGTTTCGTTAAAATCATATTTTTTTACCCCATGTTATTCCGTTACTTCTTAGGTAACGGACAACACACATTTAGAATACACATCGTTGTGGAAAAAGATAAAAAATCGATTATGAGGGAATATAAAAGCAGGTACCTAACATTCAATATAAAGCATTCTTGAATTTAGGTAATAAAAAGTCTTTGAGCATGAAGATGTTATCCTTCATGTTCAGATAGATTCATGTTGCATATTTTAGAGAAAAAGGAAAAAAAGAAGTTTTTTGTTTGTTTGCTATTAATATTTTTACCTATCTTTGTAGCGAATATATTTCCGTTACCTAAGAAGTAACACTAGCACTAAGTCCCTAATCCATAATGCTTTAATAATACTAATCAGAACATTTTAAAATTACAAACGTAAGAATAATTCAATTTATTCACTTTTGTTCTTTCTTCCAATTCGAAACCCTTTAAATATATCTGTGTTGTTTTAATAGATTTGTGTCCTAGTGATTCGCTAATCATTTCGATAGGTACACCTCTGTACTTGGCAGTCGTAGCCCAAGAATGACGAAGCGTATACGACGTGACGGGCGAATGTAGCCTTAATTTTCTGGACAGGCTTTTCAACTCATTATTAAAACGTCTCAAAGCTGACTGATACTCACGATAGGCTCCTTCTTCATTCCGCTTGTACGCTCCGCTTAATATCCGGAAAAGATAATCAGGATAATCGGAACTCCGGGCATCTGATTTATTATACAGTCCCCCAATTGCATTCTGCGCTGACTCTAACACTTCTATGCTCATAGGAGTACCGGTCTTGATGCGATTGTACTTTAAAAGTCCCCGCTCCAAATTGGACTTTTCCAAATGGGCTAAATCAGAAAAAGGCATTCCACAAAACTGAAATAACAGATTGGCAATGGCTTGCGTCCGGCGAAGCTTTTCCGATTGAGGATCTTTGTTTAATAGCATGTGAAGTTCGCCGATCGGGATAGCTTTCTTCTGACGTGTGTCTACCCCGGTAAAAACATCCCGGAACAAACCATGCACATAAGGAGCTTGATGCATATCGACACCACGATTGTAGATACTACGCAGCATACGCATATACGTAGAAATCGTATTGGGCTTCAAACGGGAAGCCATCAGGTAGTTGCTATACCTCTTTAGAGTTTCACGGTTTATCTTACTAAACGTGATGGATTGAGTTCCACAAAACTGCGAAAAAGAACGAATAGCGTGTTTATACACATGGGCCGTAGAATAACGACCCTCTTGTCGCAAACAATCAATGTAATTGTTTGCACAAATAGTAAATCGATTTTTTTCCATAAATTATAACTTATCTCATACGTGTTATTAAAAACGTGCGGAATATAGTAAGATTATAGATAAAATGAACCACAATTTTTAATTTACTCACTATTTTAGATGGATTTTCAATTTATTTCTAAAAAAAATAAGTGAAGACATGCAGTATTTTCAATAACCGTGCATTTAACTTATAACAGAGGAAAAAAGAGAAATCAAACCATAATATCATTAAAACCTACAACCTGAGCTTAACAAGTGAAGTGGGGAAAATAAAAAAAGAGAGAGAGTTTTTTATACAACGTCCCCAAAAACGAGGAATCCCTGCCAATTTTCGAGTTGGCAGGGATTTATTTTTACGATTCAAAGGTTTTGAAGTTACTGCATTTATTGCTCATTCATAAAAGATCAACAATTTAGTTTACTTTTTCAATAACTCATCAATTGAATTTATAAACGTCAATGCATAAGGATAAAGTTCGTCCACTGTTTTCTGATTATGATTGATGAAATCCTCATAATCTCCAGAAGAACGTTTATTAAAAATTAAGGTATAGAATTTACCCATTCCAACAGATAATTGTCCAGTAAGAACAAAATGCTTTCCCAACATTTGACGTACTCCTTCATGTGATTTGACAACAATCTTATTTGCCACTAACAATGCACTTGCAGCATAAAAACAAGCATAATACATTCTATTAATCGCAGTATTCCAATATCCTCTCTCACAATGATCTGCTATTTCGTTCAAAGTACGCCTTGCATTTTCCATCCGATATCGCACAATAGCATTTCTTTCTTCATCTGTCATAACAACGCGATTCCCTCCTTCATTACATTTTCATAAAAAGGAGTCACTACTTTCCCCCATATCTTTTTAGGCAAAATGAATGGATTGATTAAAATACCAGTTTCCAGCTCTATTTTATAAAGAGGATCAGTAATATTCAACTCATCTTCTGTCGAAAGTTCTTCCTTATCCACCAATATCAACAAATCAATATCCGAATCAGGCCGCGCGTCTCCTCTTGCTTCCGAGCCATAGAGTTTCACCTCTACAATTGGTGTCATACCTTGCAAGGCTTTCTGTATTGCTTTTATGATTTTCGTACGTTTCATACCTTCCCTCTTACATTATATATACAAAAAAAAATCTATCAATACTCAAAAGATTACGACCGTAATGATTACCACCGTAATCTTTCAAGTAAATGCAAATATAAACATTCCGATTCACATTACAATGCGATAGGCCGATAAAACAAAACAAGAATAAGGAGTTAAAAATCCCCCATACCACAGATCGTTGTAGCATGGGGGATTTCATAATTTACTTGCAGTATTTTGTAATCAGCTCATCGACATTCGGATCACCCAATTCTTTCGCTTTCTTAAAGTTGCCGCAAGCTTCATCTGTCTTCTTCAGCTGTATCTGGCAAAGTCCCAATAAACGGTAAGCCTCACCATATTTGGGATCAGTCTTCAATATATTATTCAAAATCTGAATGGCTTCTTCATACCGTCCTACACGGAGGTTTACAACCGCATGCTCTGCCTGATAGGTGAGGTCTGTCGGATTCATCTCGATGGCCTTGGCAATATCGTCTAAAGCGCGTTGAAACTGACGGGCTTTCAAAGCTGCCTGTTCGCGATAATAATAGAACACGTCGTTCACTTCTCCTTTGACTGCCGTATGGTAAGCATCATAATCGAGCATTGCATTTCGCGCCTGACCGGCATTCATATTCATCTGCGCACGCTCCAACAAGTATGGAGCAAAGTCGGCCGTAATCGGTTGCGGGCAACGGGCAATACAGCTATCCATTAAGGCTACCACTTCTTTCGGATCCCCTTTCAACAGTTCCTTCGTTTTGGCAGCACTAAAGAAAGTGGCCGGAGAAGCAATATTGCTGGCATTTACCTTTTCATAAGCAGCCAAAGCACCGGCATAGTCTTGTTGGGCAAACAGTATATCGCCTTCCATTTGAGTGTAAATTGGCAGCGGATCAATAGCGATTGCCTGACGGACATTCTTCAAAGCGGTGTCATACGTCCAGTCTTTGTAAGTTTTCTCCGGCTTCGATAATTGATAAGCATACATCAGCTTACCTATATTATAATATACGTCATCTTTCTTCTGGGCTACTTTCAGTGCCTGATTAAAGTCGGCAACGGCTTTATCATACCAGGTCTGGTCGTCTTTACCTTTAGATGCATAATAATTGGCACGACGGAGATAACCATCTGCATTGGCAGGGAACTGGCGGATGAAATCGTCCAACAGCTTTTCATAGTCCTCGCCCGAGAGGCTCGAAGAGGCCATAAACAGATATACTAATGCCTGATCTTCCGTTTCGGGTAAACCTTTCCGAATACCAATGCTTTTCAAGGCAGCGTCTCCCAAAGAAAGGGCACTGATTTTCTGCGACATGGCAAAAGCAGCTCCCGCCGCATAGCAAGTAGTCACCGTATCGATACCGGATGATTTCTGCGCAATACCAAATACCTGACCTTCCGCATTCATCACCGGGCAGCTCACCATCTTATCTTTCATCTGCATACTCAATGTATAATAATGGTATTCGCCGGCTACTTTGGAAACATCTTTCACCTTACCATTGACACAAGCAATGCTTTTCTGCGTAGAATAAGGAAGCATCCACGCTTCGGCTCCTGCCACCGGGGCTGTTTTGGCAATGATCAGCGCAGGCACTTTCTTCTCGGTGATAGCCACACGGAACTTAATAACATCATACATGTCATTCGCTCCAAGTATCAGGCTGACCGGCATCTGTTTGCCTTCGGAAGTAATCACCACCGCACGTTCGGCTCCTTTAAAAAGAGTATAATCTGATAAAGCCAATCCGTCTTCGGACACAAAGAATCCGTTTCCCGTATTCAGCATTTTATCATTCTTGTCATAAGTCACTATTGAGAAGACTGCACGTTTTGCCTTCTCTACCCATTTTGGGGTTTGTGCCATGCTTCCTTGTACCAGGAAGAAAAGCAGCAAAGGTAGAATTAAAATCTTCTTCATATCAGTCATTGTTTCTTTGTTTCACAGCTTCGTAAATCAGGATACCGGCAGCTACAGAGACATTCAGGGATTCGATGGTGCCCAGCATCGGAATTTTCACCCATTCATCACAGAGGGCAAGGTTTTCATAAGAAACTCCTGTATCTTCCGCTCCCATTATGATGCAGAGAGGACCTGTATAATCAGCTTTGGTATAGTCATAATCCCCCTTTTCGGTAGCAGCCACAATGCGGAAACCACTGTCTTTCAGATATTGCAGAGTCGAACGGAGGTTCTGTTCACGGCATACAGGAAGAGTATGTAGCGCTCCTGCCGACGTTTTCACGGCATCAGCATTGACTGACGCACTGCCTCGAACAGGAATAATCACAGCATCGACAGCTGCACATTCGCAGGTACGTGCAATTGCCCCGAAATTGCGTACATCGGTCACTCCGTCGAGCATAACAAAAAACGGATTTTTTCCTTGCTCAAACAAGAAAGGAACAAGATCCTCCGCTTTCTGATAAGTCACAGAAGAAATGAAAGCGATCACGCCCTGATGATTTTTACGGGTTATACGGTTGATACGTTCTACCGGAACACGCTGAACAGGTATCAGCGTACCTTTCAAAGCTGCAAAAAGCTCCTTGGAAAGATCACTTTGAATATCTTTCTTCACGAGGATCTTATCTATCTCTTTTCCAGCCTGAATGGCTTCTATCACGGCACGAACGCCGAAAATCATTTCACTTTTATCTAACATCTGGTTGATTTACTATTTTACTATTTACTATTCACTATTTATCAGTTGCGGGCAAGCAGGGATTTGGCATTGCTAAGGGCAGCTTCGGTAAGAGTGGCGCCGCTAAGCATGTGAGCTATTTCCTCTACCCGTTCTTCGTCAGTGAGACGGCGAATATGGCTGTTGGTTTCCGTATCGCTGTCTTTTTTGTATACCTTATAATGAGCACGCCCACGGGCAGCAATCTGTGGCAGGTGGGTAATACTGATTACCTGACGGTTGCGGTCGCCCATTTCCTGCATCATGTCCGCCATACGGTCGGCTATTTCACCGGAGACTCCGGTATCTATTTCATCAAATACGATGGTCGGCAGCTTGACGGCTCCGGCAATCATTGCCTTGATGGAAAGCATGACACGGGCAATTTCACCTCCTGAAGCTACGGAAGAGATATTCTGCAAAGTGCCGTTCTTATTGGCGGAAAACAGGAAGTTGACTGTATCTTCTCCTTGCAATCCCGGCTCTTTTTTCAGTCCCATTTCGATCAGGAAACGAACATTCGGCATTCCTAATGGAATCAACCGGGCGGCCAGTTGTTTTTCTACTTCACGCGCAGCTTTCGCACGGGCCTTGGTCAACACTTCCGCCTGTTGTTTCACTTGTTTATATTGTTCCTCTTTACGAGCAGTCAGTTCGGCAATACGCTCATCATAGGAAGTGATGTCCGACAATTTGCTGCGGTATTCATCCGTTAGCGCTATCAATTCGCCAAGGGTTTGTGCCCGATGTTTCTGCTGTAAGGAATAAATCAGATTCAACCGTTCATTCACTTCGTCCAGACGGACCGGATTGAATTCAACGGAGTCACTTTGTAAAGAGACTTCGTGCGAAATATCTTTCAGTTCGATATAAGCACTCTCCATACGTTCGGTAAGTTCCTTGGCCGGCTGATATACTCTTTGCAGATTATTCAGCGTATTCAGGCTATCTTTCAGGTAAGAAAGCAATCCGCCTTCATCCGAAGCAAACGACTGTTCCACCCGGTAAAGTCCGGCTTTTATCTCTTCTGCATAACTTAATGTTTCAGCTTCCTGCTCCAGTTCTTCCTGCTCACCTTCCACCAAACAGGCTTCTTCGAGCTGTTCGAGTTGGAAGCGGATATAATCTTCATCGGAGCGGCTTTTCTCTGCCAGCGACACTAATTCAGCCAGTTCGCGGTCTGTCCGTTTCCATTCATCATAATACAGATGGTATTTCTCCAATGCTGCATCATTATGTGCCAGAATATCAAGCACATTCAACTGGAATCCTTCTTTATTGAGCAATAAATTCTGATGTTGCGAATGTACATCTATCAACTGTTCGCCCAGCTCTTTCACTTGTGACAGCGAAGCAGGAGTATCGTTGATGAATGCCCTGCTCTTACCGGAAGCTTGTACCTCACGACGCAAAATGCACTCTTCATCATATTCCAGCTCGTTTTCTTCGAAAAACGGACGCATACCATAGGCAGATAGATCGAAACGTGCCTCTATGATACATTTGGAAGCTCCGTGGCGAATCGCTTTCACATCGGCACGCTGTCCTAGCAGGAGTCCGATAGCTCCCAGAATAATTGATTTTCCGGCTCCCGTTTCACCTGTTATAACGGAAAAGCCTGTTTCAAAACTGATATCCAGTTTTTCTATCAATGCATAATTCTGAATGTATAGTGAACGTAACACCTTATATTTAATTAAAAATTGAGAATTGAAAATTAAAAATTCGAAGATAGGGTGGCTACCAGACGGTCGATGATGTCCTGGGCTACTTCTATTTTCGGTTTCAGGGGATAGTCTGTACGACCTTTCCTGTCGATGATACTTATTTTATTGGTATCATGGCGGAAACCGGCGCCAGCGTCATTCAACGAGTTGAGCACGATAAAGTCGAAATTTTTGCGTTCGAGCTTTCCTTCGGCATTCTGCTGCTCATTATTGGTTTCGAGGGCAAAGCCAACCAATAACTGATTTTTCCTTTTTAGTGCTCCTAAATTGGCAGCGATGTCTTGTGTTGCCTGAAGATGGAGGGTTAGTTCCTCTTCTTTCTCCCGCTTAATCTTCTTGTCGGCCACTGTTTCCGGACGATAGTCGGCTACTGCCGCGCAAAGAATACCTGCATCAGCATCTGGAAAATAGATCTGTGAAGCCGCATACATTTCTTCTGCTGATTCCACATCTACACGCCGGATACGGGAATGTTGCGTTTTGAGCTGCACAGGACCTGTTATCAATGTCACCTGCGCCCCGCGACGGGCACATTCTTCTGCTAATGCGAATCCCATCTTTCCGGAAGAATAATTGCCTATGAAACGCACCGGGTCAATCTTTTCGTAAGTCGGTCCGGCTGTAATCATCACTTTCTTTCCGGATAGTTCGTCACTCGAAGCGAAAAATTCATCCAATACCCGGATAATATTTTCCGGCTCTTCCATACGTCCCTTTCCCACCAAGTGGCTGGCTAACTCTCCTGTTCCCGGCTCGATAATGTGATTACCGTAGGAACGCAATATATCCAGATTTTTCTGGGTGGCGGGATGGGCAAACATATCGAGGTCCATTGCCGGAGCAACAAACACGGGAGCTTTTGCCGAAAGATAAGTTGTTATGAGCATATTGTCGGCTATTCCATTTGCCATTTTGCCGATAGTAGAGGCGGTGGCAGGTGCAATCAGTACAGCATCCGCCCACAGTCCGAGATCGACGTGGCTATTCCACGTTCCGTCACGCTGAGCAAAAAACTCACTGATGACCGGTTTGCTGGTCAAAGCCGAAAGAGTGATGGGAGTAATAAATTCTTTTCCCGCCGGAGTAATGACAACTTGCACTTCCGCTCCTTGTTTTATCAGTCCGCGAATGATATAGCACGCCTTATACGCGGCAATACTGCCGGTAATTCCAAGAATTATTTTTTTTCCTTTTAGCATTATTTTGTAATCAAATTACTCATTTCACGCAAACGGATTTTTGTCAATGCCGCCTTAGTGTTCAGCGTGAAATCACTATTCAAAATCCAACTGTAATATCCGGGATCTTTCTTCAAAACCTCGGCTACAGACATTCCTTTATATTTTCCGAAGTTGAATACTTCCACTCCATTATCATCGTACACCATGCGTCCGGCAAAGTCTACATTCTTGCTGAAACTTGAATAATCTGCCAGGAACGCAATATCATTCTGAAGATCGGAGTAACGGTCGAGCTGTGCTTTCAGCACTTCGTAAGTGGCCCGTGTATCTGCTTCGGCAGTGTGTGCATCTTCCAGATTCTTGTCGCAATAGAATTTATAGGCAGCAGACAGGGTGCGTTGTTCCATTTTGTGGAAGATCACCTGTACGTCTACAAATTTGCGTTTCGTCATATCAATGTCCACTCCGGCGCGAAGGAACTCTTCGGCAAGGACAGGAATATCAAAACGATTGGAATTAAATCCTGCCAAATCGCAACCTTCAATGTCCCTGGCTATGTTTTTCGCCACTTCTTTGAAAGTTGGACAATCGGCTACGTCGGCATCATAAATGCCATGTATAGCAGAAGATGCTTCCGGGATATGCATTTCAGGGTTGATACGTAATGTTTTTGCTTCTTCATTTCCATTCGGATATACTTTCAGATAGCAGATTTCAACAATTCGGTCTGTGTTGATATTGGTTCCGGTTGTTTCTAAATCAAAAAAAACAATGGGATTTTTCAGGTTTAATTTCATTTCTATTTTTTTATTGGGTCACCACAGAGGACGCAGAGGACACAGAGGGTTATTTAACAAATATTCAAATTTATCCTCTGTGTCCTCTGCGTCCTCTGTGGTGAATTAACATTAATCATTTAGCATCATCGGCATCAGCAGCATCAGCAGGTCTTCGTTTTCTTCCTGCTCTACCGGGATGATTACTCCGGCACGTGAAGGATCCGCCAGTTCGATGACTACTTCGTCTGCTGAAATGTTGTTCAGGATGTCAATGAGGAATGTCGATTTGAAACCGATGCTCATTGCTGCACCTGCATACTGGCAAACTTGTGTTTCTTCAGCAGAAGTAGAGAAGTCAATATCTTGTGCGGAAATCACAATCTGGTTTTCCTGCATACGAAGTTTTATCAAGCTACTTGCCTGCGACGAGAAGATAGACACACGACGCAAAGCTCCTACCAACTGCTGGCGGTCTACGGTGACTTTGTGCGGGTTGTTCTGCGGAATTACCGAGTTGTAGTTCGGGTAACGTCCTTCAATCAGACGACAAACCATCCGGTAGCTTTCGAGCATGAATACAGCGTTGCGTTCATCGAATTCGATCGTCACTGTACCTTGTTCTTTCGGCAAAAGATTTTTAAGCAACGTAGCCGGTTTCTTCGGAAGGATGAAAGCTGCACGCTCGTTACCTTTGGCTGCCAATGTCTTGCAACGCACCAGTTTATGACCATCTGAAGCAACCATTGTAATATCTTCTGTAGTAATATCGAAATAAATACCGTTCATCACCGGACGAAGTTCGTCATCGGCAGTAGCAAACACCGAACGGTTGATACCTCCCAGAAGTACACTTGCTTCCATCTCTACACGGACTGCATTATCACCCAATGTAGCCGATTGCGGAAATTCATCCGCATTCTGCCCCATCAGGCTGTATTTTCCGTTCTGGTACTGCACTGTTATTTCATAATTATCCGGATTGATTTCGAATGTGAGTGGTTGTTCCGGGATTTCTTTCAGTGCATCAAGCAATGTTTTCGCTACTACGGCAAAACGCCCGTTCGTATCGCTTTCATTCACTTCTACGGTAGTCACCATCGTTGTTTCACTGTCGGATACAGTCACAGACAATGTTCCGTCTTCCAATTCGAAGAGGAAACAATCGAGAATTGGCAGCGCATTTTTTGAATTAATCACACGGCTGATGGCCTGTAAATGGCTGGAAAGAGCAGTACTTGAAACGATAAATTTCATATATTTTCGTGTATTTAAGTTTTAAATGTTCTATCGCACAAAGTTACGAAAAAAGATTTGGGCTGCCCAATAAAACAAAAGAAAAAAACAGGCATTGTGTGAGGGATATTACTAAAAAATTGTAACTTCGCCGCAGAATTTAAAATTATCGCAATGGAATTTACAGGAAAAATCATCGCTATCCTCCCCCCGAGAGGCGGAGTTTCAAAAACTAGCGGCAACGAGTGGAAATCACAAGAGTACGTTATTGAAAACCATGATCAATATCCGCGCAAAATGTGTTTCGACGTATTTGGTGCAGACAAAATCGAGCAATTTAACATTCAAATGGGTGAAGAACTGACCGTATCATTCGACGTTGACGCCCGCCAATGGAATGACCGTTGGTTCAACAGTATCCGCGCATGGAAAGTAGAGCGCGTCAGTGCAGGTGCTCCAATGGCTTCTGGTTCTCCCGTTCCTCCCCCGGCTCCATCGGCTATGCCCGAATTTACTCCGGGTGATGCAAAAGACGATCTGCCATTCTAAACTGAAAGTCATTCATCCGACGCATAAGCATAAAAACTCTCGACGGGATAATCCTATCGGGAGTTTTTTTTATAATTGAAGATATTTTTATTCATACAGATAATCCGCTCCAAAACCATAGAGATAAACAATTGTATATAAACCGTAATTTTTATTCTGATTTATATTTCAAAATAATATTGGGATATACTACTCCGTCCGTACAGGCAAACTGGACAAAGAGTGTAAAATTACGGAAGAAGCCGGCATTATGCAGAAAGAAATCCGGTATGAAACGGACATAATTTTCCGATTGCCGGAATACGTGGTCGAAATCTGCCATCAACATAAAATGGTACGAATCAGACAAGTGATCCATACCCGTCTGATAAGCTATTGCACCATTGAGCACTTCACCTTTATCCAATTGACGAATATAATGCGACAGACTGTTCTCATCCGGAGCAAGCAACAAGCGTCCACCATAAAATGCCGCATACATATCCAAAGTCGGCTCTACGAAACCGGTCAGTTGTTTAAACAAGGTTGTTTGAGGCAACCGATAGACCAAGTATGCCTTATTTACAGTATAACAAAAAGTAATTCGGGAAGTTTTTCTTCCTTCATCTGCCGGAGCAGTATTGACAAGGGTACGAAGCATTCTTTCAGCCTCCGTCACATCTGCCACAGACAGGCTCAAGACTGCCGCCGCATCCTGATCCTGTAACGTATCTTCACGCAGAAAGAGACAGGCAACCAAGTCCTGTCCGGCATTTTCCATCAGATAGCGAGAAAATTCTTTATCTCTATTCTGCACTTCGCTCGTGCGAACCGTCTCATTCTGCTCCTGCGCATTTCCATAAGAAAGCAAAGATGTCCAGTCCGCAATCCCCTGTCTGCTAAAATAGAAAGCAGTAGAAGGCAGTGCCTCACCCGGGAAGCCTTTGACTGATTGCTGTTGGCGAAGCTGGTTTATAAATGCAAAGCAAGTATCCGCATCGTGAGTAATGCCGGAGAAATAGATAAAATCATCTTTCATCTTCATATCAAATTCCGTCCATCCCATCATCCCTTTCATACGGGTATAGATTGTGGCGGCCGCTGCACTTTTTTTCGGAGCACGCACCCCTGTAAAGGTAGGATCATCCGCCAACGATTTGCCACTCTTATATGCATCAATAACGTTTTCAATCAGTTTTTTTTGAAAACTTAATGCCATAAAGTCAGACGTCAGATAGCAGGCAAGAAAATCACCATCCGCCATCGGGTAAATGATTATTTCCTCTCCTTTGTAAGCAAATGTTTTCGGCGGATAAAGCGAAGATATATATTTACGCACAAACTTGTTTACCAACTCCTTATCCCCATTTCCCAATCTGCAATAAAGTATCTGGTTCCGTTCGTTATCCGGTTCATGGAAACTAATCAGCATCTGACTCATTTGCCGGCTCAAACCATGAGGAGTATCTTCCGAGAGGGCATAAAGGCTTTGTTTCAGATAAGAAAAAAGTTTGGACACATAAAGATATTGCTGATTTTTACTACAAGTCAGATCATCGACCTCCGCTACAAATTCGAGCACATCATCAGTAACAAACACGGCTGAAGTGGTGGACGGAACCAGTTCATAAAGATTAAAATCCTTCTGCCCTTCGGCCGCCGACAGTCTAAAAAAAGAGTACAATGCGAAACCTGAGCACAAAAGTACAACAGAAGACGTGATCGCTATTTTCACTATCGTACGAAGTTTCATAATATTCGCTGTTTATCGGCTAGGTGCAAAAATAATAATTTCTACAAAGAAAACAAAACTTTTGCTAAAATTTTCACCGATAATCAAAGATAGATATCCAATCCGTCGAATGCCAGGTGAATATTTTCCGGAAGGCTCTTTTCAACCTCCGCATGTAAGCCCATATCATGACTCATGTGTATAAAGTACGTCTTCTTTGCTTGAATGCGCCGTGCCACTGCCAATGCTTCTTCCAGATTCTGATGGGTAGGATGCGAGGCAATCCGAAGTGCATTCACTACCAAAACATCTATTCCCGCCAATTGTTCATAAGATTCTTCGGGCATGGTCAACATATCAGTGATATAACCTAATTGCCCGATACGATATCCCAAAATAGGCAATCGCCCATGCATCACACGTAAAGGAAGCACCTCCGTGTGGTTAACAGAAAAGGCCTGCCCCACAGAAATTTCCTGCAAAGGAATGTCGGGAACGCCTGGATAACGATGGTCGACAAAGCAATAGGGCATACGCAAACGCAAGCCTTGCGCCACATAATTTTCCGCATAAATAGGCACTGAACCAAACCGGCAAAACGGACGTAAATCGTCCAACCCGCCCACATGGTCATAATGTTCATGCGTAATGAGCACACCATCTATCTTCTCAAAAGGAAGATGCAATACCTGTGTCCGGAAATCCGGACCGCAATCTATCAAAATCCGCGCATCATCTGTCTCGACAATAGCAGATGCACGCAATCGGTTATCTTTCGGATCGGCAGAAGTACAAACCGGACATGTACAGCCGATTTGGGGTACTCCCGTCGATGTTCCACTTCCAATGATTCTTACTTTCACTTGTTTAATTGAGAATTGAAAATTGAAAATTAAAAAATAATAGTTGAGAATGAGAAATTTGGAATTGAGAACGAAAAAAAGAAAGGTTATAGAGTATTTCTACACCTGAACACTTTTCATTATTCATATAGCTATTCTTCATTCTCAATTTTTACTTCTCAATTTATTAAGTTAACTTCCGGGTGGATATCAATACCGAACTTCTCACGAACAGAGGTTCGAACTGCATCTGAAAGCGCAAGGATATCGCTACCTTTTGCTCCACCAAGATTCACTAATACCAGTGCTTGTTTATCATGCACGGCAGCCGGACCTAAAGCCTTACCTTTCCAGCCGCATTGATCGATCATCCATCCTGCCGGGATTTTCACCCGACCGTCTGACAGCTCATAGTATGGTATCCGGGGATATTCCTGCTGCAAGGCTTCCAGTTTTTCTTTCGGCACAATGGGATTCATAAAGAAGCTGCCGGCATTACCCATTACTTTCGGGTCGGGCAACTTGCTCTCACGAATCTCAATTATCACTTTCCGTACAACAGAAAGCGTCAATGCCGGATATTTTTCAAGCTCCTGACGAATGGTTCCATAATCTAACGTATAATATTCTTTTTTACTAAGCCGGAAACGGACATAGGTGACAAAAGCCGACTTGTTTTCCGGACGTTTAAAAATACTGTTACGGTAGGTATACCCACACTCTTCCACCGAATAAACGCGTTCTTCAGCTTGAATGTTCACTGTTTCCACCGCTGTTATCAGATCTTTCACTTCAACGCCATAAGCTCCAATGTTTTGTACCGCACTCGCTCCCACTTCACCGGGAATGAGCGACAGATTCTCCGTTCCATACCATCCATGTTCTACGCAATATGCAACGAAGTCGTCCCATACTACCCCCGCTCCCACTCGTACCGATACAGAGTGTTCATCTTCTTCCGTCACTTCGATTCCTTCAATGCGGGAATGGAGTATCAATCCGTCGTAATCTTTGGTAAACAGCAGGTTACTGCCGCCACCAATATGCAAAAAAGGTGTCACAACGGCACCTTGCACAATCAGCTTCTTCAGTTCTTCAACCGAAGAATATTCTAAAAAACGAGCGGCACTGACATCGATGCCGAATGTATTGTAGGGCAAAAGAGAATACATATATTTCTAGTTATAAGTTATACTGTTATAGTGCGTCGTAACCCGTATCAGATACTTGTATCTTCAAACTTATACAATTCCCATTCTCCGGCTTTCCGGCGGAAATAAAGGATATTGGAAAAACCATTGCCGATACCTTTCAACGCCAGAATTTTCGTGGGCGAATCATCGCCATTCCGCTGTCCGTAATTAATATTAGAAAGGCGGTCGACAGGAAGTACCGGTTTGAAGGCAAACCACTGATTAAGATCGAGGGTTGTCTCCAAAATGGAGAAATCATCGTCCGGATCGCTGGTTACAAAAGCTAACGGATCCCTCACACGCTGACTCTGAAAAAGACTATCCGTTGCAAAATGTCCGAAAAACTCAACAAAGTTCTCATTATCACTTTGCTCAATAGGCCGCAGGTTGATTGCCTCCAGCATCCATGCACCTTTGATACGTTCAAAATAGTATCTTTTCACCATTCGCGTTTTCACGAACATCCACTCTACCTGCACAGAAGTGAGGGAGGTATCTCCTACTAAATCCATGTCTTCTTCTCTATCAAACAGCAGAGTATAATAATGCTGCTTGGTAAACAAGTCATCATGCTTCCAGTTGCGTTCCTCGATGTTTGATTTCTTATCTCCATTGTAGTAGGGCAATGGAAATTTCACACGCTGACGCTGTAACACTTCATCGGAAGCAAAATTGTAAATAAAATCATCGAAAGATTCATCTGCCTGTATAGGCTGCGGATCTTCCGGCGATTTATCATGGTGGCTAGAATCGGCTATCTGCCGGATTGAATCCACCTCTTTAGTAATAGATGCGAAAGGGTCAATATTTGTTTTCCTGTTTCCACAAGAGCTCAATATACCGAGCAGTATGACCCCTGCAATTAGTTTTTTCATTATTTCAGTTTCTCTCTTAACTTTTCAAGCATATCTACCGTCATGCTTTCCAAATTGTAGGCCGGCTTCCATCCCCACTCTTCACGAGCGCAGGTATCGTCCAGGCTATCGGGCCAGCTATCGGCTATACGCTGTTTCAGAGGATCTATATCATAGATCATCTCAAACTGCGGCACATGCTTCTTGATAGCCTGATATATCGTTTCCGGGTCGAAACTCATGGAAGCGATATTGAAAGCATTGCGGTGTATCAATCTTGCCGGATCGGCTTCCATCAGCGTAATTGCTGCGTTCAGCGCATCCGGCATGTACATCATATCCATTAAAGTGCCTTGCTTAATGGGGCACACAAACTTTTCTCCTTTCACTGCCGAGTAGTAAATATCGACAGCATAATCAGTCGTACCTCCTCCCGGAGGGGTCACATTCGAAATAATGCCCGGGAAACGGACAGCACGGGTATCGACACCGTATTTATTAAAATAGTAATCACTCAATAACTCTGTCGTTACTTTAGTGACTCCATACATGGTACGCGGACGCTGAATGGTGTCCTGCGGTGTTTTCGTGTGAGGCGTACTAGCTCCAAACGAACCGATAGAACTCGGAGTAAACACTGCGCACCCTTGTTCACGTGCCACTTCCAGCACATTCCACAATCCGTCGATGCCTATTTTCCAAGCCAACTTGGGTTTCGACTCGGCAACTACGGACAACAGAGCAGCCAAATTATAAATCGTATCAATGTGATACTCTTTTACTACAGATGCAATTGCATCGCCATCTGTTACATCAGCAATTGCCGACGGTCCCGACTCCTTTAATTCCCCTTTAGGTTCTGCACCCGGAATATAACCTGCTACTACATTTGCATTTCCGTAACGTTTCCGTAGCTCCATCGTTAGCTCCGACCCTATCTGTCCGGTAGCTCCAATAATCAAAATGTGTTCCATTTTTTCTTCTGACTTAGAATATCAAGCTTAAATAGTGCGCAAAGTAAGCACTTTTTTTTCAGATTTTAATCAAAAAGACATTGTTATTCCAAGAAAAATTGTGTCCTTTGCAATATAACTTAATCACCCAAACACTATGTACGGTAAAATGCAAGAATATCTCCGCCAAACATTGGCTGAAATCAAGGAAGCCGGACTTTATAAAGAAGAACGACTGATTGAAAGTGCGCAGCAAGCTGCCATCACTGTAAAAGGTAAGGAAGTATTAAACTTCTGCGCAAACAACTATCTAGGATTGTCCAATCATCCCCGATTAATCAAGGCTTCACAGGAAATGATGAATAACCGTGGATACGGAATGTCGTCTGTCCGTTTCATTTGTGGAACACAAGATATACACAAAGAACTGGAAGCTGCTATCTCGGACTATTTCCAGACTGAAGACACGATTCTGTATGCTGCCTGCTTCGATGCTAACGGCGGTGTATTCGAACCGCTTTTCTCCGAAGAGGATGCCATTATCTCGGATTCGCTAAACCACGCTTCTATCATTGACGGGGTACGTCTTTGCAAAGCGAAACGTTACCGTTATGCCAATGCTGACATGAAAGACTTGGAAAGATGTCTGCAAGAAGCGCAGGCACAACGCTTCCGTATTATTGTTACGGACGGTGTGTTCTCAATGGACGGCAATGTAGCTCCGATGGATCAGATTTGTGATCTTGCCGAGAAATACGATGCGTTGGTAATGGTGGACGAATCTCACTCTGCCGGTGTGGTAGGTGCCACTGGTCATGGCGTAAGCGAGTTGTATAAGACTCACGGACGTGTAGATATTTACACAGGAACGTTGGGTAAGGCTTTCGGCGGTGCACTGGGAGGATTTACCACCGGACGCAAAGAAATCATTGATTTACTCCGTCAACGCAGCCGCCCGTATTTGTTCTCCAATTCATTGGCTCCGGGTATCATCGGTGCAAGTCTTGAAGTTTTCAAGATGCTGAAAGAGAGCAATGCACTGCATGACAAGTTGGTTGAAAATGTAAACTACTTCCGTGATAAGATGACGGCTGCCGGATTTGATATTAAACCGACACAAAGTGCTATTTGTGCGGTAATGCTGTATGATGCGAAACTGTCTCAAATTTATGCTGCACGCATGCAGGAAGAAGGGATCTATGTGACAGGTTTCTACTATCCGGTAGTGCCGAAAGATCAGGCCCGCATCCGTGTACAGATTTCTGCAGGACACGAAAAAGCACATCTTGACAAGTGTATCGCTGCCTTTATCAAGGTAGGTAAAGAGCTTAACGTATTGAAAACGGAATAACTCCGAAGCAAGGTTTCCTTGCAGAATCCATTTTTAGGCACGGATTACACGGATTACGCTGTTGCTTTATGCAAGCATATTTCTAAAAACCGTGAAATCCGTGTAATCCGTGCCTAAAAAATCTCTTTTATTTAATGAATTTTGAACCGCTGCTTAACTATAAAAAGATTATGGAAGAATTAACCCTCACTACTCCTACCCTGCTTTTCTCGGCAGTTTCATTGATTTTACTAGCTTATACCAACCGTTTCTTATCGTATGCCCAACTTGTACGCCAACTACGTGACCGCTACGTGGAAAACCCTTCGGATATCACTGAAGCTCAAATCGAGAATTTACGGAAACGGTTGAATCTGACCCGTACAATGCAAGGACTGGGTATTGCAAGCCTTTTTCTCTGCGTAGTCAGTATGTTTCTTATTTATATCGGACTGCAATTATTTTCCGCTTACGTATTCGGACTGGCACTGATTCTGTTGATAGCTTCTCTAGGCGTATCTTTCCGCGAAATACAGATTTCCACCCGTTCACTGGAGATTTACCTGGGAACAATGGAGAAAGGGAAAAACAAGAAATAATACGGTTGGCATTCCCTTCCATTAGTTTTTATCAAGACACTACCCGGCAAGGAAGGATGACCGTAAAGCGACTTCCCTTGCCTACTTCGGATTTGAGTTCAATCCTTCCACCCAACTTTTCTATAATCACCTGACAAATAGAAAGTCCCAATCCTGCTCCCTGTGAGAATTCGTTCTGTTTGTAAAAACGGCTAAAAATCATCCGTTGTTCTTCACGTGGAATACCCTTTCCGGTATCTTCTACATAAATCCGCACGTTACCTTCATCCGGTAGATAAATATACCCTAATTTGATATACCCGGTTTCCGTAAACTTACTGGCGTTATTCAAGAAGTTTGTTAGAACTTGTATCAAACGCTCCCTATCCACATTAATCTCCAAAGGTATATTATCCACTTCTTTCAGGAATTCCAGACGTGGGGCAATCAATACCTGGTGAGTCATATAAATGTCATCAATCAGCTCTCTCACCCTACATTTCTTGAATGAGAAAGACATATAGCCTGATTCGATACGGGAAAGCTCCAGAATATCGTTAATCAGTTTGAGCAACAACTCGCTGTTCTTGTTAATGGTACCGATGTATTCTTCGCGTTCTACGGAACTCAACCCATCTTCCAATGCCAGAATATTGGCAAAACCAACAATCGAATTAAGCGGAGTACGTATCTCATGGCTCATATTTGCCAGGAAGGATTGTTTCAATTCTGCCTTTTCAGCGAGCAAGCGCGCAGCTTCCAGTTCCTCTTCACGATCCTTTATATCTTGTATGTTGAGCAGCAAACCTGCTGTTTTATATTCGCCACCCGGTAGCTGTTTAGTAGTATAACGGAACTCCCACCACTGATATCCTTTACCGTCGAAGTTACAAAGCTCCCGTACTACTTTCTTTTGGGCTGTTTTCAGATTTTGCCAGTTGAACTTCACTCCTTCCCAATGATCGGGATGAATAAAGCTCATGAATTCCTTAAACGAAAGTTGTCTAGGATTCAGCCCTTGCGACGACCAGAATGCATCTTCAAAAACAAAACAACCGTTATCCAATCTCCAAGCATACGTCATTCCACCCTCAATAGCTAATGACAATGTTTCTTTTTCATCAGCCAATGCTATAAGCGCCTGTTTTTTTCTCGTCTGTTCCCGAAGGTATAACCACCAAAGCGAAGCAAAAAGAAATGTCAGGAAAAGAATTAGTGAAGCGACTAAAGTTCCCCAAAGAAATGGATACTTGTCTCTGAACGGAATATTAATAATGCTATATTTTGCAGGAATACTTTCCTTGCCCAAGCCAATTTGTTTCATTGTATTCCAGTCTACGGCATACTCTTTCCGACTTTCAACAATGGGTATATCCGAGGGGCTTGTACCATGTAATATGCGAACGGCAGTTTTCACTTCTTCTTCTACCTGAATAGGTAGCGAAGTGATGTATCCACCCAACAACTTCTCACCAAACCCAAAGGCTTCATTAATGGCTGTCAGACTGGGACTACCGCAGATGCTTCCAATATTAATAGTGGTGTAATCACGTTTCAACTGAATATAACATTGGTCGCGGTAGCTCCTGTTTAAAACCCACATAAAAGTGGCATCCGAATGATTTCTGGCATTACGCAAAGGAATAGCCATGAAGCGGGTATAACCTTCTTCCTGCACCAAACGTATCTGTTCTTCCGGAGAAAGTTCAGGATTATCTATGAATCCGGTCACTTTACATCCTTTAAACTGCTCCTTTGCATCTCTTCTGATTTGTTTGTCGATATAGGTAGTGTCGAGCATGGTAAACAAACGGACGTGCTCACCGAAGAGCTCTTTTGCCACACTGATATTCTCATTAAAGGCTATCTTGTCATGAAAACCTGTCACGTTGGGATGATGTTTCAACAATCCCCAATTCGGATAATTGACACCACCAAAAACCACAGGCACTTCTTTCGCCAACTGAATTCCACATTTCATCAATGAATAAGTGGCTTGGTCTTCATTCACCAGAATCACTTCCGGTCGCCAGTCTCTCGAAACGGAATCAACTAGAAAGCGCATCCGTTCCAGTTCCGGTTCCTCCCAATAAGATTCACAGTCTAAATAAACGGTACGAATATCAGCATCAATTTTCTCTTTTTCAAATTGCTCCGCTATCATCCGGTTAAATTCCGGATAAGCTGCATAAGTTTCCTCATAAGAGTGGACAACTAAAATACGTCGTTCCTCTTTTTGAGAACAACTACTCACCCCTAAAAGGAGCAATAAAGATAAAAGGAGCAATCTTACAATTCCTCTGTTCAAACCATTCATTTATAATAACCGGGATTAATTTCTCTCTGACTCGTAATACAAAGGTAGTTTATTTTCGAACATAAGCCAAATAAGTGAAAAAAAAGAAGCTGCCCGAACTGGAATTCAGGCAGCTTCTATAATATATTAAAGAACTATTTTCAGAGTAGCATCATTAACGCTGTCCCAATTGTGAGTCTACAAAGAAAATTCCGGTATCACCGGCTTTCTTGATCTTGTCAACAATGCCTTGTGCTGTAGCTTCTTCTTCTACTTGTTCACGAACAAATCCCCACAAGAAATCCTGTGTCGCTTTATCCTTTTCAGCAGCAGCTACGTCTACCAGCTTGTCTACCAATTGAGAAACATGACATTCATGTTTGTAAACGTGTTCGAATACTTCCAAAGGAGTACCCCATCCGTTAGGAACAACATCTATTTTATCAACTTTAGCAGCTCCTCCACGCTTGATAATATAATCTGCCATGGCATAAGCATGTCCCATTTCTTCTTGAGATTGCTTTTTCATCCAATGAGCAAATCCACTGAAACCTTCTCTCTCGAAATAGAAAGACATTGCTAAATACAGGTTAGCAGACCATATTTCAGCAGTAATCTGTTCGTTAATTGCATTCTGTAATTTTTCTGAAATCATAATCGTATTTTTTATTAAGTTGTTAATGTAGTTTCTTTTTGAACTCATTACAAAAATAACAAGCTTTCAGTTAAAATTGTTCCACGCACCCTACATTTTTAAACTACATTCACACTTTGATTGTAGCGGTTCACTTTTTACTTACACCAGTTCGTCAGAGGTATATCCTTTCGGCAGTTCACGGCAGTTATATCCGGAAGCCATTATTTCACCATAAGCACCGGCAGAGCGAAGGGCTATCAAGTCACCACGCTTCACTTTGTTCAGGTCAATCGCTTTTCCGAAAACATCCGACGATTCACAGATCGGTCCTACCACGTCGTATGCTTCCAATGGTTCTTCGGAAGTAATATTTTCCATTTTATGGAATGCCTGATACAGAGCCGGACGGATAAGATCGGTCATGCCAGCATCCAAGATGGCAAATTTCTTCCGAGCACCTTGTTTTACATACAGAACTTTAGAAATTAAGGAACCGCACTGTCCTACAACAGCACGCCCCAATTCAAAATGTAACGTCTGATAAGGACGCAATTTCAGTTGCCCGGCATAGGTAGCAAAATAGTCTTTGAAGTTCGGGATAGCCTGACGGTTGGGATGTCCATAGTCAATACCCAAACCACCTCCTACGTTAATATGTTCTACCAGAATTCTGCGAGCTTCCAATTTATCCTGTAATTCATTAACACGATTACAGAGAGCTACAAAATCGCCCATATCCAGAATCTGCGAACCAATGTGGAAGTGAAGGCCGATAAACTTTACGTTTTTCATCTCCTGTGCCACATCTATCACCTTGTCCATATCCTGCATACTGATACCGAATTTGTTTTCTGCCAAACCGGTAGTGATATTTGCGTGAGTATGTGCGCCTACATCCGGATTGATACGGAAAGCAACATTAGCCACCTTATTTTGAGCAGCAGCCAATTCATTGATTACTTCCAGTTCGGGAATAGACTCTACATTGAAACAGAAGATTCCGTACTCCAGCCCGAGGTTGATTTCCCAGTCCGCTTTACCTACTCCTGCAAAAACGACTTTATTGGCCGGGAATCCTGCACGGATAGCGGCGCGGATTTCTCCACCGCTCACACAATCGACTCCCATTCCGCTCTCACGGATGATAGTAAGTACTTTCGGGTTGGCATTTGCTTTGACAGCGTAATGCACTGAATAATTAGGATATTTGGCAACCTCATGGTTAATAGCCGACAATGTATCACGCAGCACTTTGGTATCGTAATAATAGAAAGGTGTCTGCAAAGTGCGGAATTTATCGATTGGAAATATTCCCTTCATAATTCGAAAAACTTGTTTAGTTGGTTAAAAAAGAGCGCTTTTATCAGTTCGGTAAAAGCGCTCGTGTTATTTATGGAATTACTTGCCGTTGAAAAGCATATCGCTCAACGATTGTAAAGCTACTTTCTTATCGCACTCCCGAATGAGGAAGGAGATATTGTAGTTACTTCCCCCAAACGAAATCATTCGCACCGGTATATCACGCATCGCATCGAGTGCTTTTGCTTCAAAACCGACATTTTCCCATTCAAGGTCACCTACAACACAGATGATACACATTCCTTTATCAACGGTTACTGTTCCGTATTTCTTCAGGTCATCCAGAATCTCATTAAGATGTTTCGTGTTATCTATCGTAACAGATACACCGACCTCTGACGTACAGATCATATCGATGGATGTCTGATAACTTTCGAAGATTTCGAACACCTTACGCAAGAAACCGTGAGCCAATAACATGCGGCTGGATTTGATCTTGATAGCAGTAATGTTATCTTTTGCAGCTACTGCCTTGATCTTACCTTTTTCCGTATCGTTGGAGATTAGTGTACCCGGAGCTTCCGGATCCATTGTGTTCAACAAACGGACAGGGATATTGGCATATTTAGCCGGCTGGATACAAGTAGGGTGCAGAATTTTTGCACCGAAGTAAGCCAACTCGGCTGCCTCCTCAAAATGAAGCTGACGCACCGGAGCGGTCTTGTCAACAATACGCGGGTCGTTATTGTGCATACCGTCGATATCTGTCCAGATCTGGATTTCGGAAGCGTTCACTGCTGCGCCGATCAGAGAAGCGGTGTAGTCGCTACCACCACGTTGCAGGTTGTCTATCTCACCGTAAGCATTGCGGCAGATGAAACCTTGCGTAATGTAGATCTCCGTATCCGGATAAAGATCGAGTTGAGCACGTAACTTATCCTTAATATATACGGGGTCCGGTTCTGCATTCTTATCAGTACGCATGAATTCCAAAGCCGGAAGCAACACGGACTTCACACCACATTCCTGCAGGTAGAAGTTTACCATCGCCGTAGAAATAAGCTCTCCCTGTGCCAAAACCACTTTCTCTTCGAACAAAGTGAAAAGGTCTTTAGTATAGGAGCGGATGTAGTCGAAGTGGGATTTGACAACTTCAAGACCTTTCTGTTTATATTCCTGGGTTGCAAAAAGCTCATCAATATGCTGTTTATATTTTGCTTCCAGCTTATTAATAATCTCGTTGGCACCCTCCGGATTCTTCTTATACAGATAGTCCGAAATTTCCACCAATGTGTTTGTTGTTCCTGACATAGCAGAAAGAACAACAATCTTCTGTTCACCATCGGTAATCAATTTGGCTACTTCCTTCATGCGCTGAGCAGAACCTACGGAAGTTCCTCCAAACTTTAAAACTTTCATTTTCGTTACTGTTTTAGTTATCTATATTTAAATCTATTTCTATTGTTCTCTGTCTGGGCATATATTCATCGGTCACATCTACAATCTGATGGTCGGCACAACGATATACCCTGCCCGGATAATCTTTCAGCAGTTGCAAATTGTGCGTCGTCATCACTACCGATGAGCCGGATTCGCAGATATTGTGCAACAATTCAACGATAGCTTTACCTGTCTCTACATCCAGATTTCCGGTAGGTTCATCCGCCAGGATGATAGCCGGAGAATTGAGTACGGCACGTGCAATCACAATGCGCTGCTGTTCGCCACCGGAAAGTTCGTTCGGAAGTTTATAACCTTTGTTGGACATTCCTACCAGTTGAAGCACTTCTTCAATGCGATCCTGTATCTCCTGTTTGTTTTTCCAGCCTGTGGCACGAAGCACAAATTCCAGGTTATTATATACAGTACGGTCTGTAAGCAACTGAAAATCCTGGAATACAATGCCTAATTTGCGGCGCAGCTGCGGGATATGCTTACGTTTGATAGATCGCATATTATAGCCCAGCACTTCCGCTTCACCGTCAATTACGTCCAGTTCGCCATAAAGAGTCTTGAGCAGACTCGTTTTTCCCGAGCCTACTTTTCCGATCAAATAGACAAACTCTCCTTTGTGCAATTCCAGATTTACATCACTTAGCACACAGAGTTCCTGTTGATGGATTTCTACGTTCTTATATTGTATCAACGCCCCGTCATCCATGCCGACTCCCGTTTTAATTTTAATTTCTAATCTTTACTTATTAATGCTTCTTCCATGTACTGCTATGTCTTTCCTGCAGTTCACGTGCAAGATCTTCAATGCGATAGCCTTTTGAAGCAAGCAATACAATCATGTGATAAATGAGGTCGGCTCCTTCGTAGATCAAACGTTCGTCAGTACCGTTCGTTGCTTCGATCACTGTTTCCACAGCTTCCTCACCTACTTTTTGAGCTATCTTATTGATTCCCGACTCAAACAGACTGGTCGTATAAGAACCTTCGGGCATTTCTTCGTGACGCTTGTCTATGAAGTTCTGCAATTCTTTCAGGAACATGACCGGTTCTTCGTTTTTCTCCCCCCAACAAGTATCTGTGCCTGTATGACACACAGGGCCTACCGGTTCTACTTGAATCAGTAATGTATCATTGTCGCAATCGGCCTTTATAGATACAACATGAAGGAAGTTACCGCTTTCTTCACCTTTTGTCCATAAACGATTCTTCGTACGGCTAAAGAATGTTACTTTTCCGGTTTCTACCGTTTTATCATAAGCTTCTTTATTCATGAAACCCAGCATCAAGACCTTACGTGTCTCGTTGTCCTGTATGATAGCCGGAACGAGTCCGTTCATTTTATCGAAATCCAATTCCATTTTTATATAAGTTCTAATTACTATTTCAATTTACAATTACTATCTATCGCCTACGAATGTTTTTTTTACCTGATGGTAATTCCTTCGCCGCAGCCTAAAGGCTAATTTTTGCAGCACAGCAATTACCTGATGGTAATTCCTTCGCCGCAAAGATACGATTTTAATTCGGGAATTTTAATTTCTCCGAAGTGAAAAACACTGGCAGCCAATGCAGCATCTGCCTTTCCCTGTAAAAAGACATCACGGAAGTGCTCCTTACAGCCCGCACCTCCCGAAGCTATGATGGGAATGGAGAGCTGATCCGCTAAAGCAGCAAGTGCTTCATTTGCATAACCGGCTTTTACACCATCGTGATTCATGCTTGTGAAGAGTATTTCTCCTGCTCCGCGTTCCTGTGCCTCTTTAGTCCACTCGAACAGGTCTTTATCCGTTTCGATGCGCCCTCCGTTCAGGTAACATTTCCAACCATTTTCGGTCTGTTTAGCATCCACAGCCAACACACAAACCTGTGAGCCGAAATTCTTTGCAATTTCGTCAACCAACCGGGGATTGCGGATAGCGGAAGAATTGATAGAAATCTTATCCGCTCCTGCATTCAGCAGACGGTCTACATCACTTAATTCATTGATTCCACCACCTACGGTAAATGGGATATTGATATTAGCAGCAATCCGTTTTACCAATTCCGTAAAAGTCTTACGTCCTTCATGGCTTGCAGTAATGTCCAGAAAAACAAGTTCATCTGCTCCCTGTTCACTGTAAGCACGGCCTAACTCCACCGGATCACCGGCTTGGCGCAAGTTGACAAAATTCGTTCCTTTCACGGTTTGTCCGTCTTTTATATCCAGACAAGGTACTATTCTTTTTGCTAACACAATCCTATTTTATTTATTGTTCAACAATTTATAATCTATATTCCTGAAGCTTGATTCTTATCTCCCTTATAATAAAGGCATCTTATTTATTCCGATACGCTCATTATAGAAAGATTCTCAAATCCTGTAAAGTGACATGTCCTTCATATAATGCCTTACCGAAAATAACTCCGGGAACACCGGCCTCATCCAAGGCAACAATATCATCCACCTTGCTCACCCCACCACTAGCCATCAAGTAGAGATCAGGGAATTTTGCCAGCATCTCTTTATACAAATCAATAGAAGGGCCACTCAACATTCCGTCACAGCTAATATCCGTACAAATTACTTTTCGTATACCTTTATCTATATAATTTTCGAGAAATGGAAAAAGTTCACAGGCACTTTCATCTTTCCAACCATTGACGGCTATCTTATAATCTTTTACATCTGCCCCCAAAATAATCTTCTCACTGCCGTATATTTCCAGCCAATGACAGAATAATTCCGGATCTTTCACCGCAATGCTTCCTCCGGTTACCATCTGCGCACCGCTCTCAAAAGCAATTTTCAAATCTTCGTCACTCTTTACTCCTCCACCAAAATCAATAACGAGAGAAGTGCGTGCAGCAATTTGTTCCAACACCCGATAGTTGACAACGTGATGAGAAGCAGCACCGTCCAAGTCTACCACATGAAGTCTGCGAACACCGTTCGCTTCAAACTCCTTAGCAACTTCCACCGGATTCTCATTATACACCTTTTTACTATCGTAATCTCCCTGGGAAAGGCGTACGCACTTTCCGTCAATAATATCAATGGCTGGAATAATTTCTATCATCTGTTTATTTACTATTTGACAATTTACTATTTAATTATTTAGCTGCATACGCTTTCGGGTATCTCTAATCTATTTTAGAAACTAAGATATGCATCTTAGAGGTTTAAAAAGTTTGTCAGAATCTTCTCTCCTGTCTTGCCACTTTTCTCCGGATGGAACTGGGTAGCATAAAAGTTATCTTTATGCAGTGCAGCACTGAACGGGTGAATATAGTCAGTTGTAGCAGCAGTAAATTCGCAGGTCGGCACATAGAAGCTATGCACAAAATAGACAAACTCTTCTTCGGTGAACCCTTCAAACAATTTGCTATTCGTTTTCCCAATGGTGTTCCATCCCATGTGCGGCACCTTATCTTCATGTTTCTGCGGGACAAAACGTTTCACGTCCACATCAAAGATATTCAAACAATCGACTTCTCCTTCTTCGGAATGCCGGCACATCAACTGCATGCCAAGACAAATTCCAAATACAGGCTGACGGAGATTCTTAATCAGTTCGTCCAGTCCCGTTGCTTTCAAGTGGTTCATGGTAGTTTCCGCCTCTCCCACTCCGGGAAAAATAATTTTATCAGCCGATTGGAGTTCTTCTTTATCAGCAGTAATCACCGCTTCTACCCCCAACCGCTTTAAAGCATAATCCACAGAACGAATATTGCCGGCATTGTATTTTACAACTGCTACTTTCATCAGCTAAATATTACTGTTTTATTTTTATAAGCCAAAACTTTGCGCTCGATGTGCTTCTGCACTGCACGCGAAAGAACGATTTTTTCCAAATCCTTTCCTTTATTTACAAGGTCTTCAATAGCATCTTTATGAGTAATGCGCACTACATCCTGTTCAATAATCGGTCCGGCATCCAGTTCTGTCGTTACATAATGACTAGTTGCACCAATAATTTTCACCCCTCTCTGGAAAGCTGCGTGATAAGGCTTCGCCCCTACAAACGCAGGAAGGAAAGAGTGATGAATATTAATAATCTTATTCGGATAAGCATTAATCATCTGTTCGGAGATCACCTGCATATAGCGTGCCAATACGATAAATGTAATCTTATGTTTGGCAAGCAGCTCCATCTCCTTGCGTTCCTGTTCTTCTTTCGTCTCCTTAGTGATAGGGAACAGATAGAAAGGAATTCCAAAGCGCTCTGCTACGTGCTGCAAATCCGGATGGTTACTTATAATAAGAGGTATCTCTACATTCCACTCTCCTGCCGTATACCGGGCTAGCATATCGAAAAGACAATGTGACAGTTTGGATACAAAAATAGCCATACGCGGTTTAACATCAGAGAAATAAAGACGAAAATCCATTTCATATTTTTGCCCGTAGAGTGTTCTGAAATAATCTTCAATTTTTTCCTGCGGAACCAGAAAATCTTTCAGTTCCCATTCAATACGCATGAAGAAGATGTTCTCTACATGATCTACATACTGATCCAGATAGATAATATTTCCTTTGTTTACCGTAATAAAGTCTGTCACTTCCGCAAGGATTCCCGGTTTGTCGGGACAGTGCAATAACAGTTTGGCTGTTGTCATCATTCTTTTTACTAATTAACGATTCTAGGCGGATTATTTTCCACCTTTCTAATTTTAGTCCGCAAAAATAACGATTTATTGCAAAATTACGAATTATTCAAGCAGAAAGTTGATATAAAAACGGTGATTTCTTACAGATAGAAAGATATCGGGAGTTATTTTCAATGAAAAGAATGACAAACTTTAGGATAGTGACGCCATTGCCTTCGGATAGTGACGGTATTCCATCGTGATAGCGTCACTATAATGACCGGATACCGTCACTATCCGATCTGAAGAAAAACGAATATTTTTTTTCATTACAAAAGTACTCAAAATGAGACACTAAGCATTTTTCTCGTTTTTTCTTGAAAAAAACTTTTCTCAAAACGCTTGCAGGTTTACAAAAAACAACTACCTTTGCACCCGCAATCGAGAGAGATGCAGATTAATAAATTGAAATTCTGGTGCGTTAGTTCAGTTGGTTAGAATACATGCCTGTCACGCATGGGGTCACGGGTTCGAGTCCCGTACGCACCGCTTCTTTCATTAAGAAGCAAAGAGAATAGAAATGAGTTAATCCAATTAAAATTTGGTGCGTTAGTTCAGTTGGTTAGAATACATGCCTGTCACGCATGGGGTCACGGGTTCGAGTCCCGTACGTACCGCGGAAAGCCTAAGTCAATAGGCGCCAAAAAAGAGACAAGTCCTTCATATTCAGTGAATATGAGGGACTTTTTTTATTTATGTTGTCTTAGGAAAAAGCCAAAATAAAGCCAAAAAAAGACATTTAGTGTGTCCCATTTCATACCCCAAACCAAAAAGGGACACAGGGGGGTACGAGAAATCAAAGAAAAAGGGGTACGAATTGTCCAAAATTGGCAGTGTGTTGTCGGGAATTGGCAGTCTGCATAAAACTCATTAACAGATAGTTTACTTTAATTTTGTAACATTAAAAAATGAGTTTATGAAAAGTACATTTAAAGTTCTTTTCTTTTTGAAAAGAGACAAGCAAAAATCCGATGGCAGTGTTCCTATCATGTGCCGGATTACAATCGACGGACAAATAAGCCGTTTCAGTACCAAATTAAATGTGCATCCTAAATCATGGGATGTAAAGTCGTCAATGGCTCTGGGCAGAACAAAAGAAGCTGTCGAGATAAATACCTTTCTGGAAACAATTAAAACAGGCTTATACAACGTTTACCATGATTTACTCACCAAAGAGAACAATGTTAATCCTGATCGGGTTAAAAATATCTTTCTTGGTCTTGAAATTAAAAACCAAACCGTACTCGAATTATTCCAACGGCATGTTGATGATATCGCTAAATTGGTTGGTATAAGCAGGGCAAAAGGTACACTTCAAAAATATGACGTAGCCCGTAGGCACATGGCTAATTTTATTAAAGAGTATTATAATGTTGCTGATATTTCTTTGAAAGAGGTAAATCACTCCTTTTTGAGAAATTTTGAAGTGTACCTAATGACAAGCTGCAAATGTAAGGAAAATACTACTGCTAAATTCTTACAGCGATTCCGCACTATTATTCTTTTCGCCAAAAATAACGGTTGGATTCACATTGATCCTTTTGCCAACTATAAAATAAAGTTTAAGAAAGTCGATAGAGGCTATTTAATACAAGAACAAATAGACGAAATCATGAAGAAACAATTCTCTTCTGAACGTTTGGAGCGAGTAAGAGATATCTTTATTTTTAGCTGTTATACCGGACTTTCCTATATAGACGTAAAAGGATTGGATGAAAGTAATATCCGCATTTCATTTGATAATAATTTGTGGATAATGGGGAAACGTGAAAAGACAGGTACAAGCTACAATATTCCATTACTCGACATTCCAAAGCAAATTATTGAGAAGTATAAAGGGACGATGCCCAATAAGAAAGTTCTCCCTGTTCCAAGCAATCAAAAAGTGAATGAATATCTCAAAGAAATCGGAGCTGTTTGCGGTATTGACAAAGATTTAACATTTCATCTTGCAAGACACACTTTCGCCACTCTTACGCTTACAAAAGGAGTTTCCATTGAAAGTGTATCAAAAATGTTAGGTCATACAAACATAAAAACTACCCAAATTTATGCAAGAATTACCGATGTTAAGGTAAGCAACGATATGGCTTCTTTTGCTGAAAAACTTGAAGAAAGGCGAATCAAATCTAAATCTAATTTAGATAAACTTTTTGAATGCCTTTCATTGCATGAAAAAATGGCTTTATTTAATCTTCCCGGCACTCTGTCTGATGATCCCGAAAGATTAAAGCGTATATCTGTCATGTGGCATAGCCTTTCAGAAGAAGAAAAATTATCTCTCTGGTCTAATACTTTTGAAAATGAAGGCAATCTCACTTTTAAATCGGAAAAAGCCAATACTCAATTAGCTGTTTAACCCACTAATTTTTAATAGTAATGAAAAAAAATGAATATTCAACAGTAATAGCTCTGTTCGACGAGTATAATAAGAATGTATATAAGGTTAAAGCCTTATCTACCTACCTGAAATATGAAGCGGTGAGAAACTATATCGCTGATTACATTAAACAACGATATGGGAAAGTTGATTACTTGCTGTCCGAAATCGACGTCAATTTCATAATAGGTTTTGAAAATTACCTGATGAAGTTTCGCAAATATAACGTAAACACAGCCGCCAAGAAAATAGAATTATTCCGTCGTATTGTAAATATAGCCTGTGAAAAACAGGCTATATCCAACAACCCTTTTAGCCATTACCGGATTAAAAGGCAAGAGGTAGTTCGTGCCTTCCTTTCGGAAAAGGAGTTACAGTCTATTTTGAGCAAAAAGTTTTCGACTAAAAGACTTGAACAAGTAAGGGATGTATTTATCTTTTCCTGTTTTACAGGTCTGAATTATTCAGACTTATCAATGCTAACAACCGAAAATTTTGAAACAGATAAAGACGGTAATCCTATTATCAAAATTATGCGGAGCATGACATATACACCTGTTATAATCCCTTTGCTTTCAGTTCCGCAGAAAATTTTGAATAAGTACAGTCAAAATTTACCGATAGCAAGTAATCAAAAGATGAATGATTATTTGAAAGAAATCGGTGATATTTGCGGTATTGGTAAAAATCTCACTTTCAGGGTTGCAAGAAACACATTTGCGACTACTATTACCTATATGAATGGGGTACCCATTGAAACAATATCCCGAATGTTAGGACATACCAATATAAATACAACCCAAACATTGGTACGAATGGATAACGGAAAGATTGGGCGGGATATGTTGAAATTATCAGAACACCTTACAGGTATGGATACTGCATTAAACCTCTAAAAATATTTATCATGGAATTACAAATTATTCAAAGCAAGATTTATGAAATCCGAGGTATGCGAGTTATGTTGGATTACGATTTGGCTGAATTATATCAGGTTGAAACCAAAAATCTGAAACGTTCTGTTCGTCGGAACATAGACCGTTTTCCTCCGGATTTTATGATTGAACTCTCAAAGGAAGAGTACGATTTTTTAAGGTGCAATTTTGGCACCTTAGAAAATCAAGGACAAGGGCAACACGTAAAATACTTACCTTTTGCATTTACTGAACAGGGTATAGCCCAACTGTCAAGCGTTCTTAACAGCACGTTGGCCATTCAGGTTAATATATCTATTATCAGAGCTTTTGTCGCTTTACGACAATATGCACTGGGTTATGCGGAATTAAATCGTAAATTGGAGGAATTTATGGTGGAAACAAATATGCAGTTTAGTGATATTTACCAAGCTCTTACCGAACTTGCATCACAAAAGGAACTGGAAAATAAACCCCGTAAGCGTATTGGTTATAATGTTCAACAGGATGAAGAATAATATATTATGGAACGAGGATATATAAATATTAAAGAAAATAGTGAAAATCAACTGATTGTTGAAGCAAAACTTGTAAATTGCACCCTGTGGGTAACGAAACATCAAATTGCCGACTTATTTAATGTATTTGTCAATACGATTGGTAACAATCTACGGAGTATATTCAAATCCGGCTTGCTCCGTGAAGAAGATGTTACCCGAATACATAAATTTGAGAGCAACGGGCACCCATGCGAAACGGTACTGTATAATCTGGAAGCACTGATATTTGTCAGCTACCGTGTAGCATCTTTTGAAGCAAAAGCATTTCGGGAATGGGTAATGAAAGCATTAACCGAATATACCCGGACTGATAATAAAAAATCAACAGAAGTTCTGATAGTATATAACCTACACTCAAAACTTCCGGCTATTTCGATGAATTAATAAACGTTTAATACATTTAGATATGAAACACGTATTTTATTTACTTATCGCTGTTTTTATGGTTTCCTGCGGTTCAAACTCATCAACGAGTAATTACGAAAAAACCATTACTGATAACCTGTTAAAAGGGAGCGACACAAAAGAAAATCTCAACTTCAAAATTATTGAGATTAGCGAAACCGGCAACGTTACGGTTGCCGACAGTATCGCCTATCTTACTGATGAATTTCAGAAAAATAATCAACCTAACATCAGTAAGATTGAGCTGGCTAAAAAAATGAGTGAAGATCTACTGGCAAGAGAAAAAAATCAAGCTAAAATTGATAAATACAATGCTGATATTGCACGGATGAGCAATACTATTGATTCTCTAAAAAATCTTACTCCGGATAATCTTAACGGATATGACAGTAAGAATCCGAATGATGTTCTTGCCGTAATTGTTAGATGCAAATACTCAATCGCTCCGGGTGGAACAGCCGTTGAAGAAACATTTGATTTCTACTTATCTCCTGACGGCAGCAAATGCTACGGAAAAACCAGAGCAAAATAAAAATACATATCACAATCCAAATGGAGCCTGTATCGTAAAAATCGGTACAGGCTTTTTTTGTATATAGCTTTCCTTTCTGTGAGGAAAGTTCTGCGTTTTATTATGATAAACGCAAAGCAGACAACCAAATTTCCTTTTTTCTGTACTTCCCTCGGTATAATTTCTTCCTCATTTAGTTATGACCATAAAAAAGGAGGGGTTCGGAGTGAACGAGTATCAGGCGCGAATTTATTTCATGTTTATTGGCTGCACAAGATCAGACGTGTTTTTAAAAAAATCTTCCTCGATTCAAAATCTCTTTTGTAATAGATTTTAAGAAATTATCCGGGCAATAATTATAGCCTCTTTTCTTAAAGAAATGTATCTGCACCCCAATCAGGTACAGGAAAGCGAGTGTATTTTTTTGAAAAATCTTGATGCTGCCAAAAAGCACTGCGTGAGTAAGGCACCTGAAACTCGATCACACCTCACCCTCTCCATACTGGCATAAAAAAAAAGTCAGAAATTATGAGAAGTACAGAAAAAAATAGGAAACAACGACCGACAGCCTACCATCCAATTAGCATAAAATTGGTTTTAAAAATCGTTTTGGCGGTTTTGGGCTTCTGTGTGTGGGGAACAGGGTTTATTTGGGCTTTAGTGGGCTTGTATCTCTTTCTTCCTGTTATACGGGGTATCCTCTCCTTTTTCGTGGGTATGGGTGCTATAATCCTCTTTATTCTCGCAATGCTGACCTTTTTATAATCCCTTAAAATTTAGAGTTATGAGCAAAGTATTTTTATTAGGAGCAAACAAGGAAATTGACAAGGCTATACAGGTTGTTCAAGTCAATCAGGTTATCCAAATGGAGGGTTATAGCTATGACAGATATGTAGTCTATGACATCGTTAAAAATAACTGGGGTATCACTTACAAGCTGATTAACCTACGGAAAAAAGTTTTTCAGACAGCAGACATAATCAGACCATTAAGCGAAAAATTCGGTATCGGTTATTATTACGACAGCGAAAATCCTGAATTTATGGATGGTTTTGAAGTGGCGTTACTTCTTCAGGAAGCGAAAGACATAGTTAAAGCGGAAACAGACGAAGCCGAAAAAGAGAAGATAAGAGTAGAAGAAGTTAAGGTAATAGGGCGTAAACGTTTTGCCGAGATATTTCCCGAAGATGCGCAAGCGGTAATCGTGGCACGTCTGAAACAAAACGAAAGCGATAGTCAAACCGACTATTACGGAAGTAGCACACAACGCACCGTCATTTTAGGCTTTTCCAAACATAAAAGGGATATTTTTTCCGAAATGCGTAAATACGCATCAAACTTCGAGGAAACCGCCTATTTAGCCGAGTTTAACGAGGATTACGAAAATAGGGAAAAATACTCTATGGGTGCAGGGTATTATTTAGGAGAATATAGGCATAGCGGTTGGATAATTAAAAAAGTGCCAGTATATAACCGTGAACGCACTATTGAAGATTTTGCATACACAGCAGGAAGCGAAGATAATATACATATCAGTAAGTCCAACACAACGCCACCAACCAACCAGACAGGGGAAAGTAAATGCGGTTGTACAATGGTTGAGTATTCAGCCAAAGCAGTAGCGGTATTCGGGGAAACCAAAGCAATTAAAGACGAACTAAGAGCAATGGGAGGACGCTTCAACAGTCGATTAACCTTTAATGGGAAAAAAATTAAAGGATGGATTTTCCCGAAATCACAAGAGCAAAGGTTAGCCTATTATTTCGGATTGGATTAAACAATGTAGAACACAGGGCAGAGCCTATCTGCCCTACTAAAAACAATCACCATGAGAGTAGATATAGATATGAAATTCATCCACAGGTATAATAAAAACCTATCCTGTATAATTCTCGCAGAAACTGCAAAAGGGTGGAAAGTCAGCCAAACGGAAACCTTTGCCAACCCAAGAAAGAAGCCAAAAGTAACCGTCCAATTCTATCATGCAATTTGGTTTGATGACCAAAAAGGAGAATGGGACGCAGTAAATAATTAACAATCAAAAAACAATATATCATGTATTACGGATTAAAGAACCCCAATAGAAAACAAGAGTTCATTAATAGAATGAACCAACAAATTAAAGTAAATGAGAACCTTATAAAAGGTTTGGAAACGTGTGAGCCGTTTATCAGAGCCTTTAATGGCAAGGTAGCCAATTCAAAGCTAATTAAAGCCATATACACCGCAGAGAACCCGAACAACCTTTCTTACAGCATCACCGAAAAAAGAGGATGTAAAGGCATTGCAATCGGTATATCTGACAATAATCACAGAATGTATGCAAGTGTGGAGGGCAAAACATGGAATTATCTGACATCATACAACTGCGTTTTTCTCCTGCCAACAACCAAGCCTGATGAAAATTCACAAGACAGGATAAATGCGGATGAAGCAATCAAGCAAATTGAAATAGAAAAAGAATACCTCACAATTCTAATACAAGAATGTAAAGCCGATTTACAGATGTATGATGAAGAAATAACCGCATGGGAAGAACTTGAAAGGCAGATTGAAGCCTATGAACAAAAGTTCTCACCCAATCTGCGAGGAACTATAACAATGAGTGCAAGATAAAAGAAGTCAAACACGGGGCAGTAACCCTGCCCCACAAAATAACAGTCATGAAATACAGAGAATTGTCAGCATACGAAAAATTGCAAAAGATACAGGACATCAATTTTTGCAGGGCAGAACGCCACAATGTAGCTATATATCTGAACGCATTAAGACGTAACGACAGGGCGATAATAGAGGAATACGAGAGTTTTGGAAATACCCCTCGCCAGTTATTAATGAATAAACGAGAGTACGAAAGACATTTAGTATTTGGCTTCATTAAAAAGGAATTTAACGAATACGGTTGGTTGGAAAGACCTGATTTTTTGGAACGTGAAGAAATACAATTCCCACATCGGGACGGTTGGGCGGTATCTAACCATATCACACTGGGTAAAGGCTTAAACGGAAAATGGACTTATGGAATGAGTTACTCTCACAGTACAGGCGGATCAGGCTATGGGCTTAATGTATGGGGTAAAATATTCGACAATAGAAAAGACTGCCTGAAAGCAGCATTAAATGAAATGCTTACAGGACTTGAAAAAGACAGCAGTAAGACCGACCGATATGCAATCAATGTATTAAAACAAGCGAAAGCCTTATTTGACGAGATTACAGGGCGTAAACCTGTACAATTAGAATTATCATTCTTTTAATAAATCCAATCAATATGAAACCGAATAAAATAGCAATTATGTATAAGGGAGTTGTACATTTCCTGAACAGGGTAACAGGCGAAAGCAAGCATTATCAAATAGCTTTTGAAACTGACCGTTGGAGCATCCGTTTTTATCTGTTACAGAACGGTCAAATCCGAATAATCATAAATAAGTCTATCAAAAAGAGCGAAACGGAATATCATACGCATTTCTGCTATGACTGTTATTGCACACTTGATAAGAATGGTTTATTTCTCGATGACGTTCACGATCCTGCCACTTGCCGAAAGATAACCAACCCTACTAAATGGTTTACCATTGAACCCATGTTAAGGGATATTCACAACCAGTTAAAAGAAGAACTGGAAGCCTTGCACCCTTTCGACCTGATACACGATATAAGAGATTTAGAACACTTCATATACAGGAAAATGGAAGAATACGGAAAGGTAGAATTTACCGTAAACAACTCCCTACGTTTCGGTATCGGTGAAAATGCCTATACCACAAGCGAAGAAGCATTGAAAGCCAAAGAAAAAGAACCTGTTGTTTTGCTAAATCTATTCAATGGCAATCATATAATATCTAAAGACACTATCATCTTTTTCCTGTACTGGCTTTTGGACAGGGATAAAGAATTAAGTGTATCAGACGGACAAAAATTGAAAACGGTTGTCAGATCATTTGAGGAAAGTCCCAAAAAGCCGAATGAATGGTCTTTGCAAACTCTTAATACGTGGTGGCAATGGCTTAGTTTTGATGAATTTGAAGATATTACAGGTATAGAGCAGGACAGAGACGGCAATAATGAAATAGATGCAAAATTCCTTGATGATGCCAACCAATTTTGGCAAAATAAAACCTTTCAAGAAAAAATCAAAATTTATCAATCCAATTCACACTTACATGAGATTGTAAAAGAAAGGATTGAAGCATATGAATAACCAAAGGGCGGAGTAATCCGCCCATAATCTCAAAAAGCATGAAATTGAAAGTAAATAAAACAAATAAGACCTGCACAATTAGCGGACTAACTTCAACCGAAGTTGATGTAATATTGGGAATCGTAGATACTGCTAACAGGCGATGTTTCCGAGAACAAGAAGATAGCGGAGAATGGTATAGCAACGATGATTTTGTACTATCACTTACCGATGAACAACGACAAGCGTTGTCAAAAATCGGAGAAGAAATACAGCAAATTTATAACAGTTAATTATCAATATCATGGCACAGGAAAAAATAGACGATTGGATGCAAGATGCCAAAGACCTTGCAAAAGCGGAACGGGAACTCAAAATAGAACATTGGGTATATATAACCTTTGAAGTAAGGGACGAGGACAGAAACCGTGAAATACTACATATAATCGACATCCCTCGTGCCATGTTAGACCGTTGGCGGTGGGTTATTGAGTGGCGCAGGGCAAAATTGGTATGTAAATACCCCCGTAAGAAAATTTGGGTATATCACTGTGCATACGACAAGCGGACGGGATTGCAAACAGGTTTTGACTTCCTTTTAGGCAAAGTAGCTTCGGCAAAAGCGCAGATAACTAAGGTAGAAAGGGCAATCGCCAAATATATCGACTATATGACACACAATGACCTGTTTTTCAATCTTGAAACGGATGAAAAGTTACTCAAAGCCAAAGCCAAATTGGAACAGAAAAAGAAAAATTATAATGAAGCGTATGCCATTTTACAGGCAGAAGTCATCAAGCATAAACAGAACAGCACCATGTATAAATTATTTATTGGATTCAAAAAGTTGGGCGAGTTCAGCTCTATAATGGAAGCCAAGAAATACGCAGATAATAGCGGACTATCAGGTACTTTTAACCTGATTGGAGACAAGTATCAAGATAATTGGTATGTTTCCTCAATGCAAGTACAAACCTCTAAATAACAAAGAATATGACAACAATAAAAGACATAGATGGAAACATAATTGAAGTAACAGATTTGAACGCCGCCATTGACGAATGTAAGCGTTGTAAAGACAGTCCGTATAAAATGGAAAGCGGACACACCGTAGGCGAAAATTATGCCTATATGTTGGAACAACTGCTCCCGCTTCAACAACAAAGCCGTCGTTCACGTTGGTTGGAAGGTACAGAAATGCGCTACAATCAGGGCAAGCGTTTTACAAAAATGGATATTGCCTATGAAATCGGTCGGCACGAACCGTATCACCCTGCCTCTCTCTATTGGGATAGCCTGCGTCGAGAGGAACTTGTAGCGTTCTTCAATGAAATGTTCGGTACAGATATTCGTTGAATTTTCCTCTTTATACACGAAAAAATCCCGACGGAACACCGTCGGGATAGCTATTATATCACTAAATATTTTTTAGATTATCCTAATACAGTGAGTATTAAAATCTTTTAGTTAAATTCACGCCGTAATAAAAGTTATACAATATGTCAGAATCAATTAAAACCAACAATATACCAGAACAATGGGTTGCTTATTTCAGCCACATCGAAGATCATCCCGCTAACGTCCTGATGAACCTCGCGCTGGTAGACTTAGCCCCAATAGATAACCTCAAAGAGTTGCTGCTATTTACTATTCAGATGCTCTCCGCAGATGAAAACGGATTATTCACGGCAGAAGAAGAATCCGAGGTACTACACAGCATCCAAGAAGAAATCATCGAGGCTACCGAAAAGAAAAATGTCATCGTCGCAGGAATCGTTAAGTCAAACGGTCTGATGAATATGTACCTTTATGTAAAACACGGAAAAGAATGCGAGGAACTCTTAAAGTCCGTCATGAATGTACATCCCGAATACTCGTACAACATTGAAGTGCAGAAAGACAAGGATTGGAATACCTACTTCGACTTGTTGTACCCATCCAAATACGAACTGCAAACCATAGAAAACCAGTCGGTCTTATTCCAACTGGATCAGGACGGCGACGACTTCAGCAAAGAAAGGGAAGTGGATCACTTTATCTATTTCCCGACCGAAGAAGGGCGAGAGCAGTTTATTCGGGAAGTCGAAACGCTCGGATATAAAGTGGCGCTAAAAGAAACCGTAGATCATGGCGATTCCTATCATTTCGCATTGCAAATCTCCCGGCTAAACAATGTCATGCCCTCAGAGATTAACGAATATACATGGGAGTTAGTAACATTGGGTAATGACTACGGTGCCAAATACGACGGTTGGGGATGCTGCCCACAAAACAGCAGATAAAATATAGCTGATATAAAATAAACAGACGCGCGGTTTCCGCCCGTTACTATTCTTATGAGATCTGCAAATTATTTGAGAGAAAATATACAAATAATTTGCAGATCAAATGACATTATTTAATTTTTAGCAAGTTTCAATATCCTAATTGCCCCTCTTATAACAATAAGGAATACAATACTACCGATAATAAGGTCGGGTATCTGATTATTCAACTGCCATACTAAGAATCCGGCAAGAATTACCCCTGCATTTATTATTACATCGTTGGATGAAAAGATGATACTTGCCTGAATATGGGCATCTTTGCTCTTCGTCCTTTGAAGTAAAAGCAAACATATAACATTAGCAATCAAAGCAAGTACGGATATACCTATCATTGTTTGAAAAACAGGCATTTCCTCTGTACCTGTAAACCGTCTGATTACCTCTATAAAACCAACGGCAGCCAAAAGTATCTGGAAATATCCGCAAATCATAGCAACACGCTTCTTACGGCTTACGGCTGCACCGACTGCAAACAAACTTAATCCATAAACAAAAGCATCAGCAAGCATATCAAGGCTATCAGCAACCAATCCCATAGATTTGGATATAATACCCGTTGACATTTCAATCAGGAAAAAGCCGAAGTTAATAGCCAGTACAATCCAAAGGACTTTACGCTGTTTGCTATTTTCCTCTGCCTGGACTTCTCCTGTTACTTCTTTACTTTCAATAAAGCGTGAACCGAGATTCAAGGTAGCAAGCTGCTTTTCGATTTCCTGATAGTCGCCTGTATGGTAAACAGTAAATATCCTGCCTTTCAGGTCAAATTCCTGCTTTGCAACACCCTCTATATTTTGGAGTTTCATCCGAATGAGGTTTTCCTCACTCGGACAATCCATTTGTTCAATTTTAAAAATTGATTTATTCATTTTACAATTTAATTATAATCCCGGTATTCAGGATGAAACCGTCCAACGGTGCATAAATGTCCCGAAATTCAGGATTAGTCATCGAACCCGTATGAATGGTATCAAACCTTGTCTGCCGTCTGTCGGTAAAGTTCTCAAAGTTAGCATATATTGAGAACTTTTCCCAAATTCGTTGCATCATTAATCCGAAGACAAGGTAATCCTTACCTGTTTTACCGTCATTCAAATTTTGTTTTCCGGTATAATAAGCTTCCAATCCGATTTTCCATTTATCTTCCACCTCATACATTAAAACAGAATTGATTTTATGTTTCGGGGTTAAGGTTTTTTGGTAGCTTCTGCCGTCTTCCTTTACATCAGCATCCGTATAGGTATATCCGAGAAATAAACCGAAATCCTTATACTTAATTTTCATATTGGTTTCAGCCCCTTTACTATCCACGTGACCGTTAATGTTATTAAACTGCCAACGATTATTTTCAGCAGCTTGCAGTTCAAGCGGATTTTTCAGGTAAGTATAAAAGAATAACTGGTTTATACTTAAAAATACTTGGTCGCCGAACAAACCCGTTTTATAAGTAAAATCCACATTTGCCCCATAACTCCTTTCCAGTTTGTTCCTGTTGTCATCTATCGGCAAGACATTCTGAAACTGGATGCGTTCGCTATCTTCCGAAAAAATGGTAGGTGCTTTATATCCGAACCCACCACCTACACGGGATGAAAATTTCTCCGTTATCTTGAAATGAGAAGATATACGGGGTAGAACTGCAAAACCGTAATCGTTAATATAATCGGTACGCAATCCGCTTTCAAGATTCATCCAGTCCGTTATTTTCGTATTGTTCTGTACAAATACGCCTACGGTAGTCATATTGTAATCACGTAAAGGAAAATCGGTCAGTTTTTCTTCGGTAAACTTATCCGTCCACACATTCGCACCCGCTACCCATTCCGTTTTTTCTTTTGTATGTATATAAGATACTTCTGAAAAAGACGATAACTGGTCGCCGTCAAATTTGAAATCGGGAATCTCAATCTTACGGCTGAAATAAGTAATGCTGTTCTTTACATTTAATCTGTTTTGTTTGTCGAAACGATGTTCAAATGTAAGTTGGCTTGAATGCCTTTGTGTCTTGTTTCTTTCAAAATAGGAATGTTCTTCGTTTCCCTTATCTTTTACATACTCCATATCACCACCCAGACGGTTTTCAATCATGGAGTTTATACCGAAATTAAAATCTGTGTTTTCAGACAGGTACAAGAATAGCTTAGGATTAAATACAAACCTGTCGAACTTTGGTATTGCCGTAAAGCCAACATCTGACGGATCATAAGCCCAGTTACGGTTATACGATGCAAAAACGGTAGTACCTACCTTGTTGAATTTCTGACCGAAAAAGCTGTTTACATCAAGCCCTTTACCTGTTGTCCCATTCAGGTGGATTGAGAAATCCCTTTCCTTTTCAGGCGTTTTCGATATAAGGTTTACCAGTCCCGCAATAGCACCGCCACCGTATAAAGTAGAAGAAGAACCTTTTATTATTTCAACCTGCTTTAAATCGAGCGGTGGTGTCTGTAATAAACCTAATCCGCTTGCTGCACCTGAAAATACGGGAAAACCGTCTTTTAGTATCTGTGTATATCTACCGTCCAAACCTTGAATGCGAATAGATGAATTACCCGATATGGCTGATGTTTGTTGTGTCATAATACCCGTGCTTTCATTCAGAAGCATACGTATATCTCCGGGTTTCATCACTCCTTTTTCGCCTAACTCTTCGGCATTTATAAATTCAATACGGGTAGGAATATCTTTAAAAGTACGTGTCCCCCTTGTTGAAGAAACAACTACTTCCTGCAATGTTTCTTCATCAGGCTCAACCCTGATAACGATAGGTTCATCCGAAGCCAACGGGAATGTAAATTCTTTTATGGTCTTTTCATATCCTACATAAGTAATTTCAAACCTCTGTTTACCGTCTGGAATATTGGAGAGTACCGCTAATCCTTCAGCATCAGAAGATGTTCCGTTCGTAGTATTTTGAAGTATAATATTAGCACCGATTAAAGGCTCTTTGTTATCACAGTCTATTAGTTTAACGTTAAGTGTATTTTGAGCGAAAATATTGGAAATGCTGAATACTAAGAATAGCATCAGTATAATTTTTGTTTTCATTTTATTTCTTGTTTTTAAATCTTCAACTATAAATGATATGAGGATTACGATATTACAAAGAATGTATTATCGTAAAAATTGCAGGGCATATTCACAACGACCTGTATAATAAAAATTAGTTTATGCTTTTGGCGGTTGCCAGATTGAAGATTTATAATCAGAGAGAGCGTTTTTTACTATATAATCTGATTTATAATCAGGTATAGAGCCTAAAATTATTATTATTGGATTATAAAAACGGGCTTCCGGAAATCCGGAACAGGTATTACAATGTAGAAAAGGGGAACAACAACTATCATCGGAACAGTCGTCACAACTATTGCCTATGTCATTGCTCGTTTCAACGGTATCTGTATATATAGCTAAACATTTATCCTCAAAACAACATGGCATTACTGATAACAGTAATACATATATGGATAATATGAGGGACAAATATTTCATGCTGCAAAGATAGCGATTATGTTTTGCAACTTAGTTGCAAGTTTCGTACTATTTTCACAGATTATCTACTGTTTAATTTACGATTCTATTTCGGCTATTGCTTTTTCAATTTCAGCAAAGGCTTCGCTCATTACTTCCTCTACCAGTCCGCCGATTTGTGCTGCCATAGCAACCGAATTCATGCGCGAAATACGGGTTATACCATCAGAAGTCTGATATATAGATATGCGACATGGAAGTAATGATGAATAAAGACGTTCCATATCATGCTCCAATATTCTGCCGGAATATTTGGGGTTGCACAATTCTATGACTTTTATCGGTAGCACTTCTTTCCCATTTTTGCGAAGCGTTTCCTGCATATCATGAATATGCTGTATTTTCCAGTTTCCGAGAGACTGGATTTTTTCGGATAGTTTATCGAAGGTTTCGTCATAACTGTAACGGCTTACGTTTTCTAAAAACATTGCGCTCTCAGGTTGTTCTGTTGATTTCATGATTCTTTTTTTATATTACTCTATGTTATTATTTAAACAATTTTCTTGCCAAAAAGGTTGCATAATACGTTTATTATCCGCTTTATTTTTACTATTTACATTGCATGAAGATACAAGCACCTTACATAATTTTATAAAGATTTTGATAGTCAATTTTTAACAGCTAAATATGCTAAAAGTCTGATTTTCTTTAAAAATGGATGTACATCATCATTAATTTAAAATAAAAAAGATTGATGAAAATCGAAGATTTTTAAAAGATCTGCAAATTATTCGTTTATTTTCTTCAGAATAATTTGCAGATCGTTCTAAATTACACTTTTTCCTTCCATTCAATAACGGCAAAGTTCCCGTCTGAAATCTCCTTCACTTTATTAATCCATTGCACTTCACTTAATGCTTTAGCTTTAAGGAATGGACTATTGGTTGAAGTCAGCAAAAGACTGGAATTAACCACCCACCATTTATTCTTAATTCTGGCACGTTGTAAGTCCTGTTGCAGTCTTTGTGCTTCAAACACAGGTGTTGTTTCCGGCAGGGTTACGATAACCACTTCCGTTTCCTTTTCGCTTCGCAAGCGAGGTAATAGGTTTTGAACCGCAGGGGTGATATTTCCCTGTGTCCGTTCTACTTCCTTATGATAACTTTGGGTTGAATCCAGCAGCAGCAACGTGTGTCCGGTTGGTGCAGTATCTATCACAACCACTTCATTATCCGCTTTGGCAACTATTTCGGCAAAGGAATTGAAAACGGCAATTTCCTGTGTGCATGGGGAACGCAGGTCTTCTTCGATATAACTTAAATCAGCATCACCCATTGTTTCCCTTGCTTTGTCAAGCACATTTTTCTGATAGGCAGCAAGCACCGCTTTTTCATCTATATGGCTTACTGTGATGCCGTCTATTTTCGTTTCGATATAAGCCAAATGGTTTGCAGGGTCAGTTGTAGTCAGATGCACTTTCACTCCTTTTTTAGCCAAACCACGAGCAATATTCCCGGCAATGGTAGTTTTGCCTACACCGCCTTTACCCATCGTGAAAATCACCCGTTTACCTGTTTTGTAGAGGTCTTCAATAACGCTGTCAATCGTATTGAAACTACGTTTCTCAATATCCGGACTTTCGTTCTTTATGGCTACATCCGCATTCAACATATTACGGATATTATCAATGCCTGTCATGTTATAAGAACGAAGCGGAACAATATAGGTGTTCAGTTTTAGCAAGGCTGCCGAACGGTTATTCAGCGCATTTTGCTGGTGTTCATAAATCTGTTTGGAAATACTATCGTCTGCATCGTAGTTTTCTAATACGCCATTTATGATTAAATGCTGTGTTTCGATACCTATATCCGACAACTCATTGGATGAACGTTCGACCTCTTTCAACGGGCTGTCTTCCGGTCGGCTGACAAGGAAGAGCGTTGTTTTAGACTTATCGGTTAGATTTTTTACCGCATGTTTATATACATCTTTGCGGTCTTCCAAACCTGATAATTGTCCTAAGCACGAAGCTCCGGTCGTATTTTCGTCAATAAAAGTATCCCACGCAGAAGGAAGTTGCAACATACGGAGTGTATGACCTGTTGGGGCTGTATCAAAAATGATATAATCATAGTTTTTGCTCTTATCTTCGTCAGTGATAAAATCAGAAAATTCATTGAACGCTGCGACCTCTACTGTGCATGAACCGGATAGTTGTTCTTCCATATTAGCAATTACACTTTCAGGTAATTTACCCCGATATGGAGCGATAACCGATTCCCTGTATTCGGCAGCCGCTTGTTCGGGGTCAAGGTTTACAACAGTCAAGCGGGGTACATCTTTAATGGGAGTACCTTTATTGTCTAACGGCATATCAAATACATCCTGTAAATTGGATGCCGGGTCGGTACTCAACAACAATACTTTTTTTCCACTATCTGCAAGACTTACAGCTGTAGCACAGGCGATAGATGTTTTGCCTACACCGCCTTTACCCGTGAAAAATATATACTGGGTAAGTTTTTCGTTTGAAGGATTATACTTTTTCATGTGGGTTATTTTTTTATTGTTAGTTCATCTTCTGAAATATCGAGCCATTCTGCAATCTGCTTATTTGATGGATACGCCTTTTTTATAGCAATTTCACCATCAACTGTGATTAGAGGAAATACGTCTGCTCCTTCTGCCATAAGGCAATCATTGACAACCTTCGTGGTTACATATACCTGAGGATGGTCTCGCAAGTTAAAACGTTCAACTATAATTCCTTTTTGTTTCAATGTTTCAACCACAACTGCTATACGCATCAACTCAGGGTCGATATTCACTCCGCACAATCCGGTAGGACAGCATAATGCAGGGTCATAAATTTTAATTGTTTTCATTTTTAATATTTTATTTGTTATTAATTCTATTTATTCAATGTTCGTAATGTAGCGAACTATTTGGTTAAAAAAATAGACGCTATCTGATTCAAAACAGCATCTATTCAATGCGTACAATTCTATCAATTACAGTAATCCATTGTTGCTGCATCACCAAAGTAACTGATTGCAGCAGTAGGGCAAAGAGGTTCGCAACCATGACAACCAGTTACACATCCATCAGGATATACAACTACTGGTTTCTCATTTTCTATCGCATAAACTCCTTTCTTGCATTTTTCAAAGCAAGCGGAACATCCTGTACATTTTTCCGAATCAATAATCGGATACCATGTGCTGCTCATAATGTGATGTTTTATAGATTCAGGGATTTCTTTATTTCTTCTTCACTCGGAACATACCCTTTCAACTTTACTTCTCCATCAACAACAACCGCAGGTAAAGACATAATGTTATACTTCATAATTTCAAGTATATTTTCTTCCTTCTTCAAATCGGCAGCAATGTTATTATCTGCCAACACTTTCCGGACAGATTCATAGGTTGTTTTACATTTGGCACAACCTGTACCTAATACAATAATCTCCATATTATTTATCTTATATTGTTATTTCTAATTAAATGCTTGTAATTATGTAGTAAATACCCACTATTATAAAAACGGCAGCGACAATCCATTTAAACCATTTCTGGAAGACACTCATCTTATTGTAGAATTTGCCTACGTTGCTAACACTGTATGCCAACAGCCATGCAATGATAATTACAGGCAACCCGGTAGCTATGGCAAATACAGGGGGAAGTAATAACCCTGACGGGCTGGCAATAGTCATCGGGATTAATCCACCAAAGTACAATACACCGCTATAAGGGCAAAAAGCCAATGCAAACAGCAAACCGAGCAGGAAAGCGTCGAGGTAGGTTTTCTTTCCTTTCTTGTTTTCTATTTTTGAGGTTAGCTTATTCATTCCAGGAACCTTTATTTTAATAATGTCCAACATGAATATCCCGATAATGACTAATGCTATCCCAAGCCACATTCCCCCAACATTCTGCAAAAGTTTAGCTACCTGAAACTGACTTGCTCCAAAATAGAAAATCAAACCAAGTGCCGTATAGGTAAACATTCTGCCGAGTGTATAGAATACGCCATTAAACATTACTCTTCGCTTATCGCCTATATCTTTACTAAGATAAGCGGTAGCTGTAATGTTGGTTGCCAATGGGCAAGGACTGATTGCAGTCATTAAGCCCAAAAGAAACGCCGTTAGTAATGGAAAGTTAGAGCCATCCACAAGATTCTGTAAAAACTCCATCATAATCTTTTATTGACTTCGGTTTTGATCAGGTCAGTGAGGTTTTCGGGAGTATTCAAAGCGTTGGCAAATGCCTTGTCGGTAATATCTATGGAATTATCCCCTTTGGCAATAATAAGGGCATTCCATGTTACTTCATATTTTTCTACGAGTGAAGCATTTTGTTTTTCATCGGTTTTTACTTCAATGAATTTCACGTGTGGATTGTCTGCATAAAGTTCTTTTATTGTCTTCTCTGTTACATCGCCTACCGCAATACAGGTTTTACAGCGTTGTTTACCGTGGAAATAGTAAACGTTCACCACAGAAGCATCCGCTACTTGCTCTTTAGCTTGCGTTTCAGTGGCTTGTCCGTTGTTTTTTTGTGCATTACCACCACAGGCTACCAGCAATATGGCAAAAAGCCCGATTAAAATACTTTTTTTCATACAATGTGTTTTTATTAGTTTGTACTATGTTTATTTATAATATTTCTTCCGAAGCCAAAAAGCCAAGTTCACTAACAGGATTAATACCGGGACTTCGACCAATGGCCCGACTACTCCGGCAAAGGCTTGTCCGCTATGTAATCCGAATACGCCGATTGCCACTGCGATAGCCAGTTCAAAGTTGTTTCCGGTTGCAGTGAAAGCAATAGAAGCATTTTTATCATAAGAAGCCCCCATAAACTTACCTGCGAAGAAACTAAGCAGGAACATCACGACAAAGTAGATAAGCAACGGTATGGCTATCCGAACCACATCCATTGGTATTTGTACAATCAATTCACCTTTCAGGCTGAACATAAGAACGATTGTAAATAACAGTGCAATTAAGGTTATCGGGGATATTTTCGGGATAAACTTTTCCTTATACCATTGTTCTCCTTTCAATTTCACTAATATAAGTCGGCTCAATATTCCCATTAAGAAAGGAATACCTAAATATATAGCAACCGTTTCGGCAATCGTACCGATGGAAATATCAACGATAGCCCCTTCAAACCCGAAAAGGGGAGGAAGTTTCGTAATAAACAACCAAGCATAGAAACTGTAAAAGAATACCTGAAAGATACTGTTCAGGGCTACTAAACCTGCACCGTATTCCGTATTTCCTTCCGCAAGGTCATTCCACACAAGCACCATTGCTATACATCTCGCTAATCCGATAAGGATTACACCTACCATGTATTCAGGGTAATCGTGTAAGAAGATGATGGCAAGTACAAACATTAATATCGGCCCGATAATCCAATTCAGGATTAACGAAACTGATAATATTTTTACGTCCTTAAAAACCTTCGGTAATTGTTTATAATCGACTTTTGCCAATGGCGGATACATCATTAAGATTAAACCGATGGCTAAAGGGATGTTTGTAGTTCCACTGGATAATGAATCTATTGTAGTGCTGAAAGATGGGAAAAAGTAACCCAGCCCAACCCCGATAGCCATTGCCAGGAATATCCAAAGAGTGAGATTCTTATCTAAAAAACTCATTTTCTTCTTACTCATTGCCTTTTATTTTTTCTATGTATAATTTATAAAATGCTTCTTTTATTTCATCCCGTACCCGGATATATTCCGAATGGATAAATTCTGGTGACCCTTTTGCTTCTGACGGATCTTCAAATCCTATGTGCAAACGGTTTTTCACTTTACCGAAAAAAGTAGGACAGTTTTCATTTGCCCCACCACAAACCGTAATGACATAATCCCATTCTTCATTCAGATACTTATCTACACTATCGGAAGTATGGCTGGATATATCTACTCCGGCTTCTTTCATTACTTCTATGGCTTTGGGATTAACCTTTCCGCTTGCATTTGTCCCTGCAGAGAATACTTTTAATGCAGGGTCGAAAGATTGCAGGAAGCCATGTGCCATTTGGCTACGGCAACTATTGCCTGTACAAAGAATTAAAACTTTTTGTGCATTCATATCAAAACATTATTAACAGCATCCGGAACTACAATCGCAAGCACTTTCAGGTTTTACACCTGTTACTGTAATAGAGAATATCTTTGAATTATTCTCCTTGTATTCATGGAATGATTTTTCATCAAGATGCTCTTTTAGGATATCATCAGGGACAACGATAGGTTTTTCCCTTTGTATTTTCACCTGTAAAAAACCTGCACTGAAAATCTTAACCATATATTGTTCTTTAGGAATTGCTCCTGCAATGCATCCGGCGTATAATTCTGCTACTTGTTTGATGGATTCAGGTAATTCACCTTCTAAAACCACATCCGAGATGCAGAAATGCCCACCGGGTTTTAAAACCCTGAAAATTTCATGGAAGATTTTATCTTTGGTTGGTAATAGGTTTAATACGCAGTTACTTATTACAACGTCAACGGAATTACCACCAATAGGCATATCTTCTATTTCACCTTTGCGGAAAGTGACATTTGTAAAACCTCTCTTTTGTGCGTTATTTCTTGCCTTTTCTATCATAGCATCTGTAAAATCAATACCGATGATTTTCCCTGTTTCTCCGACTTCAGCGCGGGCTACAAAACAATCATTTCCTGCCCCGGAACCTAAATCCACAACAAAATCGCCTTTTTTTAATCCGGCAAAAGCTGTAGGAAGTCCACATCCCAGACCTAAATCAGCATCTGCTTCATAGCCGTCAAGCTGACTGTAATCCTCATTCATAATGTTATACACATTATCAGAGGAACAGCATCCAGAGCCACAACAAGACGACTGGTTATCATTTTGTAAAGCAAGTGCGCTGTATTTTTGCTTTACCATTTCTTTAATTTCTTTATTTTCCATATATAATAATAAGTTTATCAAAAATTCAATTCGCTTTAAAGCGAATTGTCTGTAGGTTCGCAAACATACGAACTTTAAAGATAAAAAATTATGTATTACAACAATTGTCTGATATTTCTACTTCAGTCAATAAAGCTTCAAATAATCTTTTCGCTAAAGACCAGTTTTTCTGATTAATGCAATACTTAACAGATGGCAATGTAATTTCACCTTGTATCAAACCGGCATCTTTTAATTCATTCAAATGTTGCGATAAAGTGCTTTTCGCTACTGGTAACACTTCAGACATATCTCCATGATAACAACATTCTTGACTTGCTAACAATTGCAGAATAGCAATCCGTACAGGATGCGAAAGGGCTTTGGCGAAACGTGCCATTTGCACCTGCTCAACCGTATATCTTTTCTTCACTTTTTCCATCTTCTTCATTTTATAGTTCGCAAATATACGAATAGTTTTTTAATTCGCAAATATACGAACAGTTTTTTCAGACAACAAACTGATTAGTATAATTTGAGTTGTATAGTTCATTATTCTTTATTACGGCAAACATGCGGGCTACGAGTTTGGCTCTGATAGCATTTAGTACTGACATTTTATTTTTGCCCTCAGCAACTTTTCTATCGTAATATACCCTTAATCCACTATTCTTATTTTGAATAGCAGATAAGGCTGCTAAATGGAGTAAAGATTTTATACTTTTATTTGCTCTATGGGAAACCCGATTTTTAGAATGCTGACTACTTCCTGATGAATAACTGAATGGAGCAACACCCGCATGGCAACAGAATTTACGACTATCTGTAAATCGTGTAAAGCCTTGTGTTTCCAGTATCATTTTTAAAGAAGTTTTTTTACCTATTCCTTCAATGCTCAATAATAATTTCATCTGATGAGATAATAAAGCATCCTTTGCTACAATATCCTCAATCTCCGCTTCAATATTAGCTATTGCTTTATCTAATTCTTTAATAAGCAGAGATAATCTCTTTGACTTCAATTTATAGACTCTATCAGGCATATATTCTTTTTGATCTGATAATTGAGCTTGGTATTTAGCTCTATCAACACATAGCATATTTAATTCTGTTGTTAATAGCTTTATTGATTCAACACTTATAGTTGGGTGGTTATATATTTTAAGTTTATCTATATAACGATAGGCATATAAAGCAATACGCTTTGCATCTACGGGATCATTTTTTCCTCGTTGCAACCCTGAACTGTATTTTATTTGAGTAGGATCTTCTAACCAAAGTTTATAGTTTCCGGCTTGACAAGAGATTGTTAAAGGATAAATATATAATCCTGTAAATTCAGCACATACTACTATTTGTTCTGCATCTATATTTTGTTCTGCACAAATTACAGATAAGTAGTCCTCGATACTCTTTTGATGATTTGAAATAACATCTTGTTTCACCACCACACCATTACTCAGGAGGCAACAATCCAAGTTCTTTTTACTCACATCAATTCCAATAAAATAATAGTTTCCCATAATAAAGTGATTTAATGATTTATAATTTGGAAAGGCATTTGAATATATCCTAAAAACCTTAAATATCTTTCAGATAAAATTCTTATATAGGTCTAATCCAAGACAAATAACAAGTTCGTTATAGTAACATAAGTTATTCCTATTTTCCATGCTGATTTACTTGTTATTTTCCTTTCTTCTTAATTCATAACGTAAATCATTAAATATTCTTGAAATTAAATGAATAAAATGAGTCCCAAATAGTAACATAGACTTTACATTTCTCTTTTTCCATACGGTTCACTCATTATAGTTTATAAAATAATTACAATGCAAACCTAAGGTTTTCCATGAGTAAAAGTAATCTAACGGAAGAAAAAGTAACTTATCAAAACTTATTCATTATCAAAACTTTGACTATAACGAGCTGTAATATACACATATAGCTATTGCGAGTTTGGATAAAATTTGCATATTGTACATATCATTAAAATCATCATAGTGTTATGGACATATCAAATCTTAAACTCAAACAACATTTGTTGATGGATTATTTATCCAAAGTAGGGTACTGCGCCAATAAACTACGTAGTATTGAAATCTGTATCGAACTGGTCCTGACTAAAGGTAGCTCTTCCAACATCACCTCCTACGAAGATTTATTTTTTCAGGAGGTACAAGAGCAAGGACATACTCCTGAAAGTTATCGTTTCAAGTCCCTAAGAGCGTGTCTTGGGCAACTGAAGAATTTTGATTTGTACGGTAAATATCCTGATGGTAATTATACGGGATTTATTTACGTCACAAATGGTTTTGATAATCTCAATGACTATTACAAATCATTGGCTATATACCATTTAGAGAATGGTATGTGTACCGGAAAACGTAAGAATACGGTTAGGATAGAGTATCTTTGCGCTATTCTATTTTACAAACATTTTCAAAATAACGGTGCGGAAGTATTGGAAGAAGCTACACCTAAAATGATTTGTTCTTTTTTCCACGATGGTATCAAGCAAATCAGAGGGGTTGGTTATTTAGGCCATATAAGGGCGTTAATGAAAATTCTTAGATTACGTGAACCGAAACTGGCTGATTACATACTCAACTTTTTACCAAATATTCCAAAGGCATACAAGAATTTTGAATTTCTTTCAAAAGATGAATCTGACTGTATTCGGAAGTGTCTTGAAAATCCCGACAACACTTTGTCTTTAAAAGAACGTACGATAGGATGGCTTCTGTATTTTTATGGACTGCGAGGCTCTGACATAACAGCTATGCGTTTTGACAATATAGATTGGAGAAAAGACATAATTACTCTAATCCAATCAAAAACAGATTATCCTCTTACATTACCTTTAAATGCGGTTACGGGAAATTCTCTTTTTGATTATATCACTACCGAAAGGGCTGAATCAGATATTAACACGATCTTTATTCCCTCGAAAAATCCCCACACACCATACAAGAAGATTGCAAATATTGTAATGAAAATTTTCAAATGTGCGCATGTTAGAGATAAAGGAGGATGCAAAGGTGTCCGCCTTTTTCGCCATCATTTTGTGACTTATCTCCTTTCGTGTGGAGTTGAATGTTCAGTTGTATCATCTCTAACTGGACATATGTCTCCCGAGTCTCTCAAATTTTATGCAGATGCCGACCATGAGCATCTCAAGGAATGCGCTCTTGACATATCCTCTTATACTATACCCTCTAACCTTTTTGACATATGAAATATCCATTCAAATCCAAACTATCCCCAAAGTTCGAAGAATTTGTTGCCATTTGCATTGCTTCCGGTCGATGGAATAAGACCTATGACTACAACCTGCATCACTTCGACAAATATATTGTTGCTAACTACCCATCTTGTGAGGAATTGACAGTGGAGATGCTGGACTGGTGCAAACGCAGGGAAACGGAAAGGAACAACACTTGTATATCAAGGACGACACCTATCCGAAGCTTCCTCAAATATGCCAATAAAAGAGGCTGGTCAACCTTAAATCCTTTGCCTTTACCTACTGTTGAAGCCAAGTCTTATATACCGCACTTTTTTACACAGGATGAACTTTCTGCATTTTTTAAGGAATGTGACTCTTATGTAATACGCTCATATCAAGAACGAAGGTGTATAACAACCCTGTTAAACCGATTACAGCTCCCTGTTTACTTTCGTCTGTTGTACAGTTCCGGGATGCGTACATGTGAAGTCAGGTGGCTAAAATGTTCTAATGTTAATTTCGAGTCTGGTATCGTGAAAATCATAAAATCCAAAAGCATAGATGAACATGGCATTGTCCTGCATGATTCTATGTTACAATTGCTTCAATGTTATAACCAAGCCATGGAGAAAGTAATGCCTAATAGGATTTATCTTTTTCCTGACATGAAAGATGAACCACACAAGACACGTTGGGGATGTACTTTCTTTAACAAGATATGGTCTAAAGTTAGTAAGGAAAAGGCTGTTGAATACGATTTACGCAGTTTCTATGCCATTTCCAATATTTCTAAATGGGAGGATCACGGATACGAATTGAGCGGCAAGCTCTTGTTTCTTTCCCGTAGCATGGGGCACAGAAATATACAAAGTACTTTTGGCTATTTTCATCTTACCCCGATGCTAACGGATAAGCTCAAATGTAATTGCGCTAAAAAATTCAGTGAATTATTACCTCAAAAGCCTGAATATAATGAAGAAAACATCTAAATTAAGTGGCGCATTAACCACTCAAAATCGTAAAACAGCTAAATTGATTTATGACTGGCACACCACATTTTTACCATCCGTAAAAACAACAAGTGCACACACACTACGTTCTTACAAACTGTCATTGTCCTTATTACTGAGATACCTACAGTCAGAAAGAGGTATAACGCCGTTTACCCTTACTCCGGAATGTTTCTCTGTTGAAGTCTTGACACAATGGCAAATATGGTTGAAAAATAAGCGACAAGTCAGCGCCACAACTTGCAATATCAGAATGGCTGCTATTAAAAATCTGACAAAATATATTGGTAGTCAGATGCCGGAGTATGCTTATATTTACATGGCAGTTTCAGAATTTATAAAACCAATACGGAAAGTAAAACCTATTGTACACGCCATGACACGGGATGCGGTAAAGGCTATTTTTGCAGTACCTGATACAGCTACAAAAATAGGTTTACGGGATTTGAATCTAATGATGCTCAGTTATGGGGTTGCAGCGCGTCTGAACGAAGTACTCTCTTTGACAGTCAAAGATGTCGTACTTGACAACGTTAAAGATCCATATGTAATATTATGCGGAAAAGGAGGTAGTTTCAGGTCAATCTACCTACATGATGACCTTGTAGAATGGCTGAAACTTTACCTTAGAGTTTATCATGGAGATAGGCCAAATAAAGATTCTTTATTATTCTACTCTCCATATAAAGGATGTATGGGGAAATTAACGCAACCAGCAATTGCAAAACGTCTCAGATTGTATGCAGCCAAAGCACATGAAATCTGTCCTGATGTGCCTTTGGATCTACACAGTCATCTTTGGAGGCATAGTATGGCTACCCATTGGCGAGAAGATAATATCAATATTGTTGAAATAAAAGAACTTCTTGGACATCGCAATCTCTCTACAACTATGATATACGAGGATGTGACTGAAGAACAGAAGAAAAAGGCGATTGATACATTGGAAGACACTATTACTAAATCTCAAGATAAAAAATGGAAAAAGCCAGAAAACATGGAACTTCTAACCCTTGTTGGGCTTTAGCGAGAAAATATTATCCAAACTATTTTTGTATAACATGTTGTTATACAATAATGATACAATAAATAGTTTGGATAATGGATAAGTTTTGATAAGTTACTTTATCCAAATGTTTGGATAAAGTAACAAAAAGCCTTTTAAACCTATTTGTTTTCATACATTTGAACAAATAGGTATTTTTGTCTTGAAATCTCAATAATATGCCTGTAAAAATAGAAAAATGGGTAGTTGCCCAAAAAAAACATAAATTGTCAGATAAGCACGTCCAGATGGCTCGTGAGTTGGGACTAAATCCCGATAAATTAGGTAAAATAGATAACCATAAACAGGAAACATGGAAAGTTCCGTTACCCCAGTTTATCGAAGATATATATATCAAACGGTTTAAACGGGAAGAACCTGTTACTGTTCGCTCTCTGAATGACATTATCGCAGATGACAAAGCAAAAAAAGAAAAGAAGAAAAAAGAGAAAGCTAAAAAGCGTGCTTTACGAGAACAAACCGATAGTAGCGAAAATAAATACATAGAATAATCTACAAATTCCACTATGGAAAGTAAATTGTAGATTAACAGATATTTAAAAAGTTAAATGAAATCATCTATGATATATATAAATTCTCTACTTTTGCATAAAAAGCGATAAGCATGAAGGTTGAACATATAACATATAAAGGCTCTACACTTGTTAGAGATACTGATGATATTACAGAGGAAACAATAAATTTACTCAAACCCTTTGAGGACATTAATAAGGAAAAGAGCAAATTGAAATTTCCTTTAACTAATTTGGAAGTCGTTACTACCATAGCCAGCAACGTTGCTATTTTTAACTTTGAAAAAAATAATATCCCTTTGTATATGAACTTTTGCTGTTTTGAAGCAAAAGACGCATCTATGGTATTGGAACTGGTTGATAATTTTATAGAGAAAAGAGGATTTGAGAAATTGACTACTACCCCCAAAGAAAGCTCTTTTATATATACAGTTCCTTGCTATCCTTCCGCTTCGCTTACAAGCGGAGAAGAAGAAATGATAATGGGCGAAGTGGAACTATACATATATTATTCCTTATATCTCAACGATTACCGAAAAAAAACAAATAACACACATTCTGCTGACACTACATCAAAAGAAAAAATAAAATACGAGGTGGGTAAGAGATTCCCTGATGAAAGATATTTGAATCAAATAGAAACAACTGCTGCTATTATTAATACAGCATTTTTTGATGTTTTTTGCAGTTTCCATGAACCAACGACAGAAGAAATAAGACTATTCCGAAAGGGGAAATTAGATGTTTACTTATATGAAAACTCTAACATTCCATTTCTGATTTTTGACATGGGTTTTTCTTTTGAAGTGAGTATTGATGTAACTAAAATTCCAGAGGAAAAACAAGACGATTGGTTAAATTCAGAAGCAAATATAATAACAATGTTTCTTGTGGATGCCGGAACCGGAATCATGCAGGGAATAAGAACAATAAGTATTCCCCCCAATTTTGCAGAAAAAATTAGGGATATATCGGAAAAGCAGTTACAGGAGGACATAAATGTAGAACAAGCAATAGATCAGATAACGGAACAACTTTCAACAGAGCAAATGATGAAGAAATCAACTCTAAAATATACCGTGAAATAAAAAACAAAAGAAGCATTAAAGTTAAATTTAATGCTTCTTTTGTTTTATCGAGGTCTGTCAAAATCATTTTCCATTTCCCACCTGATCCAATCCTCCAGAGAATCAAATTCGTGAGGCATCTTGTCCAATGAATGCCTGTCAATCTTCAGTTCCTTTTGTTTCTCTCTGTAATGTCTGTCTAATTCCTGCACCTTCCTTTGGTATTCCTTTTCCATTTGCCGACTATCAATTATCCACCAAGTTGTAAAGCCTACCACGAACAGGATAAATACAGAAACGAAAAGTATCTCCCCTTTTGAAATGTAGCCCATAGCCCGCAAATCCTCAAACACAAATTTCTTATACTCAATATAGTCTTTTACTTTAGTATAGATTGTCTTTATTTCCATAAACGGGGTTTATTATGGGTAACTGAAAACATATTAAAATAGGTTCTCTCCGGCTTTTCCTTAGATAACAAATGAACAAAGCCCGTGCGGGTTACAATCTCCACATAAACCTCTGTTTCGTCCAGATGTACTATGTCTTCAAATCGAATACAATCCCGTGTACTGACTAATTCTTTTTTCCCTTTCATTGCTTCATAGACATACTCATAGTCAGGAAAAATAAATAGTGATTCTTTAATCGAAATTCTGTGTAATACCAGTATAGGACGGATTTTATCACAAACAGTAAACTTATTTACAGGTGATTGCCTTTTAAGGTAAAGTTTAGAAATGGCTTTTTGTGCAAAATTCATGATCTCTCTGTAATATTATGTTAGTACCAAAAAACAGGCGCAAGAATTACTAAATATCGGCTTTGAGGTACCGCCAAGCACCCACTCACTCAATAGATAATAACCTCACGCCCTTGCCGGTATATGCGAGTAACATATATACAGACTGACGGAAGCTAACATCCATTACCATGTGAGTGAGTTCTAAAATATTTGGCGGTTTTCAAAACCTCACTATAATGCTGCTATTTCCTATGTAAGAACCATCCGATGACTGGCATCGTTATAAATGATCCTGTGTGCAAAAATACACAAAAACAATGGAATATTACTGATTTTGAAAACATAAATCAATAGCACGCCACTGTAAACTATCCTATTTGCTTGTTGATTTCTCGCTTGAATGTAAACGGACGAGCGATAAAAGGATAGCTACTGATAGCACCGCCAGTCGTTACTGTAATAGTTCCAAAATTAAATATACGTCCCAACACGTTCTGGCTTACATGCAATCCTTCGCATTTAGCCAGGACAAGTTCGACCGTTCTGCGGCTTATTACACCCGTTTTCAAAATTACTCGTTTATTAGTAACGGCATAAATCGAACCAACCTTTATCAAAACACGCTGTACAAGGGAAACCAACCCCAAGAACAGCAATGTTACACCTAAATAGCGTGTCATCCGGGCATCATCAAGATAACACATATAGCCAATACCCAACAATATAGCGGGTTGGAGAAAAAGAAATATATGTATTTTTGCCCTGTATTTTATTTCTTCTCCGGGCTGTAAATATGTAGATAAAAAGTTCATATTTTTGTTTTTTAGATTTTCCGCCCTTTCCCTTTTCGGTCTGGCTTTTTATTGATTTGGATAGAGTTTTTTTGTTTTTCTGCGGTAGTTTGTTCCACAGATTTGACATTTAGGTTTTTGCTCTTTGCATCATACCTTAATTCTCCAATTTTCACAAAACCATTAGATGTTTGTATATCCTTAACTCTAATAGATTCTCCATTATATAGCTGCTTATGCTGATCGTATGATAAGGGCTTATTTATTATATTTTCCACTCTTTTGTGGAATGTATAAATGTTATCGCCCTTGCTAATCTCTTCTGGAATATTGATGTTATATCCCTCAATAGCTTTTTTAGTAAATAAAATCATATCAGCAGTCCTCATATTAGAAGGAACCCAACCTAATGAACTGGGATCACTCTTAACGGCTGTTTCAGCAACTTCGGGTGTCCAAGCCTTTTGCGGTATAACGTGAAAACTTCTACCGCTCTTTTGTAAAGCATCTTTTGCTATTTCCGGTGTGATTAAATCATGACTAACAATATGTAACAACAAATCCACTTTTTCGGGATTAGTATGAGCTTTAAATACTTCCAGCAACATTTGAGATGATGTAACAGAATTAACAACAGAGAAATCGTTTTTATCTTTCCCGAAAGTATTGTCCAAAGCAATCCGACACAATTCATCGGTTCGGTCTTCATAAGGAATACCTATTAAGTTTTTCGGATTATCTTTTACCATTTTTCGATATTGTTCTTCCCCTTTCATTTCATCCAAAATATACGGAATGGCATAAGGACTGCTTTTTATAGCTAACTCACATAATTCTTTTGTTTTTTGGCTTTCTGGAATATGTGCCAAGTATGATCCGTCACGTTTTACAGCAGCTTCGCATAATTGTTTATCCTTAAATTGGATGGGGATATTGTAAAACAACTCTGGTTGTTTCTCAAAAATTTTATATGCCAAATCCTGTTTTATATAATCAGGCTTCATATTCTCCAAAAATTCTTTCGTAGTGGAGTAATCTTTGCATTGTTCATTGAAAACCTTTAGATGAATATCCTCAAACGGTATAAATGACAATATACGGGGATGACTGGCTGTATTTACCGCTTCCAGACAAACTTCATGTGTTAGTTTATCCGCAGGGAAATACTGTATTGCAAAAGCGTCTTTCTTTAAAGCCTGATTACATAGTTCCGTAGTTTTCATTTCATCGGGAACATATCTCAGGCTATGAAAGGTCGAATTAATTGCAGCCTCGCATAATTCCATCGTTTTATCTTTGTCAGGAATATTATATAGCCGCATACCATCACCTTTAACAGCCTCCATTCTTAACTCATAAGAATGAAGATGTTCCGGAATAAAGCCTAATACTCCCGGTTCATCCTTAACACCATACATGGCCATCTCCGCAGTCATAATTTGCGGATTGATGAAGCCGTATATATCCATCATATTAACCATAGAATTTTCATATAGCTTTATCCCATGCATACAAACGTCTGGATAAGGGATGAAAGCTAACACTTCGATACCCTCTCCCGTAATATCATAAGCGGAATGAAGGGCTCTTCGGCACATTTGTTCTGTTTTCATTTCTTCAGGAACAAACTGTAATGCCCAGCCGCTATTCTCCACAGCAACATTACATAGATCGGATGTTTTCATATTATCAGGTATGTACTCCAATGTTAAACCATCACCTTGAAGTGCCTTTTTCATAAGTTTTTCATTCAGAATATTTTCAGGCACATACCTTATATTATCGGGATCAACTTCAATGGCAGCCAGAGAAACACTTTCAGTTCGTCTATCTCCGGGTAGTGTCATAAATCTGTCTTTATCCTTACTGACAAATTCAGCATCTTGTTTTTCTTGTGGATTCATTTTTATTTATTTTTCGTTGTTATAATTTCAAAAAGGCAATAACACCATTTTTGGGGATTCAGATAGCGCTTACCTTTTCTTACTTCGTAATGCAGATGGCTACCTGTCGATACTCCTGTATTGCCTACACAGGCAATCTGTTGGGTTATACTTACCGAATCCCCTGCATTTACCATCGTCTTACTCAAATGGGCATAAAATGAATGGAAACCGCCTGCGTGTTCAATCTCAATGTAGTTCCCATATCCCGAACAAAAACCCTTGCGAACTACTATCCCGTTACCAGTGGCATAGACTGGGGTACCTTTGATTTTAGGAATATCAATCCCGGTATGAAATTTTTGTATTTTATAAACAGGATGATAACGCCTACCAAAGCCCGATGAAATATATAGCGGTTTTTTTATTGGAAAAATCACAGGATAGTCGGATAACTCATCAATAGACATTTGCAAAGAATCCGCTATCTGTTGGAACTCATTTATAGAATAGGCAGATTTCGTACAGTCTTCTATTTCCGATTTTCTGTTTAGAGAATCAAACGGCTGCCCCCATAAAGGCAAATGCAGCAAAACGGTGACGAATATTAGTAGGTATTTCATAATCAATCTGTAAAAACAGTAAGTACCCGAAATAATCCGGGTACTTTACTTATTCAACTTCCTCACCCCACAGATCTACGTCTGTCGGTGCATTATTCAACGAATGGGCTATCCATAGCCAGCAGAGGACGTTTAACACGATATAGCTGCATATAATCATGGACTGATACTTTTAGTAAATCATCATCTTCTTCATCATCCCCCTTGTCATTCTGCCAACTAAATGTTTTTTGCACGACCTGACCGAATGAATCTTCGATATATACGTCGATAACCTGCTGATCCGTACTGTGTGATGTATAATAGAGCCGGAATGTCGTTTTATTCAACGGATATAGGTCATTCGGTAGAAATACCGTTCCGTCATCCATCCGCAGTTCTCCTTTTCCATCACTTTGAAAATACCTGATAAAGAACCGGGCGTTATCATAGTCACCTTCCTTTACCAGTTGGCATCGAATCTCCGCACTCTCGCCCTGAACGATTTTTTTCTGGACGGGCATAGTAACAAGATCAAATGAATAAGCCTGCTGAATATCCAAATCGTCACTACAGGCACAGACTATTGCCGATAGCAATAGCGTGTATAAAAAATATGCTAAAAACTTTTTCATGTTTTTTTATTTTAAAATATTTATTGTTTTGTCATTTTATCAAAGACAGCATCAATACCTCTAACCTCTTCCTTGAAATCAGCAATAATATTATACTTGTCTATTTCCAGTTCTATTCTATCTTCTCCAATATTAAGGAGCATACGAGTTTTATCACTGTCATTAAAAACGTAGTTTACTTCCTTCGCTATTTTTTCAAAATCGTCTTTTGAAATAAACCATTTTAATGTGAAACCAACCCCCGCTGACAAAGCAGACATATTATACATATTCACAGGGACAGTATCATCCTGCGATAAATGTTCATTATTCCAGAATCTTAAAAATTCTAAGAGGTTATCTGATGTTGTTGCTATCATTTCTTCTCAAAGTTTAGTTTATTATAAATTTTAACCCTAATCCGTACTGGAAATGAAAATGCCCTGTTGATGTTCCCCACAATATCCGTTCACGGGCAGTCAGGAGCAATACAACACGGTCTGATAAATAGGTTTCCATTTCCAACGTAATAGCACCCCCATAAATGAACCGGTCTTTATTCCGGAGTGTGGAACCGTCAAAAAGTGTTTTTTCTCCCCAGTTGCTTGTTTCATATCCGGCAAGAGCAGATCCGCCCAAAGAAAAAAGGACTACTTTATTATGGTCGGAAAGAAATTTCAGGTAATAACCACCCTCTCCAGTGAACTGGCTGACAGGTATTCTGTCATCTTTATAAGGGTAATATTTATTCAGGAACTCGGCACCGAATACCCACTTATTTGCATGTTTGGTATAGGTGGCCATCGACAACCCGAAATAATAGCCCAGTTCATTCTTTTTGTCTGACAAATGGAATCCATCTACCATTCCACCAGTTACCTGTATGCCTTGCATACCGGGCAAACAACGCTGTGCGTGTGCTTGGTCTGCAAAGACCAGGCACAGCACAAACGTTAGTATAAGTAATAGCCGTTTCATGGTTATTTAACTTTCAATTCGTTGATAACTTTCGCCCTTATCAGGTCGGCATTTTCGACAACAAAACTTTGATGCCGTCCGCCCTCTTTTTCGTTCAGTTCGATGATAAGGTGCTTATCATCCGGTATCGTAAACTTCGGCAAAGTGAAAATCACACGTTCTGTCCGTTTTCCACCTATCAATGTCAGGTTATTATGCGCCCGGAGTGGTACAATTACCTGTTCCTGAATGGCTGTACGTTTCGCCAGTTTTTTATCTACAATCTTGAAAGTGATAAAATCTACATCAAACGGCACATTGGATGAGTTTTTGAGTTGCATGTGGAAATAAAGCAATCCGTTATGCGTGTAAATTCCTTTGAGTGTGTACTGAATACCGAAACGTTTGGAACCGATGTGCTTTATTTCCCTGTCATCATTTTTATAGATAGATTTCATTATCAGTTTAACCAGTAACGGCGATTCGCTACCCAATTCCCTCATGTAAATCTCCATAGCGTTATTTGGTCTGTTCACGGCTTCTCCATCATGGATAAAGTCGGTCATTTCGACACTCAATTTCACCGGTTCATCGGCATATTTAACATTAAAGGTATAGTATGCGCCATCGTCGGTAATGACCGCCAAATTGCTTTCACGAGAGAAGTCCCGGAGAGCAGCTTTTACACGCAATACGTTTTCCGCTCCAGCAGCTTTGGCTGCCAACAGGTCGGCAGAACCCAAATCGACATATCTTATAGCAGACGGGAAAATGATATGCACTGTCTTTGAGAATGTAACCTCCAGTGCGTACGGTGGTATCATCCGGTTAAAGGTTAGCGGTCTGGTCAGACCGTCAAAATAATCTCCGGTAGAGGGAGAAATATTTGCTGTTTGCTGTTTTTCTACGCTCTGTTTTTCAACATCCTGAGCGTTCGCTGTGAATACGCACCCGATAATAGCGAGTGCAAAAAGAATTTGTTTCATACGAAAAATTGTTTTAATTGTTAATTACTAAATACTATTGGATTTTTTTAGTGGTAGGCTTACGCCCTGTTTTATACCTTTGGAAGAAGTAATACCTGATGATTAGCTTTCAATGTTACTTCCACTTTACGCATTTTTTTACTGACGTATTGCGACAATCCCTGAATGGCGCTTCGCCCCAAATCGGCGGCAAGCTGTGAACCTGCGTCGTCTGTTATGGTAATGCTACTGCCCATCGACGTACCCATGTTGGCTGCAATTTCTTTAGCTGCGTTCATTTCATCCGAACCCGGAGCCGAAAATCCCCGCAATCCGTCTAAATCGTAAACATCCATTTCAACAGGTATCACATTATCTGCATACTGTATAGAAATGATTGTTACCTGAAGCCGCTCCCCGCTAATCTTCGCACTTCCTGTCAGAATAGTATTAGCAGGAATCAGAATATTTCCGGCTCTCATAGGCTCCAGTAAACGCAGTTGCATTTCTTTCCCATCGGAAAGTTTTATAGTCTGGCACACACAAGCCTTGATACCGTTTTTCTCCCTTACGCCTTCCTGTCCGGCAGCCGTGATAAATCCCATGTTACGGGGCTTGCTGTATTGCTCCAGAAACTCGTCATTATCCATTGGAGCTGCCAAAAGCGAAACAACACTGTGATGTACCTGTGACACAGGCTTCGGGGTTACTTTCTCACGCAGGTTGATTGTGTTATCCCCATTTTGTTGCTGCTGTCCGTCAGGCGTTACCTGTCCCTGTGCATTGGGCGTGTATTTGGCTGCAATCTGATAAGATTTTTCTATCAGTTCCAGTTGTTTATCCTCCGCACTTTTCGCAGCTTCGGCTTCTTCCAGTTTACGCTCCAATTCCTGCATACGCCGATCCAAAGCAAGCTGCTGTTCATCGGCTCCGCTTGCGGGTTGTTCATACCAACTGTTTAACTGGCGGTTTACATCCTGATAAGCATGGGCTGAAGATTGGATAGGAGAAGCCGCACTACGGGAGTTATCGGGAGAATCGGGAGTAACAGGAGCCGTGCGCACCTGTTTTTCGTAATCTTCCTGCGTTTTGCGGTCTTCATCTTCACCGAGCGAAAATGCAAAGTCTTGTAAACTACGCCTTTTATTTTCTTCTTTGTTACGCATGGCTTCCTGTTCGTAAGCTGTCCGCTTATCCCCTACAATACCTTCGTCTTTAGGGATGGGTAGTTCAGGGTTAAACCCGTCGGGTTGCTTTTCATCCTTTCCGCCGGAGGGCGCAAAGATGAGCCACATAGCCCCGATGAACAGCAAGACAAACAAGGGATAGACAAGCATCTTTTTCCGCTTCTGAATCTCCTGCGGCGTAAGCTCTTTTTTAGGCTTACTCTCTTTCTTTTTTTCAGTAACTTCCGGTTTCGGTTCGTTACCTTCGTTTTCCTTACTCATAATCAAATCTGTTTATTTGGTTGATACTATCTGCTTTCTGCTGATACTCCAGTTCCAGTTGCTTGATATGGTCTATCTGCATTTCCTGACCGCTTTTCTTTCCCATATTATATATGGAAGAAACCGTCATGTAGATGGAACCTGCGCCAAACACGAAAAGCATTACAAGGATTATAATAATCCGTCCGTCGGGCGTTATCTGCCCTAACAATGACCGCAGACCGTCTTCCATCCAGTCCCTTACGGCTGTAAGTTTTTTCTTTATCATGGCTTATCGGTCTATTGTTCTTAAATCCCTGTTTTCTATTATCTCAAAGCGTTCCATAGTGAACCCATGAGGATTATTGTCGCTTCTGACAGAGTTTATCAGGTCGCAGCGTGTAACAAGGCTTCGCTCCGTTACATTACTTGCCCTGATAATCATTTGCCGGGCGTAGGTCATTACCTTATAGGGATAAACATCGAGATTACATGCCACAGAATCAATCTGAATAATCTGATTGATATTACCCGACACAATGCGGTTGTAGTAACCTTTTTCCGACATATCCTGATAATAGCGGAAAGCACTTTTGTCCACCAGAAAGAGTGCCCTGTTGATGTTTGATTCAATGGCGCTTTTATCCGGTGATAAGGTAAAGAACAGTTCGTGAAATCGCTTGATATGCTCCCTTGCTTCAACAGGACGGTTTTGAGATAAGTCCTGTGAAAGAGCCAACATAAGCGATTTTCCTTCATCCAATACATAGATTTTCTGCCGTTGTGCTTCCGCAAAGCTGAATGAGTTCCAGACTGCATATCCGGTAATTCCTGCACACAGCACCACAAACACAATGGCGATAATCCTTATTTGCTTGAAACTTGTTTCAATATTTTTTAAACTTTTGAACTCCATGTTTTTAATTACATTTATTGGTTATTTACCAAGCAAACGACCGCCAACGTTTCCGGCTACTGATCCCGCAACGCCTCCGGCAATTCCACCTGCTTTACTTGCTGTTTTGTTTACTGCGCTTCCGTATGCACCCGCTCCACCTGATTGAATAATCCATCCGGCTACGGTCGGGATAGTGAAGTATCCGATAATTCCGATAATCAAGAATACGATATACACACCATTCGAGCCGTCGGGAATATAGTTCGGATCTTGCAACAAGGCTATATCCTGTTCAAGCATCAAAGTCTGTATGCGTGCCAGTACGGAAGAAAAAATGTCAGAAATAGGAAGCCACAGATATACGCTTATATAGCGTGTAAGCCACTGGGTGAGCGTTGCCTGAAACCCGTCATAAATGGAAAAGGCAAACGCAATAGGCCCCAGTATGGCTAACACGACAAGGAAAAATGTGCGTATCGTATCAATGACCAATGCGGAAGCATTGAACAGCAGTTCAAAGAAATCCCTGATTACCTGCCGGAACCATGCCTTGATATCATACCAAAGGCGTTCTCCCCACATACTGATAATTTCAGGCGTATCGGTAATACCGAGGTCTTTCATTTTTTGATCGTACACTTTATCATCGACAAGCCACGCTTTACCCTCACGGACACGGGCTTCGTACTCCAGATTATCTTTCTGTTGCTGATAGGCTTTCATATCCATTGTCTGCGATTCCAAAATGCTATGAGTACCTGTAACAATGGGACTCATAACCGCATTGATAGTTCCCAAAACCAGTGTAGGGAAAAACATTATACAAAGCCCTATCGCAAAAGGACGGAGAAGCGGAAACACATCAATAGGCTCCGCACGGCTTAACGCCTGCCATACCCTGTATGCTACATAAAAGAGTGCGCCCAATCCTGCCAACCCCTTTGCAACCCCAATCATGTTGCTGCAAAGAGGTATCATGTCTTGGTACAGATTCGCAAGAATCTGATGTAAGTTGTCAAAATTCATAACTGACTACATTTGTTTGATTACCAATATCTTTCGGCAGGACTACCGTAAAGAGATAATACCCTGTCCGTATCGCCTTTTTCTTTGGCACGGATATACGAAACCGATATACTCTTTTGGGTATAATACTTAGTCAGGTTACGATAGTCCAACATCTTAGTATAAATGTCATCTATCGCATCCATCCGTTCTTTATCGGACAGGGAAAGCCCGTTGCTTCCGGTAACTACGTTTTTCAAATCCGTTACCAACGCTCCCCCTTCCTCCAGTAGTTTGGCATAGCCTGTTGAGATTGCCGCCAGTTCATTCGGGGTAAAATTGGGATCACCCACCATTTTATTAAATCCGTTCACGTAGATGTCCGTAATTTCGCTGACCATTGAAATCGTCTTTTGTACCTTACGGGCATCTTTAATCAGATTGTGGACAGACTTCAAAGCGTCGTAGTATTCCTTTCCCTGATTGTAGATTTTGATACTTTCTTGCAGGTTTTTTATCATATTACCTGCCGTGGATGTACCTTGTATCGCACTTGTGATATTTTGCACAAGATTGGTCGGATCGGTTACAACCCACTGCGCTTTCGCCTGAAATGAGAACATAGAAAGTGCCACTATCAGGCACATAAATATTCGTTTCATACTTTTTATTTTTTAATGATTATTGATTTTGTGTACCTTAATCGTACACCCTTTTGTATTCGCCTTCGGTAGTAAGCAGAAGCATATCCCGCTCATCATCGTAGGCAATGCGAATCATACCGTAGAAATAGAAAAAGGTAATCCCCCAGCTCTGGCACAAAGGGACGGTAAACGCCGTGTTTTGTTTGTAAATAAACTTCAACCGGAACCGACTACCGTCATGGAATATTTTAAGTCCGGGGGAACCGCAAAGGCTTTCCCATGTCCCGCATATCTCTCTCATCGGGAAATGGGTATGAAGTTGCGGTGCCGCAAACGGCTTACTGTTTTTTCTTTTCATGGCATCTATCCTCCGTACTCCTGTCGCTTGCTTTCAGCAATCTGCTTAATCGCCAGTTCCATATTTCCATCCAGTTTTTCAGCCAGTTGCATCACTTCCATTTTCTCCGATTCTTCGGTTGTATAGGTGTAATATTCTTCCAGACTTACTTCTGTGGCATATACGGCACTTTGTACACCTCCTAACCCAAACCAGACTTCCTTGTATTTACGACTGGGTACATTGGACATATTGATAGAGAGTACCTGCGATTTTTCCTTTTCGGTCAATCCCAACAACGCCTGAATACTGTCAAATTTGTTCATGTATTTTCTTTGGTCGAGCAAAATTTTACAGTCGCTATTGTTGATAATACTCTCTTTCACAATAGGAGAAGCGATAATATCATCGACCTCCTGTGTAACGACAATCGCCTCTCCGAAGAATTTCCTCACAGTCTTAAAAAGATACTTAATGTACTCTGCCATACCCTCTTTAGCGATTGCCTTCCATGCTTCTTCAATCAATATCATCTTACGGATGCCCTGCAAACGGCGCATTTTGTTGATGAACACTTCCATGATTATGATCGTTACGACGGGAAATAGGATTTTATGGTCTTTTATCGCATCTATCTCAAAGACAATGAAGCGTTTAGATAATAAATCCAGTTGCTTATCCGAGTTCAACAGGAAGTCGTATTCACCCCCGCGATAGTACGGCTCCAGTACATTCAGGAAATTCGCTATATCGAAGTCCTTTTCACGTACTTTCTTTTCTTCCAGTACCTTTTTGTAGTCATCACGGACAAACTCATAGAATGTGTTGAAAGACGGTATCAGTTTTTTATCGGTTTTCAACTTTTCTATATACTGGCTGACTGCATTGGAGAGGGCAACTTCTTCCGCCCGTGAAGGCGGCTCATTATCCCTTTTCCACAGGGTAAGGATCAGCGTTTTTATACTCTCACGCTTTTCAATATCGAAAACATTATCATCCGTGTAAAAAGGATTGAAAGCAATCGGATTTTGTTCCGTGTAAGTAAAATATACTCCATCCTGACCACCTGTGCGCTTGTTGATTAGGTTGCATAATCCCTGATAAGAGTTTCCTGTGTCCACCAAAACGATATGCGTACCCTGTTCGTAGTATTGGCGCACCATGTGATTTGTAAAGAAAGATTTGCCACTTCCCGACGGCCCAAGAATGAATTTATTCCTATTTGTAATAATTCCTTTTTTCATGGGCAAGTCGGAAATATCCACATGGAGTGGCTTACCTGAAACCCTGTCCGCCATTTTGATACCGAACGGACTGGGTGAACTCCGGTAGTTTGTTTCTTCCGTGAAAAAGCACAAGGCAGGTTCGATAAATGTATAGAACGCTTCTTCCGCAGGAAAATCCCCACTATTACCCGGCATTCCTGCCCAGTACAAAGTAGCGGCATCCACAGTATTGTGTCTGGGCTTACATTCCATAAGAGCCAACTGGCTACCTACGTCATTGCGGATATGTTTTAGTTCTTCCACATCATCACTCCACGCTATCACGTTGAAATGCGCCCTGATGGAAGTCAGCCCGAAGCTATGCGCTTCGTTTAGATACTGGTCGATCCACTCCTTATTTATTTGATTTCCACGACTGTACTTTGAAAGCGACTGCATATTCCTTGCACTCTTTTCAAACTTCCGAAGATTCTCCGCACTATCCTCAATAAATAAATACTGGTTGTAGATATGGTCGCATGAGAGAAGTAATCCTACCGGAGAAGCGAACGACAAACGGCAATCACTTCTATCGGTCGATAGTTTTTCATACCGCATATCCGTTCCAATACGTCCGGGCAGATCTTCTGCATCCGAAAGCGTATGCAGGCAAATATGTTTACTACCTACCCGAAGTCCGTCGGCACCCAGTTCCATATCCTGCAAGCAGGTGGTATCATCGAGCGACAAGGCGAAATACTTTTCAATAAGCCCTGCCTTTTCATCCGTTCCTGTAATCTCATCCGAACTGATACGGGTAAGCGTAATAAATCCGCTATCATTCATTATCCGTTCAAATTGCCCGACAGCTTCCAGAAACTTCACACTCGTATCCTTATTGACTTCTTTAGGAATAATGTTCCCACGACAAAGCGATGAGAAGTTGCTTTGCATTCTCATTCGCTCTTTCGTTGTTTTAGTCAGGAACAGGAAACATGAGTGATTCAGGAAAGGACGTTCGTTGAAGTGCTTTTCAAAACTGCGGGATAAGAAACTCATATCATCCTTATCAGTCTGTGGTTTGTAGGTTTCACGCACAAACCAATCTTGTTTATGCACCACACTGTATTCAGGAAGGACTTTTACTGCTTTCGTCCAGGACGAGTGTATCGCTTCATATTCCGTATTGGTTACTGTAAACAATTCCGGCAGCTCCACATAATAAGCGACCGTAATATCCGCATCCTTTGAAATGATGCAGTCATGTTCGACAGCCAGTAACGGGAACTTGTTTTCAATGGTAGATGCCTTCATTATATTACGCATATCCTACCTCCTTTCTTTTCCGTTTGAACAGGCGGTGCGGAGTTTTCCTGTTTATCAAATAGCGGGGATGCTGTTTTACAGCCATGACTTTCATTAAGCCATGTTCCCCGTATTTTGTATTCAGGTTAAAGGTCATCCATACCAATACCGATGCAGCGATTACACCGAAGCCGATACACACCCACTGATCCACGCCTGCCATATACATAATGACAAAGACAATGAATACGGCAAGCAAGCCTGCGGCAAATATGAAAAGGTATTGTGATTTTAAACCTTTGAACTCCACGCTTTTGCCTATCCCTTTGTTAATATTAAACTCCATAACTCTTATCTGTATGAAGCTGATTAAAGGAAGAAGGAGCGCAGGATGGTAGCGGCAACTATAAGAAATATACAGGCACCGAACCACGACGCGGCCGTTTTCGATGTATCGGGATCGCCGGAACTGAATTTTCCGTACACCTTTACACCCCCAATCAAACCGACGACCGCACCTATGGCGTATATCAATTTTGTCCCCGGATCGAAATAGCTCGTTACCATGTTCGTGGCCTCGGTAATGCCGCCAATTCCGTTACCTTGTGCGAATGCACTTGAAACAGCAGCCAGAATAAAAGCTGCCGACATTAGAAATTTTTTCTTTGTCATAATGAGAAATTGTTTAAAAAATGGTATCGGGGTGGATAGTCCCGATACCGGGTTGATAAATCTTGTTACTATTGAATTTTTTAGTGGTTGATAGCGCGAAAGCTATCCGTAATCTCTTTCTTTCATCTTTCTTTGTTTTACATTATTATTAATACTTTTCGCACTATGCGAAATCTCTGATATTAAAATTGTCGGGAGCCTTTTTGCCGTTTCCGGCAGTTCCGGCTTCCTTGTCTTTCCGCTCATAAAAAGCCGAAAGGCTTTCAGCCATAAGGTCGGTAACGATTCGCTTTGCATCGGGCTTACCAGAAACCACCTGTTCAAACATATCAGTCTGCCGTATCTCCAGTAAAGTATCGCCCGCTTTTCGTTTTTGCTCCGGCGTTGCTTCATTCGTCCGGTTTACAGTGCGGACTGCATTACCCAGATCATCGAACTGAATACCTGAAGCGAGTACGGCTTGTGCCGTTCCTTCCACTTCTTCCGTTTCTTCTTCGTCTTCCGGCGCATCTTCGTTTTCGTCCGTCATTTCATATTCGAGCGGATAATCTATATCCATAGGCTCGTTTTCTTCATCCGGTGGAGTGTCGGAAAACGCTTCTTCCAATTCCTCCGGCGGCACTTCCGCTGATGGCTTTACCTCGTTAGGCGAAGCAAATATATCGGGATTTTCAGCCTGATTTTCAGATTTTAGCGAGGTGGCAGTGAGTGGCTCCGATTTGGCAGCGAGTGGCGTCGATGCGCTTAAATCAAATGTGCTTTTCCCGACAATATTTTCCTTCAAACGACCTGCTTCATGAATGGAGCTACCCTGACCGATAATGTTCTTTTTTCGTCTTTTTCCTGCTCTTGCCCACAAGAAATAAATTCCGACAAAAAGGGCATACAGGATAACTACGGTTATAAATATCTTTTCCATCCTTACTTTTTAGGGTTTAGGTAATCATCATTGTTATTCTTCTTATACTGTTCTGAAATCTCATCCTGAAAGGTTTCAAAATGATGCTTCAGGACATTGTCTATGTAACTGAATATGGTTACTTCATTTTTTCCTATAACCCCTACAATCTTTGAAATCCGGTTATGGTATTCCTTACGGATACTTACTAATTTTCCGTTTCTTGTCGGGATACCTGCATTGACAAGAAACTGTTTCTTATAGCCGGAAGATTCGGGTTTCGTTTTATCACCCGGAACGACTATCATTTCTATTTCAGGAGCCGTTTTTTCTTCGTATTCTTTCCGCATACGTTTCTTATAGCGAATAGCTTTCGGCAGAATAATTGCCGCCAGTATCACCAATCCCCAGAGGACAATTCCTATTATTGCCTTATCTCCGCTATCTATTAAAAATGGACTGACTATCATAATTTGATTGTTTTATTGTTAGAAAATTCCTTCGTTGTTTTTATTGTACAATTCCGTTATCTCATCCTGATAAGCAGCAAAATGTTGGGACAGTACATTATCTATATAGCTGAATAAAGACACCTGATTTTTACCGATGACCTGAACGATCTTCATAATCTTTTCATGGTGGTCTTTGCGTATGTAAACAGATTTTCCGGTACGTGCCGTAATGCCGACTTCCTGAATAAACAGGCTTTCGTAATCAGGAGATTTACTGCGTTTCCGTTTGGTTTCCTCACGGGGGGATTCTTCCTGAATAACTTCCGTTTTTTCAGGTTCCACGCTTTCCGCTTCCTGTTCCTGTTTCTTTTCGTGTTCAGGAACTAATGCTCTGGGTATGGAACTCGGATTATTCCGGCGTTCCTTATTCTTGAATGAGGATATGACAAAACTGGCATCAATCTCATTCAGGTTTACTTCTTCTTTCTTTTTCGCCATAATCGGTTATTTTAAAGTTTCCAACATTTCATCTATCAGGGCATCGAGGTTACTGCCTCTTACCAATGCTTTGTCCGCAGGGAACAGTGTAGAGCGGAACAGGGCTTTGTGGTTTACCGACTGCTCCCGGCGGAACCGCTTACTGTCGGGCAGGAATGTTTTGAAAAGCGGGAAACCCAGTTTATCAATCACATCTTCATACACTTCGTAGAGTTCGGTTTTCTCCCGACCATCAACGAGATTCCAAAGCAGGTACAGCCCTTTGATTTTTGCTTTGCCGGGCGTAATCAGGGCATCATTGACCGTAATCACATATTGCAGGGTGCTTTCCAGTACCAACCTGTCAGCACTGATCGGAGCAATAATGTAATCCATGAGTGAAAGCGTGTGTACAACTGCCGGATTGTTGATTGTTCCGGGCAGGTCGAAAAATACGAAGTCAGGCTGCAATACTTCAATAACTTCCTGTGCATCTTCCATAGCATTTTCTGGGCTGCTTTCGATAACTTCATAAGCCTTTTTACCCAATGCAGAAAACTGTTCGTAAGCCATGAGCTTGTAATGGTCATCATCCATCGACATTTTTATATCACGCTCACGCATTTCCGCAATCGAGTGTTGTGGAAAGTCGCAATCAATCACGGCTACGTTATAGCCTTTCACATAGTGCAAGTAAGAAGCAACCAACACCGTAAGAGTTGTTTTTCCGGCTCCCCCCTTTTGGGTACTGAAAGCCACGTTCAAAGTTTTCTTTTCCATTGTCTGAAATTTTTAATTATTATACATCGTTTGTATCTCTGTCCGGTTGAACAACCGTCTGTCTGTTCAGCCATACGTTTGATTAGTTATCCGTTCATCTGTCCGTCCGTTTGACCGTTTAGCCATTTGGCTGTTTGTCTGTCCGTCTGTTTAGCCGTTGGAACGTTTAGCCGTTTAGCCAGTCATTTGTTTGTTCAGCCATTTGTTTAGCTATTAATCCGGCTGTATCTCCATATAGCCGACTGTATGTTTTTATATCCGTACAGCTATTCATTTAGCTATCCGGCTGTCTGTTCATACAGTCATTTTCTCTGCAAATAAAAACCTATTTATTAGCAGAATCATCACTTTTTCACGAGGTGGCAGTGAGTGGCGTCGATTTGGCAGCGAGTGGCTTCGCTGCTTGGAATACAGCACGTTACTTTAGCCTATAACTTTGCTGCATGAAATGTCGGGAGATATCCGACCGCCATTTTCGCTCGTTTACTCGCATTCATATCTGTCCCTGTTCAGGACAGATTTTATTTGCGTCATGGCAAATAGCAAGCTGTGTTTTTTGCTGCACGAAACAAGTTCTGCTGCAAAAAACGCTTGCCCCTCCGGGGGGGCGCAACCTCCGAAGTCGGTTGCTTATAATGAATCATTCGGGCGATGATTGTTAAGGCGGCAAGGGTGCCTAACGACGGATTATACCACTAAAAAATCCGACGTATGAATGAAAAAGCAAAGAATCTCCCCAAAAGGGGAAAAGGGGGTAGAAACCCCAAGAATGATCCGGCGAATTACCGTTATTCGGTAAACTTCACCGCAGTAGAACATGCCCGGTTCCTCACCATGTTTGAGCAATCAGGGCTACAATCGAAGGCTCGTTTTATCGCTGCCCGTGTTTTCGGGGACGAGTTTCGAGTGGTAAAAATCGACCGTTCCGCTATGGAATACGTTACTAAACTCACATCTTTTTACGCACAATTCCGTTCCGTTGGGACGAATTACAATCAGGTTGTAAAGGAATTGCATACCAATTTTTCAGAAAAGAAAGCACTTGCTTTGCTCTATAAATTGGAAAAGGCAACGGTAGAACTGGCAGAAACGGGGAAAAAAATTCTGGAATTATCGGAAGAATTTAAGGAACAATGGTTGCAAAAATAAACATCGGTAGTAACCTGTACGGTGCATTGACGTACAATCAGGAAAAGGTTGATAAAGGTCTGGGAAAGATATTAGGTGCGAATCTTGTGTTTGAACCTGCCGATGGACACTTCAACGTTATTGATTGTATTGAGGACTTCATGCAGTTTATCCCGTCGCACTTCCGTACCGAACAACACGTTTTCCATGTATCCCTGAATCCACATGAGGATGATGTTTTGACAGATGACCAACTGGTAGATATCGGAAGGGAATACATGAAACGATTGGGGTATGGCGATCAACCTTATCTGATATTCAAGCATGAGGACATTGAGCGGGAGCATATGCACATTGTATCGCTTCGGGTAAAAAGCGACGGAAAAAAGGTTTATGATGGAAAAGAACATGAACGAAGTAAGGCTATAACAGAAGATTTGGAACGGGAATATAACTTGCATCCGGCAGAAGGACAAAAGCAGGGTGAACAATGGGAACTAACCCCTGTCGATTTTTCAAAGGGAAACCTTAAAAAGCAGATTGCATCCGTTATCAAACCGCTGGCTTCTATGTATCACTTTCAAAGCATGGGAGAATATAAAGCCGTCCTTTCCTTATATAATATAAATGTTGAGGAACTGAAAGGCGAGGCAAAAGGAAAGCCTTATCGGGGATTGCTTTATTCCGCTTTGGATAGTGAGGGCAACAAGGTCGGCAATCCGCTAAAGTCTTCCATATTCGGGAAGTCAGTCGGTTACGATGGACTGGAAAAGCGTATGGAGAAATCTGCCGAACGCATCAAAACTAAAAACCTGAAGACACATACATTAAAAGCGGTATCGGAAGCCAAGCAGGGCAGCCAAAGTGAGAGCGAGTTCCGAGCGAAGCTAAGGCAGCAGGGTATTGATGTTCTGTTTAGGCGGAATGATGAAGGACGGATATATGGCGCTACATTCATAGACCATACTACCCGCACCATACTGAACGGTTCCCGATTGGGTAAAGAGTATTCCGCTAATGTTTTCAATGACCTGTACGGTGGAAAACAGGAACAAGCACAAGAGCCAGTCAAAGACACACGCCTTTCTGATGTTTACAATAATATTCAGCCAGGCACGCACCATGATAACAGTTACACTTCGGATAGTGTAACCGGTGGGCTTTTCTCAATTCTTAATCCGGAGCCGGAGAACCATCCTAAAGAAGAAATGCCATTACCACGTCGTAAGAAAAAAAAGAAGCGCAGGTATGGCAGGCAGATGTAATAAAATATAGGTTTTGTTTGTCATTTCACCTATACGATAAAAGACGGAATCAGGTTATTGATTTCGTCTTTTATAATTAATAACTTGCCCATTAGGATGTTGAATCAACAAAGTTATTGTCTGTAATTAACTATATTTATTCTGGATCTGCCGTGTGTTGCTTTTTTTTATAGTCAATTAAATCTTTACCCGAACCTTTCATCAGATCAATAGCCCATTTTGTTATTACTACCGAGCTTATTATACCACTCAAACAATCTAACCAATATATCTGCCAAAACATTCCGATAGTTAGGGCAATAATAGCGGTTATACTTGTTAATCCGTCAGCCAATACATGTAGGTATGCCGAGTGGATATTATGGTCACGATGCTCATGATCGTGATGCAGGAATACTGCACTTAGAGCATTTACAATCAATCCAACAATGGCAACGATAATAGCTTCCTTGAAAAATATATCTACTGGATTCATTAACCTTTGTACGGATTCAACTGCCATCAATACAGCTACAATCAGCAATGCTACGGCACTCGTATAGCCGGATAAAGCCAATAGTTTCCCTTTATTGAATGAGTGATTTTCTGTTTGTGAATACTTACGGGCTGCATAGTAAGCAACCCATGTCAGACCTAAAGCAAGTACATGGGAAGCCATGTGCCAGCCGTCAGCTAATAATGCCATTGAGTTAGTCCAGTACCCGAAGCTAATTTCTACTACCATTGTTGCGGCTGTCAGCAAAACAACCCATTTGGTTTTCTGTTCGTTGGTATGTGTATGATTTTTAGTATGCGGATGATTATTCTCCGCATGATTATGTTTATCTCCCATGATGATTAATATTTTATTTGGATAATCGTCTTATTATTTAGCTAAGAAGTTATTTATAAAATATTATTCTTGGGTGGATGCCAGATTGAGTTAATAAGATTTTGAGGAATATAATATGTGTGATCCGGTATTTTAATATCGGATTTTATGGCAAATGGTTTTTCAGGATTGTCGAAAGAATGTTCCGCAAATATAAAAGGATTAATATGTACTGTATTAAGTGAGTTATGAAAAGGCAAAGATGCGTGATTGTGATTTGCCTTTTTTTTCGTTTTATGCTCATTTTCGGAATAATGCAGTTTAAAAAAATCTTTTAAGTCAATGGATGTTTCTTCAGTGTGTTCGCAATAATGTTGGATTAAAAAAGGCAAGCGATATATTTCCTGCAAAACAGTATTAGTGAATCCTATTTGCAGGGACAGTAAAGTAACGACTATGATGGTCAAAAATTTCACGCCTCAAATTTAGCAATATTCCTTAAAATAGTAAATCACTATTTTAAGGTATTTACTTATAAGGTACCTCTTATTCCATTTTAGCGCCACTCGCTGCCAAATCGAAGCCACAAGCGACCACATGACAGAAAATCAATCATTTACAAGAACAACCTCTCTAATTTCGCTTCTCAAACTTTTAATTTTTAAAGATTATGCAACAAGAAGATGATTTAAGAGGACTTGCCAAAGTGATGGAGTTCATGAGGGCAATCAGTATTATTTTTGTAGTGATAAACATTTATTGGTTTTGCTATTACGCTTTGCGTGAATGGGGAATCAATATTTCGGTAGTTGATAAGATACTACTGAACTTTGACCGGACTGCCGGACTATTCGGTAGTATTCTTTATACCAAATTATTTGCCGTTGTTTTCCTTGCCCTTTCGTGTCTGGGAACTAAGGGAGTTAAAGAGGAAAAAATCACTTGGCCGAAAATCTATGTTTTTCTGACAATAGGTTTTATCCTGTTCTTTATGAATTGGTGGATACTTGAATTGCCATTACCTGCATCGGCTACAACAGGTTTTTACATCCTGACAATGGCAGCAGGTTATCTGTTCCTTTTGGTCGGTGGATTATGGATGAGCCGTTTACTCAAAAACAATATGTTCGACGACGTATTCAACACGGAGAACGAGAGTTTTATGCAGGAAACACGGCTATTACAGAGTGAATATTCCGTGAACCTGCCTACGAAATTCTGGTATAAGAAAAAAGAATGGCGGGGTTGGATAAACGTTGTAAATCCTTTTCGTGCAAGTATTGTGTTAGGAACTCCGGGCAGTGGGAAGTCATACGCTGTTGTTAATCAATACATTAAGCAACAAATTGAGAAAGGATTTTCAATGTACGTGTATGATTTTAAGTTTCCTGACCTTTCTACAATCGCTTATAATCATTTACTGAACAATCAATTAGGCTACAAAAAAGTCCCCACGTTTTACGTGATAAACTTCGACGATCCGAGCCGTTCACACCGATGTAATCCAATCAACCCTTCTTTCATGGAAGATATTAGCGATGCTTACGAATCGAGTTATACAATTATGCTTAACCTTAATAAAACATGGGTGCAAAAACAAGGCGACTTCTTTGTGGAATCTCCGATAATTCTGTTTGCTGCTATTATATGGTATCTCCGAATTTATAAAGACGGAAAATATTGCACATTCCCTCATGCGATAGAGTTCCTGAATAAAAGGTATGAAGATATTTTCCCTATTTTGACAAGTTATCCCGAACTGGAAAACTACCTAAGTCCCTTTATGGACGCGTGGCTTGGGGGCGCAATGGAACAGTTGCAGGGACAGATAGCAAGTGCTAAAATACCGCTTTCAAGAATGATTAGCCCGCAATTATACTGGGTAATGAGCGGTGATGAGTTCACGCTTGATATAAACAACCCTGATGATCCGAAGGTATTAGTCGTAGGCAATAACCCCGATAGGCAAAATATATACGGCGCAGCTTTGGGACTTTACAATTCCAGAATAGTTAAATTGATAAACAAAAAAGGGCAATTAAAGAGTTCGGTCGTAATCGACGAATTACCGACAATTTATTTCAAAGGTCTTGACAATTTGATCGCAACAGCCCGTAGTAATAAGGTTGCTGTGCTTTTGGGCTTTCAGGATTTTTCGCAGCTAATAAGGGACTACGGGGATAAGGAAGCAAAAGTTGTGATGAACACCGTAGGAAATGTTTTTAGCGGTCAGGTTGTGGGAGAAACTGCAAAAACATTATCCGATAGATTTGGTAAAGTCTTACAGAAACGCCAGTCTATGACTATTAACCGCAATGATAAATCGACCTCTATAAGTACCCAGATGGATAGCTTGATACCACCGTCCAAAATCAGTAACTTGACACAAGGGATGTTTGTCGGAGCGATTGCCGACAACTTTGATGAACGTATCGAGCAGAAAATTTTCCATTGTGAAATAGTTGTAGATAATGCAAAGGTAGCTGCCGAAACTAAGGCTTATCAATCTATTCCTATTATTACCGACTTTAAAGACGAAAACGGAGTAGATAAGATGAAAGAGCAGATACAGCTCAACTATAACCGTATCAAAGAGGAAACCAAACAAATTGTTGCAGAAGAACTACAACGCATTAAGGATGATCCTTCATTGGCTCATTTATTACAGCAACAAGAATAAATATACATATATATATAATGTAGGAGAGCCGGATTTCCGGCTCTTTGTTTTTCCTATAACGCCACTCACTGCCAAATCGAAGCCACAAGCGACCACCTGCCGAAAAATCAACAGCTAACCTCTTGATTACCGCTACTTTTATTCTGCATTAATAGTGATGCAGAACAAAAACAGTTTTTATTATGGATGAAAAATTAAATCCGAAAGACAAAGTTCTCCTGATGCGAGATGAAGGAGAAGGCAACAAACTCAAAGTCGTGAAAGGCATCGACAAAAAAGGTAAAATTGATGCCATTGATCCCATGAAGGCGAAGCAAACCGATTTTATCAAAATTGACAAACACGCCGATCCCCTTGAAAACTTTTTCAAAAACTTCTTTAATCAAGCTAAAAACCCGTCGCATACAGGATTCTATGCGGTTACCGTCGATATGCTTGATAAAGTATTAAAACTAAGTGATGAAGATTTGGAGAAGTATCGTATCAATCCGAAAGATTATATGAATCAGCAGGAACAATCCACCAAAGAGAGTGAAAAGCAAGTTCAAACCGAAAAAAAAGAAGAAAAAATGGAAGCAACACCAGCAACCGAACAGAAGACCGAATTTAAGCAATTCGACACAAGCCGTATCCCTGAAAGTGAATATCAGAAATACGGTATCAAGCCCGAAAATCTGGAGGGCGAACTCAAAGCCATGAGTTACGGGTATAAATCTCCGCACCTTGTAGATATCAACCCCAAAATAGAGGGAGTAGAATATCCCATGAAAGCCCGTCTTTCACTGGAGGAACAGCCGGATGGCAGCCTGAAATTTACCCCGCATCCATACCAACAGCAGGTTGATTTGGAAAAACCGTTTCAGGGCATTATGCTCCCCAATGACGTAAAAGAAAACCTGTTAGCAACGGGTAACAGTGGTAGGGTGGTAGAACTGGAGCCAAGACCGGGCGAAAAAGTACCGTCGCTTATTTCTATCGACAAGCAGACTAACCGTTTGGAAGCCGTACCCCTTGATAAGCTCACAGTATCTCAAAACCTGAAAGGTGTTGAGTTATCTCCTGAACAACAACAGGCATTAAAAGAAGGGAAAAAGGTACTCGTAGAGGGTATGACCTCCAAAAAGACAATAGGTACCGATAATCCTAAAAAATTCGATGCTTATGTTCAGTTTAATGCAGCCAAAGGCGGTTACGATTTCAATTATGACGGATTAGACCGCAATAAGTATCAGCAGAACAATAGACAGGAACAAAGCCAGAACGGAGAACAGCAGAACCAAGTCCGTATTCCTAAAAAACTTTTAGGCGTTGATTTGGACGATAAACAACAAAGTTCTCTCCGGGAAGGAAAAGCCGTCTATGTTCAGGGTATGATGAAAGACGGAAAGGGCGAGCCTTTCAATGCCTATGTAAAGGTCAATCAGGAAAAAGGCAAACTGGATTTCTTTAAGTGGAACCCGGACAGAGCCAAAAAGCAAGGTGCGGATGTGAAAGTTGCCGAAGGCAATAAGACACAGGTAGCAGTCAATTCACAGGGTAAAACCAATGAAGCAACCAAACATTCAAATGAACCCCTGAAACAAGGTCAGCAAAACCCGACCGAAAAGCAGCAAGAGCAGAAGCAGATTAGGAAACCTGTGAAAAAGTCCACAGGACATAAAATGTAATACCAACCACTAAAAAATCCAATAGTAAATGAAAGTAATAATTGCAGAAAAGCCAAGCGTAGCCCGTGATATAGCGGCTATCGTTGGTGCGGATAACCGCAAGGACGGTTATTTAGAAGGGAACGGATATTGTGTAACGTGGGCATTTGGCCACCTCATAGGACTGGCAATGCCGCAGGACTATGGTATTACAGGATTTCAGGCTGAAAACCTACCGATACTTCCTGCCGAATTTAAGTTATTGCCTCGTCAGGTAAAGGACGGTAAAGAATACAAACCTGATCCGGGCACAATGAAACAACTTAAAGTTATCAAAGAGTTATTTAATAAATGTGAGCGTATAGTGGTTGCGACCGATGCAGGACGTGAAGGGGAGTTAATTTTCAGATATATATATAATTATCTGGAGTGTTCCCGCCCTTTCGACCGTCTTTGGATAAGCTCTCTCACGGATCAGGCTATCCGCAAAGGATTGGAGAACCTACGTCCGGGAAAAGAGTACGACAACCTGTATCGTTCGGCAAAAGCCCGGAGCCAAGCCGATTGGGTTGTCGGGATAAACGCTTCACAAGCCCTGTCAATATCAGCCGGGCACGGCGTATGGTCATTGGGACGGGTGCAAACACCTACACTCGCCATGATATGCAGCCGTTATCTGGAAAACAAAGATTTCAAACCGCAAACCTATTTTCAGGTAAAATTGCATACGGCAAAAGATGCAACCCAGTTCGCCGCTATTTCCACAGAACGGTACAACACAAAGCAGGAGGCAGACGACATCTTAAACCGTGTCCGATCCGCCGAATCCGTAAACGTGATAAGCGTAGAAAAGAAAGAAGCCAATCAGGAACCGCCATTGCTCTACGATTTGACTACTTTGCAGAAAGAAGCGAACAGCCGCCATAGTTTTTCAGCAGATAAAACCCTGTCGGTAGCCCAGTCGCTTTACGAAGCGAAACTTATTTCCTATCCAAGAACGGGCAGCCGTTATATTTCCGATGATGTTTTTGCCGAGATACCCGCCCTTATAGGTCAGTTATCCGGTTACGCTCCATTCGGCAACTATGCAAAAATAATGTCAGGGGCAAGCCTGAACAGGCGTTCTGTAAATGATAAGAAAGTAACAGACCACCATGCTCTGATTATCACCGAAAATATGCCGAAAGATATTTCAGCCGACCAACGTATCATATACGATATGATTGCTGCCCGAATGTTGGAAGCCTTTTCCGGCAAATGCACCAAAGAAAACACAAGCGTTTCTTTGGATGCTTCGGGCATTGCTTTTTCAGTCAAAGGTAGCATTATCCTTATTCCCGGTTGGCGTGCCGTATTGAACGCACCTGATGAAGAAAAAGGCGAAGACGATGCTCCGGCACTTCCATCCCTGTCCGATGGGGATGTACTTCCCATTAACGGAACGGACTTACTGGAGAAACAAACCAAGCCCCGCCCATTACATACGGAAAGTAGTTTATTATCTTCTATGGAAACCTGTGGTAAAGACCTTACCGACGAAACGGAACGGGAAGCGCTCAAAGAATCGGGTATCGGAACACCTGCCACCCGTGCCGCTATTATCGAAACGCTTTTCTCCCGTGAATATATTCAGCGTGAAAAAAAATCCCTTGTTCCTACCAATAAAGGATTGGTAGTCTATCTGGCTATCCGTGATAAAAAAATAGCGGACGTAGCTATGACCGGAGCATGGGAAAGCGCATTGAATAAAATAGCAACGGGAGAAATGGATGCCGATACCTTTCATAGAAGTATCGAAGTATATGCCGCACAGATTACCACCGAATTACTGGAGAAGAAAATCGAAGGCGGCAATACAAGAGAGAGCTGTCCATGTCCGAAATGTAAAAACGGTCAGGTAGTAATATTCCAAAAGGTTGCAAAATGTAACAATGAGGCTTGCGGACTGACAGTATTCCGGAATAAATCAGGAAAAGACCTGACGGACGGACAACTGAAAGACCTGCTTACCAAAGGCAAGACAGGTACTATCAAAGGCTTTAAGAGTAAAGAAAATAAGCCTTTTGATGCTGCCGTAGCTTTTGATGCAGAGTATAAAACGATATTCCAATTTGATAATTCCAAAAAGAGGAAAAAGTAATGAAAATAAGTTTGTTATTAAATTTAGGACAGGCATTGACGAGAAATGCAAATCTGGATAAGCCGACTAAAATGCTATATTCTTTTATTGATTATTGTAAAAGTCATGATTTTCCATATCCTACTATTCCAAGAATCGGAGAATTTATTTCATTGGAAGAGTTCTTTATAGAATGGGCGAAATCGCTTGATGACTGCGAATTAAATATGCTTGATAATATTAATTCGCTAACTACGTGTATCGGTAAGGAAATTAAGGTCATCAATGTTATTCACAATGTAAATCGCTCAGTCCTGTACTGTTCTGACTTGTATAAATTGGAATAAAACAGCTATCTTTGCCACTAAGAAGTTCATATGGCACAGGTTTTAATGAGAAATTATTAAATCTATCCTATTGAATTTTTTAGTGGTGGCACTGGGGAGGGATACCCCGGTGCCTTTTGCTTATCCGTATCAATAGTTTTCCACTAAAAAATTCATAGTTATGAAATACAATTCAAATTTAGAGCCTGCGGAAATGTCATACTTCCGGCTCAATCTACTTTCTTATTTACGTGATTCCCACCCCGACAAAGCAAATGACCTTTCATTTATTGCCGGACGTGGGGATATGGCAGCCGAAGCGTACAGCGAAGCCGTAAAAAGCGGTTTAGACCATATTCAAGCTGCCGAAATTGCAAACGAAGCCTTATTCAAAGGCTTACACTTTTCACCTTATAATATAGTAGTTGAAATACTTTGGAACGAGTTTTTCGACGAAGTTTCTCCGGGTGGTGCCCAGGCAAAGGCAAAAGAACTAATGCCCGAATGTCAGGCGGTATTTGCTAAATACAACCTTAGTGATGATTATGCCGAAACGACAGAGTACCAGTCGCTTTATACAGAGCTTGTCGGCACGATCCTGATACTGCTCGAAAATGAGTTACAATAAGCGAACTCATTTGCGTCAGAATATTGACGCAATAAAGTTAGCGTTAAGGCTCGACAAGGAACAAAAAAAGGCAACACCCGAAGAACGGGAAATACTCGCAAAATATTCAGGCTTTGGAGGGATTAAGGCAATCCTTAACCCTGCCGACAAACCCGAAGATATTGAGCGGTGGTCTAAATCCGAAGTCGAGCTTTTCCCGTTGGTGCAAGAACTCCACGAGGTACTCCGTGAAAGTTCTCCCACACCGGAAGTTTACAAACGCTATGTCAGTTCCCTGAAAAGTTCTATCCTTACGGCATTTTATACGCCGAAGCCTGTTATTGATGTGTTAGCGGATGCACTAAAGGATAGCGGTATAACTCCGACACGCTTTTTAGAACCCAGTGCCGGAACAGGTGCGTTTATTTCTTCTTTCAAAGATATTGCACCTGAAGCTAACGTAACCAGTTTTGAAAAAGACCTGCTAACAGGTAAAATTCTATCGCACCTTTATCCTGATGATAAGGTACGGATTGAAGGTTACGAAAAAATGGAAGGACGCTATTCACAGCATTTTGATGTGATTGCATCTAATATCCCTTTTGGAGATGTTTCGGTATTCGATCCGCTACTGTCCAACCATGAAATACCCGCCGTCAAACAATCGACACAGGCGATACACAACTACTTTTTTGTAAAAAGTGTCATGTCGGCCAGAGAAGGCGGGTTAATCGCCTTTATTACCAGTCAGGGCGTACTCAATTCGGAACAAAACAAACCGATACGGGAATACCTGATGAACTCTTGCGATGTGGTTTCAGCTATCCGTTTGCCGAACAACCTCTTTTCCGACCATGCCGGAACTGATGTCGGCAGCGACCTGATTGTATTACAACGGAATAATAAAAATATAGTTCCAAGCCAACGACAGCAGGATTTTATCGAATCCCGCAAATTATCTAACGGCATATCTATTAATAACCTGTTCCGTGATTTCAACAGAGTAGTACAAACCCGTTCCAAAATCGACACCGATCCATACGGCAAACCTGCTATTGTTTTTACCCATGAAGGCGGTATTGAGGGAATAGCCACAGATTTGCGGCAAATGCTGAAAGATGATTTTTCAAAACATTTGGATTTGCAGCGTTACCAAAACTATGCACAGGAAAACCCGGCACAGTCGGTAACACAACAATCTCAATCTGCAAAATTGGATAACAGCAATCAGATAACCGAACAGGATATTCAGGAATTAAGTGATTACGCTTCTGAAATGGACAGAAAACTGTATGCCGAACGTCCGCCACAACCCGAAGATTTTGGAATTAAAGAAAAAAAGCAGAATGAAACAGAAGAAAGACAACCGGCTGCTCCAAATACTTTTAGAGGTACTCTTTTCGATATGGATGATCCTGCCATTAAAAAAGCGCCGACTACGGAGGCGAAACCCCAGTCCGTAACGCAGGAACCATTAATAACGCTCTATGACCTTTTCGGCTTTACCCAAGAGGAACGCAGTCAGGTAAACAAACCCAAAAAGAGAGGTAGAAAATTCAAATTACAGGCAAGCAAGTCAAAGGAACTGCCGTTTATGGACTGGCGGGAAGAAATGGCGCATAATGCAGCGCAGCAACGGGAAAAGCTACAACAGGAAAGCGCCGAGGCCTATCCCGTATTCGATGCCCGTCGGGAAGAACAGTTGGAACGGCTGAAAGAGGAAGCCGAACGGGAACAGCAGGAACGCATGAAACCTGTTCCTTTCCTATTGGAAGATATACCGTCCCATTACCGTGATGGCTCACTTGTTACCGACGAAAATAATCGTATCGGTTATTTGCGTGATTTGAATGGATTTCAGCCGATGTTCCATCCGCTTCAGCTCACCGGAACACAGCAGGCGAAAGCATCCCTTTATATTGAAATACGGGACACTTATCACCACCTGTACAGCAACGAAGCAACAAGGTTGGAAGCCAATCCTGCATTAAGGGAAATGCTTAACCGACTGTATGATGATTTTACCCGCCGTTTCGGAAATATAAACGATGCGAAAAATCTTAGTCTTATAAAAATGGATGCCGGAGGAACGGAAATTCTTTCTCTGGAACGGTATATCGACGGTAAAGCCGTCAAAGCAGATATATTTCAACAACCGGTTGCCTTTAATCCCAATGAGATTACCCATGCCGATAATGCACGGGAAGCCCTGACCGCTTCGCTCAATAAACATGCAACGGTAAACCTTGAATATATGGCAGGGCTTACAGGGGGGACTTCGGATGAAATACTGGAGGAACTCAAAGGGCAGGTATTTTTCAATCCAATGATAGGCTCTTATGAAATTAAAGACAAGTTCATAAGTGGTAATGTTATCTCCAAAGCGGAACACGTAGAGCGGTATATAGAAAACCACCCCGACAATGAAGCGGCAAAAGAATCATTAAAGGCTCTGAAAGAAGCAATACCCCGTCCGATAGCATTCGAAGATTTGGATTTTAATTTCGGAGAACGGTGGATACCGTCGGGCATTTACAGCAAATACGCTTCACATTTGTTTGATACGAATGTATCGGTGCATTATGCTCAAAGCCGTGATGAATACACGCTCAAAGCCGACAGCAAAAATATCAAGATATGGGATCAGTACGCTGTTAAGGCAACAAGCCGGACTTTCGACGGTATCGCCCTGATGAAACACGCCTTGCATAATACCTCTCCTGATATAACAAAGAAAGTCAATAAGTTGATTGACGGGGAAATAAAAGAGGTCAAGGTACGTGATTCCGAATCTATTCAACTCGCCAATTCCAAGATTGACGAGATACGGAACGGTTTCGTTGAATGGCTTAACGAACAATCACCGGAGTTCAAAGACCGACTGGCAGATAAATACAACCGTACATTTAATTGTTTCGTCCGTCCGGAGTATGACGGAAGCCACCAAGAGTTTCCGGGACTGGATCTGAAAGGCTTGGGTATTCCCGACCTATACAATAGCCAAAAGGATGCAATTTGGATGGATAAACTCAATGGCGGGGGTATTATCGACCACGAAGTCGGGGGCGGTAAAACCCTGATAATGTGTGTAAGCGCCTACGAGAAAAAACGTTTGGGATTGGTAAATAAACCGCTCATTATGGCGCTCAAAGCCAATGTTCATGAAATAGCCCAAACTTTCTGTACGGCTTACCCCAATGCAAAAGTGTTGTATCCGGGTAAAGAAGATTTCACCCCTGCTAAACGGGCGAAGATTTTCAACGAAATGAAGAATAACAACTGGGATGCAATCATTTTAACACACGAACAGTTTGGTATGATACCCCAGTCACCCGAAATTCAGCAACGGATATTACAGGCGGAACTCGATAGCGTAGAAGAAAATCTGGAAGTGTTACGGGCACAAGGAAAGGAGATTTCCCGTGCTATGGAAAAAGGTTTAGTTAAAAGACAATTAAACCTTGAAGCCAAATTGGAAAATATAACCTACCAGATTGAGAACCGCAAGGATGACACCGTAGATTTCCGTCTTATGGGTATCGACCACTTGTATGTTGATGAGAGCCACCGATTCAAGAACCTGACCTTTACAACCCGACACGACAGGGTTGCAGGTCTGGGTAATGCCGAAGGCTCACAACGTGCCTTGAATATGCTTTTTGCCCTGCGTACCATTCAGGACAGGACGGGAAAAGATTTGGGAGCCACTTTTCTTTCAGGCACAACCATTTCCAACAGTTTGACAGAGTTATACTTGCTTTTCAAGTATCTCCGGCCGAACGAACTGGAACGACAGGGTATTAATACATTCGATGCGTGGGCGGCAATCTTCGCCAAAAAGTCGATAGACTACGAATTTTCGGTAACGAATGAAATTGTGCAAAAAGAACGCTTTCGGTATTTTATCAAAGTACCCGAATTGGCAGCTTTTTATGCCGAAATAACAGACTATCGTTCTGCGGAGGATATTGGTATCGACCGCCCTGTAAAGAATGAAATTCTGCATAATATTCCACCAACACCCGACCAACAGGAGTTTATACAAAAGTTGGTAGAGTTCGCCAAAACAGGTAAAGGTGAAATATTAGGACGTGCGCCATTATCGGAAAGCGAAGAAAAAGCAAAAATGCTTATCGCTACCGATTACGCGCGAAAGATGTCCCTCGATATGCGACTGATTGATCCAGTTAAATATGGCGACCATGTGGACAACAAGGCTTCCCATGTGGCTAAAATGGTATCAGACTACTACACAAAATTCAAAGACCACAAAGCAACCCAGTTCGTTTTCTCCGATTTAGGCACTTACAAACCCGGAGAATGGAACCCATGCTCCGAGATAAAGCGTAAACTGGTGGATGACTATGGAATCCCGGCTCACGAAATACGCTTTATTCAGGAAGCCAAAACGGATAAGGCTCGTAAAACCATGATTAAGGATATGAACGAGGGTAAAATCCGTGTATTGTTCGGCTCTACCGAAATGTTGGGAACCGGAGTAAACGCCCAGAAACGATGCGTTGCAATCCACCATTTAGATGCGCCTTGGCGACCGTCAGACTTGGAACAGCGGGACGGTCGGGGCATTCGCAAGGGCAATGAAATTGCGAAGCTATATGCGGATAATAAAGTAGATGTACTTATCTATGCTGTGGAAAAATCGTTAGATGCGTACAAGTTCGGTTTACTTCACAACAAGCAGCTTTTCATTCGCCAGTTGAAAAATAATTCACTGGGTAGCCGTACTATCGACGAGGGAAGTATGGACGAAAAAGGCGGTATGAACTTCTCTGAATATGTGGCAATTCTTTCCGGCAATACCGAATTACTGGAGAAAGCACGATTGGAAAAGAAAATCGCTTCTTTGGAATCCGAACGACAGGCATTCATGCGTGGCAAGTCATCATCACGTTACAAATTGGAGGATATTATATCCAATGTAGAGCAAAACAACGGGTTTATTAGCCGTATATCCAAAGATATTGAAGCGTTTAACACCCGTGTTCAGCATCAGCCGGACGGTATTACCCGCCTGAATCCTGTTCAGTTAGACGGATTACAGGGCAGTAACCCAAAAGAAGTCGGGCTGAAGCTAAATGAAATAGCCGACAAAGCCCGCACACATGGAGCGCATGAGAAAATTGGTACACTTTACGGTTTTGATTTAATGGTAAAATCTGAAACCACTAATAAAGATGGCTTCGATGTTATACAAAATCGTTTCTTTATTAAGGGAGAGGGCAATATTCTCTACAATTATAATCACGGGGTAATGGCTACTGATCCGAAGACCGCAGCACAAAATTTCCTGAATGCACTCGATACCATGCCTAAACTTTTGGAGAAGTATCAAGCGGATAATGAGAAGTTGCAAAAGGATATACCTGTACTGAAAGAAGTAGTCGAAGGTACTTGGCGTAAGGAACCGGAACTGAAAACCCTGAAAGACGAGTTAATAAAGTTGGATAGGGAAATTCAGCTCTCACTTACTCCAATCAGTGAAACTGAAGGACAAGCGGAAACTGTACCTGATAAGACTGTTTCTACTACCAATCAGAACCAGTCGCAAGGCAAGACCGAAACATCGACTGTTCGGGATGCACCATTGCCAAATACTTTGCAGGGAGTTAAAGAAATAATGGGCGATAGGCTTGTTATTGCATCGGTGGGTGGTAGTCCGCCGAAAGTGGATAAAAAGGATTCTTCTAAAAATTTCAAACTGTAAAAATAAAGCCCGTGCCTGTCATCACGACGGTACGGGCTTTTGAATATAAATTCATAAAAACTATAAATATGGAAATAGTAATGCCCTCACGGGTTTTTCTTATTGTTGCCCCTTTTCTTGTTAAAGTTTTCCCTGATGAAAATATGAACATCACTTTCTTTGTAGTATGTCTTATGATAAACTGTCTGAAAAGGCAGTTCTCCGGTACTACGATAGCGTTGCAGGGTGCGTTTACTTACATTAAGCAACATGCACAAATCCTGATTATCAAGCAAAATTTCTCCATCTAACATATTCCTACGTTTACTCATTTTATCAAGTATTTTATCTATTTTGTCGAAGCGATCCATGATACGCTCCATCCATGCTTCAAAATTTTCTCTATCTATATACATAGTATTTCGTTTTTAGATGATATGCCCTATCATAAAGTAGTTTTGATTGGACGGATCTTTTATAATTATATCTTTCTCTCGCATATATTTAATATAGCTTTTGGCGGTACGTTCCTTTACATCCATTATCTGCTGTATGCGGTCGCATAGGTCTATATAGGTCAGATGCCTTTGTGAATCGAATATCTCACGGGCAACTGTCGCCAGTTCTTTCTCTTTCCTTTTTTCTTTTTCCTCTCGTGGTTTTTCTCCGATATATATGTGCATACCTAATTCTTTATCCCACGAAAACTGCATTAAAGGAACGTCGAGAGGACTGCCGTCCCTTACTTTGAGCGCCTTCACCACTGATATTGACGGATCGCTGTCAAGTTCTATACTAAGGATTGCAGCAGCTTTGCGTTGTAATTCCGAACCAAGATGCCCACGCAATTTCAAGCCATTGGGTACATAATGAAGCACACATATAATACAGGTACGGTATATTCCTGCCAACCTGTATAGTTCATCCATAATCCTGATGCTTTCAACTTCGTCATTTGCCGATGACACTAAATCTGCTATCCCGTCAATGACAACTAAGCGAATGCCCTCATATTCGTAATGGTACTTATCCATACTCTGAACAATAGCTTGTAACCGTTCTTTTCGGGACATTCCCGTAAGAGAAAAAGCCCGTAGTTCTTCCGGTTTTTCTTCCAGTTTAGCACGCTTTAAAAGATTTGATACATTTTTGAAAAGCTGTACTTCCGATTGTTCCGTATCATAGAGCAAAACCGCTTTATGGTCGGAATTATCCCGTACATCAACGCCTAACGTATCAATGGGACGATTGTCGTTTCTTATCGAACCTGCAATCAGGGCAGCAACATAGTTGCTTTTTCCTGTGCCTTCACCGCCAGTAATACAAAGTATGTTACCCTGTGTGCCCAGTGGTACGTCGCCGGCAGATATAACTTCTTCTGCTTTTGCCGGAGGATTGTTAAAATCAATTTCGCATGATTTCAGCATGGTCATTGTTTCATTATATAGGTTATCAAGAAAATCGAGAAATAATTGTCGGAACTCTTTCCGGCTATTACCCTTACTGAAATAGTCGGTAATATCTTTGTCCTTTTTTTCTCCCGAAAGTGGGAGTACAAGACGTTTAACACCATATTCGGACAATGCCTTTTCATGCTTCACCGCACTATCTGTTCCTGTTTTATCTGCATCATAGAGCAGTACAATATGTTTAAACCGGAATGTCAGTTTGTAGATGATCCCTGTCGGGATTATAGAGGTTTCACTATTAAAGCAGATAGCGTGGAATCCATGAGCGGCAAGTGTCATCACGTCTTTTTCTCCGCCGGTGATAAACAGCGTATCTCCTTTGGCGGGTAATTGCTCCAGTCCGAAACAGTAATTCTCCCCGATATTACCACCATATAAAAAACGGACTTCCGAAAACGGACGGTAAATCTTCACATACCGTTTACTCATATATCCGAAAATAGGCTCATTTTCTGATGAAGTATAGTAGAATGGTTTATTGTCTTTATTTTCGCTTCTAAATTCTTTCAGGGAAACTGTTTTGTAGTATTTCAATATTTCGGGCGTAATACCTGATTGCTTCCAAAAATCCAGTTCTTTTTGAGTGAATTTTTGTTGAATGATATTATACGGTTTGTTTTTGGGTAGTTCAGGCGTAGGCTGTTGTTTGTTCGATGTGATTGGCTGCAGAGTATGAGAGTAATCGGAATCACCCAGTCCTAATGCCATATCCCTGTTTATTGTCTTTAATATTTCGACAAAATCAGCTCCATTGCTACAATCCAAACCGTTCAATCTTCCAACGAAGAAAAAGCAATCGCCACTGTAATCGTCATTGCCGAAATCCTTAATTTTATAAACGCCATTACGACGGTCAAAATATACATTGCACGATGCTTTACGGTCTTCATACAAAGGATTAAGGAAATTACGTCCTGTTTTCCATTGGACTGGGATATAGTGTTTGAATACGTCCAAACCGTTATTCGTCCGTCTTAATAATTCGTCTTTGTTGAGCATGGAGTTTATGATTATTTATAAGGTCATTCATACATTCATCGGTGCTGCGGATTCTTTTCTCAGTAAGCATCCGTTTTATTTCAGCAATGGTATAATATGATTTGCCGGAGATAATGGAATAAGAAATCATCCGGTTACTTCGCAAACGTTGAAGTGTTCGTTCGCTGATTTTGAGAAAGGTGCAAACTTCGTAACTGTCCACCCACATTTCGTCCGGGTTGGTAGTATCATCATCCTGATGATCTATCACGAATTTCGCTATGGCATTAATTTTGGAAACTAATTCTTTGTATGCCTGTGATTCTATTGTAATGACATCCATAATTGCTACTTATTGAATTGATGCAAAGTTCGGAAGTTGCAAAAACGTAGAATGACAAGTTGCTATAACTATTTTTGAAATTTCATTCTAAATATCTAATAATCAGAATGTTTTAGTTTTGTTTTTTTAGGAATGTAAAGTGAGAATCTTTACATTGGGTATTTTT
>NZ_JADMOU010000025.1:0-84737 GCF_015558905.1 Bacteroides sp. D55t1_190419_B8
ATTTCCAGTCTGAGCGCTCTTATAAATAGAAACGTAATTTATTTACCTTTAAAAAGCATCAGTATGAAGAATGTAGAAAAACACTTGGTTGGATGGCTGTCAGTTTGTTTGCTGCTTTGTAGCTTTCCTGTGTGGGCGCAAGGAGATGCCGGAGATTATCTAACAATCGTTGGTATGGTGAAAGACAAGCAAAATAAAAAAGCTCTGGAGAACGTAAATGTATCTGTGCATGGCAGTAATATCGGCACTGTGACGAATGCGGAAGGAGAATTTGCTTTGAAAATCAAAAAAACAGAAGCGTCGCGCGAACTGGAGATTTCACATATAGGTTATGTAAATAATCATATCTCTCTGGAGAAAGAAACACCCTCTAAGTTGACGGTTTGGCTGACACCTCATGCCAACCTGCTGAATGAAGTGGTGGTGTTTGCTGAAAATCCACGTATGATTGTAGAGAAGGCAATCAGTAAGATTCCTCTAAATTATAGTGATAAGCGTGATATGCTGACGGGATTTTATCGGGAGACTGTACAGAAAGGGCGTCGGTATATTGGTATATCGGAGGCTGTGATCGATGTGTCCAAAACAGCCTACACTAATAGAAATACTAATCATGACAAAGTAAGGGTGGTGAAGGGACGTCGCCTGCTTAGCCAGAAAGCGAGTGATATCTTTAGAGCACGCAGTGGATAAATTAAAAAAGCAATCGAATTGAAACAGGGATAGTTTTCTTATATTTGAGGTCAATCATAAAGATGCTGGATGAACTGCTCATACTAAAAAAGATAAAAGGAGGTGACATGAAAGCGTTTGAGGAACTTTTTCGTCGTTACTATTTTCCTCTTTGCTGTTATGCGGCAGGTATGTTTGTCGAAAGGCGTACGCGTAACGTGCGAATGATTCCTCAAAAGGTGGTATATACAATTTCTTATAAACCGTGGCAAGGGACTTATTACATACACCATATCCGTGGAGATCTTCATTTCAAAGTGAAACGGACAAAAATGCTGTTCGGCAGCCGGGATCTTCATATCTGGTTTGAGATGATTACTTGCAAGGTGGATACCGAACAAGTGGTCGTATTTCCCCGTACAGACAGATTGCCCACCCGTACCATCTTCTCTGACACCTATTTCAAATATGATGAGAACTTTTGGAAGGACTTCAACGTGATCCCATTGGAAGAGGAAATCAGTAAACTGATAGAAAAGATCTCTTTGAAGATAGAAGAAATAGGTGATTGATTTGTTTTGTCATTCAATGAGATTGCTGTACCTTTGCATCCGGTTTAAAAGATTGTATGTTATGGAATTACCAAAAGATCCGATGATGTTGTTCAGCGTCATCAATATGAAGTTACGTGATTGTTATTCTTCACTTGACGAACTTTGTGAAGATATGAATGTGGACAAGGATGAATTAGTGAATCAGTTGAAAGCCGTGGGCTTTGAATATAGTGTGGAACACAATAAGTTCTGGTAATCATTTTCTTGTTTATAACTTATAGATAAACTACTAAAAGTGCCTTCATCGCCTTTACAAAGGATATGGAGGCACTTTCTATATCTTATGCGCAGCTTCTCTCTTACTCTTTCTTGTTAATAAAAGCAAAATGCGGATTCCCGTATTTAACTTCCCGGCTCTTCTGCGTTCTAACTAATAAAGCTTAGAAAAAGAATTGATGATAAACGAGAATAAAATTCGTGAAGCTTGTGCCTCGAATCGCGAACGGGGATTCAAGATGTTGATGGACTCTTTTCAGGTACCGATATATAATTATATCCGTAGACTGGTCGTATCTCATGAAGATGCGGAGGATGTGCTTCAGGAAGTCTTTATCCGGGTGTTCCGGCATATCGATCAGTTTCGCGAAGAAAGTTCACTGTCAACTTGGATTTACCGGATTGCCACGAATGAGAGTTTACGCTTGCTGAACGGTCGTAAAGATGAGGGAGTTGTTTCTGCAGAAGATGTTCAGGAAGAGTTGATGGGCAAGTTGAAGGCTTCCGATTATATTGATTATGAAAATGAGTTGGCAGTGAAGTTTCAGGAAGCCATTCTAAGTTTGCCTGAAAAGCAACGGCTTGTATTCAACTTACGTTATTACGATGAACTTGAATATGAAGAGATTGCCCGTGTACTGGATAGTAAAGTGGATACACTAAAGGTGAATTACCACTATGCGAAAGAGAAGATTAAGGAATATATATTAAACAGATAGAATGATGAAAAAGGATTTTGATTTTGACGATATTGGTAAACGGACACCTTACCGTACCCCCGATGGATTCTTCGAGGACGTGCAACGAAAGGTGATGGAACGCGCCGGAGTGAAGCAACAGCGGAAATCTCACATGAAGCTGATTATTTCTACGGTGATTACCATGGCGGCAGTATTGATCGGATTTCTGTTTGTTCCATCTTTGAGACAGGCAGATGAGGCGAAAACGTCTTCTTCGAAAGTGTTAGCTAATGGTACAGAATCTGTAGATAAATGGATTAAAGAACTATCGGATGAGGAGTTGGAGGAGCTCGTCAACTTCTCTGAAAATGATATATTTTTGAATTAAGTAACTCAATTATTATTTTAAACGTGAAGATTATGAAGACTAAATTTATTTATGTAATTTTGGCTGTCCTATTGATGGGAAGCCAGATGACTTTGTCTGCACAGAATACAGATAACAAAGAAAAGAAACAGCGCCCTACACCGGAACAAATGGTGCAGATGCAGACTAACCAGATGGTGAAAATACTGATGCTGGATGATGCAACAGCTACCAAGTTTACTCCGGTTTATGAGAAATATCTGAAAGAGTTACGCGAATGTCGTATGATGTCCAAACCGAGAACCGAAAAAGCGAAAAAACAAGGGATGGATGCCAATGCTAAGCAGGAACGGTCGTCCATGACTGACGACCAGATTGCAACCATGTTGCGGAATCAGTTTACTCAAAGCCGTAAAATGCTGGATGTTCGTGAAAAGTATTACAATGAATTCAGTAAGATACTTTCGCAGAAGCAGATTCTGAAGATTTATCAGCAGGAAAAGATGAATGCTAATAAGTTTAAGAAAGAGTTTGACCGCAGAAAAGGACAGAAACCTGGACAAGGACACCACCAGGGACAAAGAACTCGTAGTCCGCGTTCAGACCAGAAATAAAGATTAGGTTTATTTTATTATAGTTTTATTTTACTAAATCAACACAATTTGAACATAGACAGCCATATTTATTCTTTTCAGTACCGTTTGATTACTTGTTATGTCTTGTTACTGATTAGTTTGACTGTTTTTGCTCAGTCCGGCAAAGAACGTTTTTCCGGTCGTGTGATTGATACTGAAACTTATCAGCCGGTACCGTTTGCTACGGTCCGGCTTTTAGCTTTACCGGATAGTACATTGTTGGGCGGCGGCGCTACGGATGCTATCGGTAAATTTCAACTTTCCGTTTCCATTCCTAATCATGCAACTAAAGCGAAGTCTTTATTATTACAGGTTTCATATATCGGATATAAGCCGGTTTTTCATCCCGTTTCCATTTCCAGCAAAAGTTCTTCTTATGAATTGGGGGATATAAATCTGACTCCGGAAAGTTATGCTTTGGATGAAGCAGTGGTAGTGGGGCAGGCTCCAATGGCGGTGACAGAGGGGGATACAACGGTATTTAACGCTTCTGCCTATCGTACTCCCGAAGGTTCAATGCTTGAAGAATTGGTAAAACAGCTTCCGGGAGGTGAAATAGATGCAGACGGTAAGTTGCTGATACATGGCAAGGAAGTAAAAAAGATTTTGGTGGACGGTAAAGAGTTTTTCTTTGATGATCCGAAAGCCGCTCTTAAAAATCTTCCTGTGGAGATGGTGGAGAAGTTAAAAGCGTATGAACGTCAATCAGATTTGGCACGTCTTACGGGAATAGATGACGGAGAGGAAGAGATGATTCTGGACTTGTCTGTGAAAAAAAATATGAAACGGGGCTGGATGGAGAATTTTATGGGAGGATATGGAAGTAAAGACCGTTATGAATTAGCCAATACCTTGAACCGTTTTCGTGAAAACTCTCAATTAACCATTATCGGGAATCTGAATAATACCAATAACCAGGGATTCTCGGAATTACAGAATGAATCTTCCAGTTCAACAGGCAATATCCGTAGCCGGATGGGACTGACTACCTCCCGCTCATTGGGGCTTAATGCAACTTATGACTGGAAGCGCGTTAAATTACGTTCAAATATTCAATATGTTGGCACCGATCGTTTGGAAGATAGCCGTACCACAGTCGACAACTTTCTCCGGGAAGATAAATCAATCAATCTGGGCACAAGTCATAGCCGGCAACAGAATCACGAACTGGTAGCCAATGCTTCTCTTGAATGGAAAATGGATTCTGTTACTACATTGATTTTCCGTCCTCAATATCGTTTCGCAGCCAATGATAGAGAGAATAATGGCTTTCAGGAAGGGTGGGGGAATGATGTGTTGCTGAATGAGAGAGAGTCCTCCGGCACTAATCATAATTCCCGGTATAATCTGGCACTGATGTTGCAGCTTAGTCGGAAATTGAGTCGTCTGGGGAGAAATGTTGCTTTGAAGGTAGACTATGGTGCTAATGCTTCAGCTACAGAGCGGACGAACCTTTCTACTACCCGGTACTTCAAAAATAATACGAAGAAGATTCAGAATCAGAAAATAGAGGATGATGTTGACGGATTCAATTACCGGGTGCAGTTGGTGTATGTAGAGCCATTACCGTGGCGGCATTTCCTGCAACTGCGTTACAGTTATCAGTATAGAGTGAACAATTCTGATCGCTTTGTCTATGACTGGGATAAGGAATTGGAAGAGTTTGCTCCTGACTTTGATGAAGAATCCAGTAACCGTTTTGAGAATCAATATAGTAATCATTTAGTAAATCTTGCGATACGTACCTCGCAAAAAAAGTACAATTATAATATTGGTGTTGATTTTGAACCTCAAAAGTCTGTTAGCCATTCATTGTTGAGTGATGCTCCCGAAGATCAGTTGGAAAGAACGGTCATGAATTTTTCGCCTACTGTCAATTTCCGCTATAAGTTTTCAAAACGCACCCGTTTGCAAATTGTGTATAGGGGAAAAGGGAAACAGCCTAATATACGTGATCTCCAACCTGTGACCGACCGTACCAACCCTTTGAATATCCGTGTCGGAAACCCTTCGTTGAAGCCTTCATATATGAATACTTTTACGCTGAATTTCAATTCTTACAATACCAGACATCAGCGAAATATGGTAGCTACCGCTTTGTTCGAGAATACCATTAACAATGTAACCAATCAGGTGACTTATGATAGTGAAACTGGTGTACGAACTACGTCTCCGGTCAATATGAATGGTAATTGGCGGGCCATGGGTTCTTTTTCTCTCAATACCCCTTTTAAGAATCGTAACTGGATATTTCGTACTTACTCCTATCTGCAATACCGGAATCAGAATGGCTATACAACCTTGAATAAAGAAGAACCGGTGAAAACTTCCGTACAGCATTTAACGGGACGCGAACGTCTACGGATTACTTATCGTACCCGCCAAATGGAACTTACAGGGCTTGTTGGCCTGACTTATAACAATTCTTATAATGACGTACGGGAGAAGCGTACTGAAACTTTTGATTATCAGGCAGGGACCGAATTGCAGCTTTATCTTCCCTGGGGGATGGAGTTATATAATGACTTGACTTATTTTCTCCGTACCGGATATGGTTATGAGGGTTATGCCAAAGCAAATTTCATGTGGAACTGCCAGCTGTCAAAAGCCTTTTTGAAGAGGAAACAGTTACTAATCCGCTTCAAAATATATGATATTCTTCATCAGGACATTTCCATGATACGCACGATAACCGCTACTGCCATTCGTGACACTGATTATAATGCACTGGGTTCTTATTTTATGGTGCATGCTATACTTCGTTTGAATATGATGGGAAAATAATTAGAAATTAAATCTTCATTAGTTCGAAAACCACAGCAGGGTTTTGATTGTTGTATGTCCTACGTATAAAAACAATGTAAGGCTGGCTGAATGTTTCGACTGATAAAAAAGATAAAAGATAAAGGTCGTTGGCGTATTTTTAAACTGAAGTTGATTGATGCCCGACTGTACTTTGTCAGTATCTTCGTAGGATTACTGACAGGACTTGTAGCTGTGCCTTATCATTACCTATTACAGTTTTTCTTTAATCTCCGTCACGATTTCTTTGATTCTCGTCCCAAATGGTATTGGTACATACCTCTTTTTCTTTTGATGTGGGGAATACTTGTATTCGTATCCTGGTTGGTAAAGAAAATGCCGCTTATTACCGGTGGGGGTATTCCACAAACACGTGGAGTTATCAATGGGAGGGTTGATTATAAACATCCTTTTCTGGAATTGGTGGCAAAGTTTGTAGGTGGAATACTTGCATTAAGTACCGGATTGTCTTTGGGGCGTGAAGGTCCCTCTGTACAAATAGGTTCGTATGTAGGATATCTGGTATCCAAATGGGGGAGGGTGCTTAGCGGTGAACGGAAACAGTTATTGTCCGCTGGTGCCGGTGCCGGGTTAGCGGCAGCTTTTGCTGCCCCATTGGCTTCGTCATTGTTGGTGATCGAATCTATCGAGCGGTTCGATGCACCTAAAACAGCTATTACCACACTTCTGGCAGGAGTAGTGGCAGGTGGAGTTGCCAGTTGGATTTTCCCGATTAATCCTTATTTTCATATTGATGCTATTGTACCGGGAATGACTTTCTGGGGACAAGTGAAATTGTTTCTTTTGTTGGCAGCAGTCGTTTCTGTTTTTGGAAAGTTCTTTTCTGTCACCACTCTTCAGGTGAAACGTATTTACCCTGGCATTAAGCATCCGGAATACGTGAAGATGCTGTATTTGCTTTTTATAGCTTTTCTAATTTCTATGGCCGAGTTTAATCTGACCGGAGGAGGCGAACAGTTCTTGTTATCACAAGCTATGCATCCGGACACACATATCCTCTGGATTGTTGGCATGATGTTATTGCATTTTGTTTTTAGCACTTTTTCTTTTTCTTCGGGTTTACCGGGAGGAAGTTTTATCCCGACACTGGTGACGGGAGGACTTCTTGGACAAATAGTAGGATTGATTATGGTTCAACAAGGTGTTATTGCTTATGAAAATATCAGCTATATCATGTTGATTTGTATGTCTGCATTCCTTGTAGCAGTAATCCGTACCCCTTTGACAGCTATTGTACTAATAACCGAGATTACAGGGCATTTGGAAGTCTTTTATCCTTCCATTGTTGTAGGGGGATTAACTTATTACTTTACGGAAATGCTTCAGATCAAGCCGTTTAATGTTATTTTGTATGACGATATGATTCATTCACCGGCATTTACGGAAGAACCCCGTTATACACTATCTGTAGAAGTAATGAGTGGCTCCTATTTGGATGGAAAGATGGTGGACGAACTTCGTTTGCCAGAACGTTGTATGATCATTAATATACATCGTGATCGTAAGAACTGGCCTCCCAAGGGGCAGAAATTAATGCCTGGCGATCAGGTTCAAATAGAAATGGACTCACAGGATATAGAAAAATTGTATGAACCTTTAGTAAGTATGGCGAATATTTATTAAGTATTTCATCTTTAGATTCTGGTCCTTGATATATAAAAATAGCTGAAAGAGAGATTCTTCCAGCTATTCTTTCAGTATATTAAATACTTATTTTTTCTTATACCAATCGGGGTTTGTACCATATTTAGCCCAGTCTATAAATTTAGGATAGATTTCACTGATAGGTTTTTTCTCGTTTTTATCGAAGTTTTTTAATTCTGCAATATCATTTACATTGGCATTTGACAGGTAGAATGCAAAAGGGTAAATATTCTCTTGATCCGATACATAGTAGATACCTTCGTTAGGTTTTGAACGGTCGTCATATTGTCCGAAGAGGGAAGTATCTACTTTAGAAGTCGGTTTTTGCATTGGACTATGAACTTCCAGGCGATTACCTTCTTTACTAGGACGGTATATGAATGCATCGATTGATGTTTCCTGCTTTTTATTCGAGTTTTTATCTCCGTATTTGAATGTTACTTTATATTCGGCATTCGGGTTTGTTTTGACGTTATCAGTCAATATGATTGCATTACTTTCACGAGTAAATTTGTCAGCTCCCGAAGCTACAGTAAAGTCCTTTTCATTTTCTTTTCTAATAAAGTATTCAGTTGACTGTGCGTTTCCCTCATTTGAAAGAGTGAAACCTAATCCGTTAGTAAATACAGTCGATTTATTATATAAAGTTTTAAGCGTAAATGATTCGCTTAAAATTTCATTATATATATTGAAAACTTTTTGATAAGTATACTGAACCAATACGTCATTCATATCGTAATCACCAGCTTTAGGCCATTCATCTTCAAATGCGTATACACCTGTCTTTTCGATGGTTGTATTTAAATCTTCATCTACAGGAGGAACATTGGTGATTTCAGGATTGGCTTTTAAGGAGAACACAACATCTGTAAAGTTCTGGTCATCCATGAAATCTTCAAAAGCGATAGCAATGTTGTTGTTTTTATCTTTAAACATAGCCGTACGTACATCTATATTGCTATTCACTTTAGTGCTAAATCCTTTGGTGGAGCTAGCATAAAATCCTGCGGTTTGGGTATAGCTATTGAAGCCTGTAAAATAGGTGTTCCATGCGTTACATGCTAGAACAAAACCGATGCTATATCCTTTGGGGAAATTTGTCCCTTCCGGATGTTCAGGATCATCAAAATATTTTAGCTGTACAGCAGTGCCTTCTTTTACGCCTTGTGGAGAAGCTTGAAGGCTTCCGTTATTCCAAGTCATTTGAGTGTTTGGGAATATAGCATATACCTTTGCATCTTTCAGGCTAGCAGGAGCTTGGTCAAGTCGGTAATAGTAGTAGCCTAATGAACTGTTCCAACAGGTCCATCCTTTTAATGCGGTTAGAACTACGGCTGTTTCGTCTTTTTCAACATATAAATCGGCAGGAGTGCGAAATCCCTCTGGACAACTTCCTAATGTATTTAATACTTTATTTACAGTAGTACGCAATTCATTCATTTCAGATTTACTCAAAGTGAGTTTAGGATCGTTACCTTTATAAGCATAATCAATAACCCCACTACGTTTATCAAATGAGCCGAGATTAGTATTCCATCCTAGATTATTAAACCGATTTCCATCAAATTTTGTTGATTCTTTATAAGACGCTCTAGTCGTAGGCTGTTCATCTGTGTCTGATACCTTTAAAACACCGTTAACTATTTTTCCGGGTATTGCCTGTCTGGCAAAAGGTGATGTAGAAACGATATACACATTAGATACATAAGCCGGCAATTCTATTGTTGTAGTGAATTTGCCTTGTTCATCTGTCCATGCACCATCTAATGGCTGAACATTTTCTTTTAGAATAGTAGTGTTTTCACCTTCAATCAATGGATTTCCATCATAAATGGAGAAAGGAACTCTTGATTCAGAATTAGAATAGTCAATTTCTACTTGTACTTTTTGTATAGTAGAAAAGTTAGAGGGGTTAATTTCTGCTCCTGGAGCTTCTTGGTATAAGTCTTTATCACTGTCTACACAGCTGCTTACACCCATTGCAATAATCACTGTACATGCTAACCAAAATTTCTTCATATGTGTTGTTTTTTGTTTATGCAATAATTTAGTTCGTTTTGTTTTAAAAGAAACCCGTAAGCTCTTTAAAGTTCAAAAGCTTACGGGTGCAAAGATATATATATTATTCAATACAATCATAGAAAAGTTGAATAATTTTCAAAAATATGTTCTATAACTTGTATTTTCCAGTCTTTTTATCTCATTATTCCATACTTCTTAGCCATGCAATTTCTTCTTTCCATTTATTTTCATCTGGGGTTTCGAGTATTAACGGAATATTATCAAATCTGGAATCTTGCATCAATCTTTCAAAAAAAACTTTGCCAATCAATCCTTCACCAATGCTGTCGTGGCGGTCAACATGGGTGCCTAATGCTTTTTTAGAATCATTCAAGTGCATACCGCGGAGGTAGTTGAATCCCACTTCCTTGTTAAATTCATCAAAAACTTTATCATATTCATTGACAATGTCGTAACCTGCAGTATAAGTATGACAGGTATCGAGGCAAACACCTACCCGGCTCTTATCGTTTACCCGGTCGATGATATATTTCAGTTGCCAGAACTCGCTTCCTAAATTACTACCTTGTCCGGCTGTGTTTTCAATAACGGCTGTCACTCCGTTTGTTTTTTCTAAAGCAAGATTGATGCTTTCTGCAATAAGCGACAGGCAATCTTCTGTTGATATTTTATTGAGAGAGCTACCAGGATGAAAATTTAGAAGTTTCAAACCAAGCTGTTCGCAACGTTTCATTTCGTCCAGAAAAGCGGCACGGCTTTTTTGAAGTCCCTCTTCCTCCGGATGCCCCAGATTTATAAGATAACTGTCATGTGGCAGGATATATTCCGGTTGGAAACCGTACTTCTCACAATTCTCTTTAAAGAGGTTGATACTTTCTTTCGTTAAAGGTTTACTTACCCATTGACGTTGATTCTTGGTGAATAATGCAAAAGCATTTGCTCCTATTTCGCGCGCATTAATGGGGGCGAATTCAACGCCACCGGATGCGCTAACGTGTGCTCCGATATATTTCATATTTTGTTTTTTTAATCTGATTCCAATTTGCAAATATAACATTTTTGGAAGAACTAATGTTTGAAAAAACAATTAGGGTAGGTCGACTGCACCAAAAATGTTTTAATAGGAGCGGAGATGAACTAAATGGTAGCTTCCAATAGTTAGTAAGAGGTAAGCTGTCTTAATGCAGTATTTAACTTCCTGTTTTTTATTAATAATACTTTGAACTGCATTCTAGTTTACGTTCCACAACTGTTGAACGTAAATTCATAGGAATGAAGAAAATAGCAGTTCCAAGAAGAGTTACTAAAAATAGTATTGCGTTAGATTAATCCTTGTAACTATGAATTTAGTTCAAAACGCTCATAGAAAGGAAAAAAGTGAAATAAAGTTTGTAGTTCTTAATTTAACTTTCTATATTTGCGATATCCAGCTAGCTCCGGAGGGGGCGGTGGGGTGTTTTTTTTATTTAAGAAAGGCGTTTACCAAACGTTATCTTCTGAACTCAAATCTCGCAAATTTGAAATCTACAAGAAGATAAGGCAACGGAAGCGTTCACTAAGGATGTGTTATCAAACATTGTGCTTTGCATAATGTTCTGTATATCTCGTCTTGGCGTGGGCTAGCTGTGTTGCTTATCCTTGTAGATGGGCAATGCGAGAGCCTGAGTTCGGGATAAGCAGAAGTACAGACTCCCATGCCTTTTTTTATTTACTGCTCAATCCGGGGAGGCTATAAGCCATAAATAACATGCAAATGAATTATCATGCTCCCAATTCTTTGTTTTCTTATTTGAATGTAGCCTTTATTAAAAGTATCGGCTGTTTATGTGCTCTTTTCCTATGTATGGCTAGCTACGCGCAGGATGTCACTGTACGAGGAAAAGTTTCTACTCATGGAGAGGAAATGGCAGGTGTGACTATTGTTGTGAAAGGTAGCAATGGACAGCAGGGCACAGTAACCTCAGTTAATGGCAATTATTCATTGAAAGTGGATAGTAAAGGAACTCTTATCTTTTCGTATATTGGTTGTGAAACAATGGAGGTTCCGGTAAAAGGGCGTACTACGATCAATGTGGAGATGAAAGAAACTTCTTTGGCTGTTGATGAAGTAATCATTACTGTGCCTTACGGAACTGTTAAGAAATCTACATTTACCGGTTCGGCTGGAGTTGTTGATAAAAAGTTGATTGCGTCATCACAAGTAAGTAGTGTCTCAAAAGCATTACAAGGAAGTGTGGCAGGTTTACAATCATTCTCAACGAGTGGACAACCCGGAGAAGATGCTAGTATCTATATCCGTGGTATTGGTTCGGCCAATGCATCTACCACTCCGCTTTACGTAGTGGATGGCGTTCCCTACGACGGTGCTTTGTCTTCCATTTCTTCACAGGATATTGCTTCTATTACTGTGTTGAAAGATGCTGCGGCTGCTACGTTGTATGGATCGCGTGCTGCAAACGGTGTAATCATGATTACCACCAAACAGGGAGTCGAGTCTGCTCCGGTTATCGAGTTGTCTGCTAAATTCGGTTTTTCAAGTCGTGCGGTAAGAGATTATGACCAGTTAAGTACCAATGATTATTTTATGTTGCAATGGGAAGCTATGCGTAATAAATATATAAACGATGGTCATTCGGCAGAAGATGCTGCACAGCGATCTTCATCCGAGTTAATATCTGCTATTGGCATTAATCCTTATGGAAGCAAATATGTCCAGCCGGTTGGGGTAGATGGTAAATTGGTGGCAGGAGCTACACCATTGTGGGACGACAGTTGGGAGGATGCTTTAACGCAAGACGCACACTATACGGATTTAAGTGCTCGAATTTCAGGTGGAAGTAAGAATACGAAATATTACTTCTCGTTGGGGTATCTGGACGATCAAGGGGCATATATCTGTTCTGGCTTCAAGCGTTATACATTGCGTTCTAATATCACTTCCGATCTGCGTGACTGGTTACAGGTGGGTTTGAACGTTTCGGGTACCCATTCTATTCAGGATTATCCGAAGCAGGATGATACTGCAATCGGTAATATTGTATTGGCTGCACGTTCATTACCTTCATTCTATCCGGTTTACGAGCGGAATCCCGATACCGGTGAGTATTTGCTCGGTGACGATGGAAATAAAATCTATGATTACGGAAATTATCGCAAGAGTTCTTACCGCGGTTATAATTTTGTTCAATCTATGCCCTATGACAAGAATGAGATAAAGAGGGATGCGGCTTCGGTACGCGGATATTTGCAGATTGCTCCGATTAAGGGATTATCCTATAAGATGTCTTTGAGCATAGATTACAACAGTAAATTTTCGCATGATTATACTAATCCCACTTATGGAAAAGAACCTTTGGTAGGTTCGGTTAGTAAGCGCAATTATCGGACTACAGGTATGACATTCAATAATGTGGTAAATTGGGAGCATAAATTCAAAGAACTCCACAATATTCGTTTGATGGCAGGTCAAGAATATTATGAGTACAATACTTCCAACTTCGGAGGATCACGTTCCGGTGTCATTACTGATGGCTTTTTTGAACCGGACGCAGCTTCTACATTGACAGGTTTCAGTGGAAATAGCGATCAGTATAAATTACTTAGTTATTTCGGAAGTGCCGAATATGCTTTCAATCAGCGTTATTTCTTATCGGCGTCCATGCGTACTGATGGATCATCACGTTTTCATCCCGACAATCGTTGGGGAACATTTTGGTCGTTTGGGGCTTCCTGGAAAATTCATCAGGAGTCTTTTATGAAAGGTGTTGCTGACAAATGGCTGTCAAACCTAAGTATTCGTGCCAGTTATGGTGCTCAGGGAAATGATAATGTGGGTTATTATGCGTATCAAGAATTATACGGTATCGGTAGCTTCTTGGGTGAGACTACTCTTCACGCTTCTCGTCTGGCAACTCCTGATTTGTCGTGGGAAACGAACTTGAACTTTAATGTCGGTTTGGACTTCGGTTTTTTGAATAACCGCATCAATGGTACGATTGAATACTTTAACCGTGCGTCCAAAGATTTGCTGTTCAGCCGTGATTTAGTACTTTCTTCCGGTTTTAGTTCTATTGATGCCAATATTGGAAAATTGAAAAACTACGGTTGGGAATTTACTGTAAATGCTACACCTGTATTGACTCGTGACTGGACATGGCGGTTGTCGGTTAATATGACGACTTATAAAAACAAAATAGTGCAGTTGCCCACGGAAGTAATGTGGCAAGGTAGTAAGAAATGGGTACAGGGTGGTTCATTGTATGACTTTTGGTTGTATGAATGGGGTGGTGTAGATCCCGAAACCGGAAGTGCGCAATGGGCTTATTATGATGCTGACGGCATGAGGCATTTAACAGATGACTATTCGGCTCTGACTTCTGATAAGAAGGTAAAAGCTGGTAGCTCTTTGCCGAAATTAAGTGGAGGTTTCCAGTCAGATCTTACATGGAAAGATCTGTCATTATCTATGTTGTTCTCTTATGGTATCGGTGGAAAAATCTATAATAATGATATAACGATGCTGATGAGAGTAAACGGTGGTAATGGAGATAGTATGAGTAAAGAACTCTTGAACCGTTGGACACCAGAAAATACAAATACAAATATTCCCCGGTTGACACAGGATGGTACAAGCAAGTTTACTTCCTCGTCTACACGTTGGCTGGTAGATCGTTCTTTCCTTCGTTTAAAAACAATAACACTCAACTATAACTTACCGAAGAAATGGTTGCACCCACTGACTTTGAAAGATGCAAGCGTATTTGTGCAAGGTGAAAATATGCTGACATTCAGTAAGCAGCAGGGACTTGATCCGGAACAGCCGGTCAGTGGTATGGCTTCTTTCCGTTATCCGGCTATGAAGACAATTTCATTTGGTATCAATGTAAAACTTTAAAATGAATACAACAATGAAGATAAAACTTAAAAATGTATGTGGACTTATTTTGATGGTATGTGCAGTGGTGTCATGTGATTTAGATACTACTCCTACCACTTCATTGGATGCTCCGAATGTATATAAAGATACGAAGAATGCGGAACGTGTGTTGAGGGGCGCATGGAACTATATCTTTAATACGGGCTCCACTTATGCATCTATTGGTATGGGTTCCATAATGTTGAATGACGATTTTGCCGGTTCAGACGCTGTCAGAACAAGAAGCTATGGTTTCTCCGGCAGTTATAACCTGACAAACGGATATTCACGCGGCGAGTATAATGGCGTGCTTTGGGATTTGATGTATGATCCGATTAATAATTGTAACGGCATATTGAAGTATATAGACGATGTGGCGGGAACTAAAGAAGATAAGGCCAGGATCAAAGGACAGGCATTGGCTACACGTGGGTACGCATATATGATTTTGGCTACACATTATTCTTTTGCCATCGACAAAGATCCGAATGCTGTTTGCGCTCCAATATATACTGAACCAACAGATAACGAAGTAGCTTTGACAGGAAAACCTGCTTCTAGTGTATCAGAAGTTTTTGCTCAAGCTCTGAGTGATTTGGAAGATGCCTTGTTGTTTATTCCTGAAAACTATTCACATGGGAATGATGCGAATGCCCAGTATCAGATTGATTATTCTGTTGCATTGGGCTTGTTGGCACGTACTCATCTATATGCTCGTAGCTGGCAGAAGGCGTATGATTATGCGACGGATGCTTTAGCTATCAATTCTTATTTAATGAATGAGAATGAATATAAGAGTGGCTTTAATGATTATACCAATAAAGAGTGGATGTGGGGATTGTCATGTACAATTGACGATAATATGCCCTGTTATCTGTTTTATTTCAAGGATTGCACATCCGATGGTTATACAAACCTCAATGCCGATCCTTATTTCAAGGAAGAGTTTGAAGATGGTGACTACCGTAAGGATTTATTCGATTGGGGACAGACGGCTTATGGAGACTGGGCTATGTTGAATAAGAAATTCATATTTAAAGACCTCGACAATATGTTGGCGGATTTAGTATTGATGCGTACTTCGGAGATGTATTTGATTAAAGCTGAAGCGGCTGCTCATTTAGCAGGTAAAGAGGGTGAAGCACAACAGTTGTTACAGACTTTGCGTAATGCCCGTATGAAGGAAGGTAAAACTGCGCATGCAGTTACGGAAACCGGTGATGCGTTGATACAGGAAATATGGAAAGAGCGTCGTAAAGAATTGTGGGGTGAAGGTTTTGCTTTGACTGACCTTATCCGTAACCAACAATCAGTGGAACGTAAGGAATATGATGGAAAGATTACTGTGGGTGGCAAAGAAATATCGGTTAAGGGACATACTATTATTAGTTTACCAGATAATACTCCTTTTGTTCCGAATAGTAAATATTATCTGTTCCGCATTCCTGAAAAGGAAGAGTTGCAGAATACCGGACTTTATTCGAAATATCCGAGATTGTCTATTTATGATTTATAAATCCGTATAACTATAAAACCAGTCCCTTCTTCTTTTGATAATCAAAAAAGAAGGGGCTGATTTTGATATAAAGAGCATTGATTAAATTTCAAAATCAGGCAAATAGTCTGTCAGCACTTTACTAACTTGTTTCCCTTTTACTTGGTCAATAACAGTCGTCGCACCTTCCTTTTTACCTGCATCATAGTTTAAGGAAACTTTTTCCACTTTATTACTAACGTGAATAGCGGCTTTTCCTTTTTCCGTAAGGTTGCAAGTGATAGTCCAGTCACCTACTTGAATGGTATTGCCTTTGCGAACTAACTGCATATCCGGGCGATTATTTCCATGTATATCCATAACCGTTAAGAAACGGGCGGTTTTGCAAGGAACTGTTGTAGAAGAGAAATGCCAGTGATTAGGATATTTCACCGCTTTTCCTTGTGCATTCGTTACATTTTTCCAGTTGGTCGGAGCACAGAAGAAAGTATCTACCATTGCCTGTTCCGTTTTTGCCGAACTGAAAAGATGAGCAACAGAGATGCCACCGGCTTTATTTCTTCCGGTTACTTTCACTTCATTGGTCAGTTCCAGTATTTCCATCGGTAATTCTACAGTATGTAAAAGGTAACTCCATGTTACGGCTTCTTTTCCTTCCAGCTCATCATAAATCACGAAAATTCCGGTAGTTCCCAATTGGATGATATGACGGCGGAACATATCCAATTTATTCTCATCCCATCCTTTTTCAGGCGTATATTGCGTACCGGATAGTTCGCCACGTTTCAGCCATAGGGGAGAAGTCACTTTGCCATAAGCATTGGAAGCATCTCCTACCATATAAGCGATTTTTTCTCCTTCATACCAACGCGGAATCCAGCCATATCCTTCTGTTCCAATCTTTTGAGTCATTCCATTTACCAAAATACTGTTGTGTGCACGGGTGTTACGGTAAGAATACATACAATGATCGTCCGTAAAACCAGTACGATGTCCGCTGCTGTAAAAAATGGCTTTACCCCCATAGAATGTATTGAAAGCATTCTGATTGGCTAGTGCATGGGAAGTGGAACCATAAGAACTGGAGCGGAACGATAACATGGCATTCCTGTCTATATCTCCCAAAGAAGTATTCATCGTACCGATTCCTGTTTCATTGAATACTTTCGCCATGGGTAGCTCGGCAAGAGTATGTCCTTCTTTGGGGAGAGTTTTCTTGGTTGTACAACGATACCAGGTCAAATCTCCGGATTTTCCGAGGAAAGTCTTTTCCATAATATCCGGTTCTTTTTGCAGAATAGTACGTACATAAGCGGCCGCCCACGGATTATTACATTCACGTGCCAAGGCATCCGCATAACCTACTCGTGTACCGTTCGGCTTCATCTTGCTCTCGTGTGAATTGCCTTGTCCGGCAGATTTTGAGAATGGAGGCTGCTGGTAGATGACGTAAAATGCATTGTTGTTATACCACGTATCAGCGAAAAAATCGAATCCGCTGATACGGGAGTAGAAAGCGGGAACTTCAATCAATGTGCGAAGATTAACCTGGAAATAGGAATCACCATTGTGCCATCCTCCGTCAGCGTTGAGGCCCGGAAGACGGGATACCCATTCATTGTAGCAATAATCCACCCAGGTGGAAGCCATCGGTAGCTCACCATACGTAGCAAATGCCGCCATATTCAAGATACGGAAAGTCATTTGCCAGACATGATTATCAGCAATGCGGTTTTCCAAGTGATTGACATATTCATGATAGAACTTCTTTCCATTGTCACGAATCGTTCTTAGAAGTAGTTTTCTCTCATCCGGAGTCAACAGATTGTACCATGCATCATACGCTGAAGTACTCATGGACAGAATAGTAGAACGATTGAAATCTCCGGCAAAGTATTTACTGTTTTTCCAGGAAAGAATTTCGGAAAGCCGCTTTATACCTTCTTTGTAGTATACCTCGTCTTTCGTTAGCAGGTAAGCGCGTACCATGGCTTCGATATTTGCTTCTTCACGGTCTACAATCTTACGACTTTCCCGAATCAGGGCAGAACGATATTGAACAATGTTTGTCAGCTTGACAACCTGGGTTGTATCAATTTCTTCTTCCAGATGTTTCAGCGGGTGGTTCAGGCATTTATCGGCTTTTCGGATATAAGCCTGTGCCTCCGGATTGTTTTTATTCCGTTCGATGATATTATCCCAATCTTCGGTATCAAGCAAGATGCGGGGATGGTTTTTTGGTAATTTGGCTAATACTTCCTGTAGAGAAGGAGGGCTGAATGTACGTATGTGTTCGTCTATATAAAAATGATAAACAGGTGACCATTCTTCTTTTCCTTCTTTGTCAATGTAGGCATGTTGCCAATACCATTTCCCTTTTTCAAAGAGTTTGAATGGGTTGAAAAAGGCCCATTTTCTTTCGGCGGTAATCACTTCCGATTTGAATTCGGGGTCGCGTGCGATACGGATGCGGTAGGTTACTTCCGGTTTGTAGTCCTCTTCTTCAACTCCGTCCAATACGGCACCGAGGTGCGGGAACTTATCCGGCCACATAAAACGCGGAGGATTGACGGTAATATGCTGTCCGTCCAGGGGCGAAGGCGTTTCGCGGACTTCATGCATCAAGGTCTGTTGAGTCAGATGCATGATTCCTTTTTGTGCATACCCGTTGGCGAATAGCAAAAGGGTGAACAAGAGGAAAATAGATATTCGTTGTTTCATCATATAACTTTGCTTTTATTATTCATCGCTTTGTTGTTCAGCGTTGTTTGAATAAATCTTTCAGACGAATAGTCTTGTTATTAATCAGTGGACGTGCCCAGAAACCAATAAAGGTGATATATCCTACGAAAACAAGGATAAAGAGCATACCCGTGCGAAGTGATGTTGCATCTGCCAGCGTACTTACAATCATCGGACCACCGGCACCACCTACAATTGCCGAGCATAGTATACCTGCGAATGAACCGTGGTGCTGTGACGCAGAGTTCAGTGCTAATGAGAATACGATGGAATACATCATGGAGATACTGAAGCCAACAGCTGGGAAAGCAAGCATAGATACTTCTTTACTTCCGAACAATGCTGATAATAATAGAATGATCGTCAGAATTCCGGAAATCTGTAACAATCGTTTGCTGTCAATCAACTTGAGTAGGATCATGCCTACCAGACAACCGGCTGTCATCAATCCCCAAAAATAGCTCACGGCTTGTGCACCGTCTGTTTGCGGGTTAACTCCATGGTATTGTTCCAGGAAGGTACTCATAAAGATTGAAGTTCCTTGTTCCGTGCTTACATAGCAGAAGATTCCCAGGAAAAACAGCCATACATATTTCTGTTTGAATAAAGCCAGATATGAATCTTTAGATCCGCTTTTCTCGTCTTCTTTCAATTCGATTTTGGGAAAACGGGATACACCGACAGCAATCAGCATGACCAATAGCAGGATTGTAAATACCCAATAAAGAGATACCCACGGCATTTCCCGTGGAGTGACATCGGCCAACAAGTCGATAAAGAAACCCTTACCTGCTGTATATGTCGCCGGATTAAGTTCACGAATCAGATAAGTATATACCAGAGGACTTAGGAAAGAAGCAATGCCAAACATAAATTGCGCCAATTCAGCGATAAATGCATAGTTTTCTTCTCCTCCTACGGTACGTTGGAGTGGATTCAATACCGTTTGTAACATGGCCATTCCTAACCCGATGATGAAAGAAGAAGCTAATAACATTGGATACGTGTGCATGCAGGCAAACAAGATGGTACCGATGAACGGCATCAGAAACCCACCGAATAATACCGGCTTTTCACCGAAACGGTCAATGAGCAATCCGGCAGGGATAGACATGATGGCATAGGCCAGGAAGAAAGAAGTCGGGATAAATCCCGCCATTGCCAGGTCGCTTAGATTGAAGTTGTGGATAATATCCGGAATGAGTGGACCTAGAATATTGGTGATAAACGAGATGGTAAACCAGAACGCCATAATCAGCGCCAGCATTCCTAAATTTTTTCTCATAATCTTAAATAGTTGATAGTTGATAAATGATAACTGATAGATGGAAGTTGATAATTAATGATGATTGAGTATTTGTATGTTGGAATAACTTTCATTTACTAACTATCATTTATCAACTATCAACTATCATTTATTTTTGTTTTCATTTGAAAAAGAGTGAAGCAGCTCCAATACTTCCGGCCTTGTTTCCAAGAGCGGCAGCTATGATTTGAGTATTCACGGCGCAGTCGGGAATAGCGTAACTGCGGGCTTTTTCACTTACTTTTTGAATATAAAAGTCTCCGGCTTCGGAAAGTCCTCCACCGATTACAATCTTTTGAGGGCTGAAGATATTGATAAACCCTGCAATTCCGTGTCCCAGAAAATCGCAGTGTTCTTCCAGCGATAGTTGTGCAATCTTATCTCCTTGTTTGTAAAGGCGGACGATCAGTTCTCCATTAATCTCTTCATCCGGGTAGGAGATACCTGCGTCTATTATCCGTTGATTGAAACGGCGTACCAAAGCAGAAGTGGAAGCATAATGTTCCAGACAGCCGACGGAACCACAGGCACAAGGTTCGCCATTGGCAATGAGAGGCACGTGCCCCAGTTCTGTCCCCCGGTTGGCATAACCGTTGAACAATTTGCCATCAATGACTACTGCACCGCCAATGCCTGTTCCTACTGTTAGGAAAACAACATGAGTGGCTCCCTGTCCGGCTCCATACATTGTTTCTCCTAATCCCATCAGATTAGCATCATTTCCCAATAAAGCCGGGAGTCCGGTTTCCTTTTCAATACGGTCTGCCAGATGTATGTTTTCCCAACCGTTGATGTTTTCCGCACCTCCTAGAACAATACGGTTTGTAGAATCTACGATGCCTGGTGTACCAATTCCTATACCATTGATTTTGTAGCCTTGTTCTTGTGCAAAAGCTTTTACCTCATTGATAGCAGTAACCAACTGTCCGATGACAGCTTCTGCTGATACATCGGCTTTCGACGGTAACTTCCCTTGAAAGTAAAATACGCCTTCATTATCAATTAGGGCGTATTTTACAGAAGTTCCGCCAAGGTCAATTCCTATAGCGTATTCTTTTTCCATATCACCAAGTAATACTTAATACATAATACTTAATACTTAAAAAAATCACACTCTCTCTGCCCAAATCGGTGAACTCCAAGCCCATTGTCCGTCACGTTGGCGAACGCGTACATAGTAGTAATCCGTATCACGCTGCGGCTCTTTATCTTCCATGTAGTGTTCCAAAGTGAAGCAGCTTTCCGGCATAGCACGATTGAAGAGGATTGCCTCGCTCAACCAACCGATCATGAAGTGTGAGCGTGAACCTTCGAGCAATTCGCCCAATGTATGTTCAAACTTCTTGCCATTGAATTCGGCAATGATCTTGCCGTCTTTGGGCATTTCCACATCCAGAATGACGGCTTGCATGGCTGCTGTAGTTGTATTCGGATTCTTGCTGCTGTACATATCCAATTCCGTTTCCTTGTCGCCAACGGATACAATACGGTTGACATGCGTGTGGAATTCAGTTTCACCTTCTTGCGGAGAAGTGAACGCTGCGCCACGGAAACAAGGAGTTACACTATGGATCTGTCCTTTGTCTACTGACAGTTTGCCCTGCCAATGTACGTATTTCTCTTCACGATTCCAACCAAAATCAACTTTAACTTTGCAACGTACCGTATCACCTTCCGGAGCAATCGGAGTCAGAGGGCCGTTCATGCGAGCTAAAATCTGTCCATTCTTGACAATATCCACGTAGTCGATACAGCTTTCACCTGTGACGTTCAGATAGATACGGCGGCTGTTACCGCGAACTACGTCACCCATGAAAGCGTCGTTGAGGCGGAAGTCAATAATAATTTTATCACCGGTTGCGGCACATACGTGGCGGGTGCGGAGAGCTTCCCAAATAGCGTCGCGAGTCAATGACGGAGCCATGACACCGATACGACCGTCGCCATAGCTTCCCGGATAACCGGAATGTTGGTCGGTAGAAGCCATAATACCGAATTTGTTACCTAATTCAAGACCATATTGAATGGTTCCTTCCCATTGGCGCGGACCCATGTCGTGTAGATAAGGATAGTCTCCCTGGTCGCTTTCTGCCAGACCGTGGCGGGAATACATTTCTACGAATGGGGTAATATCTCCTTCGGTAAAGCATTTCCAGTTGTAACCACGATAGCCACCCTGATAACCCATGTGATGCGGAGTGATAAATACTTTGTGGCCTTTTGCCTTCTGTTTCCAGTCTTCGATAGAAGTACATTCCACAAGCGGTGCGTCAAGATCATAATTCAATGCAACATGGTCACCATGTTCCATGCTGTGGGCTTCGTATCCGACAAAAGTAAGGAATTCACCTTCTTTATTGTATTCATTCGTCATTTTTACGTACTTCTCATAACCGCCTTCACGCAAACGTTTGAAAGCTCCCGTGTGGTAATCGATTACCCATTTCAGGCGGGGATCATCTGCTCCGGGAATATCCGGCCACATAGCATGAGGAGTGACACTGACAAAATCCAATTGTGCTTTCGCTGCTTCAAAAGCATCGCGCATGTCGCCGTGTCCATATGTGATGTTGCAATGGTTGTGTAAGTCGCCCCAGTACATTTTGAGGTTACTGGCTGACGGCATAATTTTTTTTGCTTCTTTGCTTCCAGCTGTGCAAGAACCCAGTAAACTGCCTGAAGCTGCCAATCCGAGGAAAGACCAGCCTGTGTTTTTTAAAAACTTTCTTCTATCCATGGTTTTATCTAATTTATTCGGTTATGAGGCACGGATTACACGGATTTCACGGTTTTTAGAATGATGATGAGGTAAAACAACAGCGTTCATCCGTGTAATCCGTGCCTAAATTTATTATGTAAACTAATTATGAAGCATATTAATTCTTATTGATATGTCCTCTTCTTAGCGGTTTTGCATTTGCCGACGATCACCTTTAAAGAGGACTTTTTCCTTTTCATCCGGGTCAGTATCTTTGTACTGTTTTTGAGTATCCTGAAGCAGCTCTATCAGCTCTTCTTGTACTTTAGCATACTCCGGTTTGCCGAAGACGTTGTTCATCTCTCTCGGATCAGCTTTCATGTCATACATTTCCCATTCGTCAATATCATTGTAGAAATGAATCAACTTGAAATCTTGTGTACGGATACCATAGTGACGTTTTACAGAGTGTTCTGCAGGATATTCGTAGTAGTGGTAATAAGCTGCTTTACGCCAGTCGGCCGGGGTTTTTCCTTCGTTGACCAATATCGGTTTCAAAGAAGCTCCTTGAATATCTGACGGAATATCTACTCCGGCAAAGTCTAGGAAGGTAGGAGCAAAGTCTACATTCATACTGATTGCATTACTGGCACTTCCTGCTTTGATTGCTTTCGGGTAACGGATGATAAGAGGCATACGCTGACATTCTTCATACATGAAGCGTTTGTCAAACCAGCCATGTTCGCCAAGGAAGAAACCCTGGTCGGAGGTGTAGACAATGATTGTATTGTCCAGTTCACCAATCTTTTCGAGATAATTCAGTAGTCGGCCGATATTTTCGTCTACTGCCAGAACCGTAGCCAGATAATCGCGCATATATTGTTGATATTTCCAGCTGATTAAAGATTTGCCTTTCAAGTCACCTTTGCGGTATTCGGCAATGCGCCCGGCGTATACAGAATCCCATTTATCCTGAACTTCAATAGGCATACGTTTATATACACTATAAAGACGGTTGGTTGTATCTTTCAGCATCTCTTCACGAGTCATCAATTTGAGATCCCAGTCGTTTGTCAACGTGTGTTCGATAGACATATCCTGCTCACGAGCAGCTCTTCCACGACCTTCGTAGTCGTCGAACAGATTAGCCGGTTCCGGGAAAGTGGTATTGTTGAATATACCCAAATGACGGGGAGCAGGCATCCAGTTACGGTGTGGGGCTTTCTGGTGATACATCATGCAGAAAGGCTTGTTCTTGTCACGTCTTTCGAGGAATTTAATTGCTTTGTCGGTAATAATATCTGTAGCATATCCTTTTTCTACGATATGTTTTCCGTCTTCCCAGAAATCAGGATCGTAATAGTCGCCTTGCTCATGTTGACCGCTAAGGATACTCCAATGGTCGAAACCTTGCGGTTCGCTGATGAGGTGCCATTTGCCGATCATGGCAGTCTGGTATCCGGCTTGCTGAAGAAGTTTGGGGAATGTCTGCTGATCGCCGTTGAATGTACTTGCATTATCGGTAAAACCATTCTCGTGACTGAACTTGCCGGTGAGGATGCAAGCGCGTGAAGGTCCCGAAAGAGCATTGACAGCGTAACAATTATCAAAGCGAATACCTTCGTTGGCAATCCGGTCCATATTAGGAGTTTGGATTAGATTTCCTCCATAACAGGACATCGCTTGAGTGGTGTGATCATCCGTCATCATGAAGATAATGTTCGGTTGTCTGACTTCTTCTTTCTTTTGGCTGTTGCAAGAAACGAGGTTTAATGCTGCCAATGGGAGGAGTAGGGTAGAGGAGGTGTAATAGTTTTCCATAATGATGAAGAAGCCTCTCCCAAGAAAAGGGGCAGGGAGAGACTTTGAGGTTTTTTATAGTTTGTATTTTAATGACTGTTTCTTTCCGTTTACTTTCACTTCTACTTCCAGACCGTTTTCATCGAACGCTTTGTTCTTGAATTTAGCGTCAAATTTAGGGGCATCTGCGCTTTTCTTAACCGGGTAGATAACAGTGATGTAACGTACAGCTTCTTCACCGTCTTTTCTTACGTTGAATGATACATTCATACGTTTGTAGCGTTTGCGATAAGCTGTTGAACACCATCCCGGTTCTTTCTTCATACTCATGCCGGCAGGGCCGAAGCATTGCAGTTTCATGTTGCTTCCATCCTCAAACTGTGTCAGGAATGTCATGTCTTCGCGGCTGTTGGCAATTTCTCCTTTCGGCATCTGATAGTGAAGATTGATAGAACCTTTACCGCTACCTACCATTTCATCTACAATGACAAAGTAAGTGTTATTAACGAAGAAAACAGAACGGCGGTGTTTCAAATTCTTATAACTCGGATTTTCAGTTACTAAAGTCTGGATAGCACCTTCCGGTTGCCACAACTTAGTAACAGATTCTGTTGTATCGAGATTCTTATTATCCAGGGTTACTGTGTTGTGAACACAAGTCTGACGGTGCCAGTTGCGTTGTTCCATTACTTCGCCTTCACCGGCGTATACATACGAACCTGAATCCGGGAACAAATTCTTACCGTTGAACCAAAGTTCAAATGTTCCGTTGTCCGGCTGACAGTGCCAGAAAGCTTTCGGACCTGCCTTTACTACCATTTGGGTAGCATCCATTCCCCATGAATTACGGAATACAAAAAAGCCTGATTTCAGGAAACCTTTAGACATATAATCCGGCAATGCACCTTCTTTTCCTTCTGTAGCAAAGTATTTGATTGTCTGGTTCTTCGGGAACAGTTTACTCCATGACTTGTAGTTTTTCACCATTTCTTTCTTTGTTGTCAACTTGGCGTCGCTGAAACATGGATTAGTGTAATCAGGGAAAGAAATGTTTGCATAGAACATAATCATGTTTTCAATGGTATCCAAATAATCTTGGGGGAATTCCTTACGGAATCCGTTAGCATCTGCGATACCTAAGGCTTTACAGAAAATGTTAATAGCTGCCAGATGATAATGTGGGTCAAGTTCGAACTGTCCGCCATCTTCGTATACTTGTACGTGAATTTCACGGTTCAGAATGTCGATACCACTTTTTCTCCAAGCCGGAGCATCTTTGAATTCAGGGAAAAAGGCACCTGCATAAATCATGCGTTGAGCTTCAAACAGTAAATGGTTGCCTTGATCCGAGTAATTAGCAAGGATATGTACAGCATGTTTGTAATAGTTCACCAGGAATTCTGTCAGGAAGTCCGGAGTGAAAGAAGGTGAGGGAAGGAATAACTGGAACTGTGAAGTCTGGTCTTGCAGACGATTACTCACTTCCAGGGGACGCCATGCAAAACGTACGTTTTCTACTTCGCCTTTGATTTTTCCATCACTTACCAGCTCATATTCTTTCTTGTCCATCTTCACTAACGGATTTTTTTTAATCCAATCGATATACTGGTGTGCCCATTCTTTAGCATATTTTTCATCACCGGATATACGGTAAGCCTTACCCATCGGAGTGAACCATTTGTGACGGTGCAACTGCCAGCGGAGCTCATTATCTTTCACCGGCCAGTATTGCCAGTTGATATCTTCTCCATAATTGTAAGAAGGTTGATAACCTTTATGTACGAAGAATGTATGTTTCAATCCGTCATCCGCCCATTGCTGTTCTTCTTTGCTGATAGTCACTTTGTTCAGATTGATATCCGGAGTTTTTACGTTGGTACGTGCACGGTAATAGTCCAGTAATGCTTTGGCAGCATCCTCATCTTTACCCTCCTGATGCAAAGTTTTTACTTTCTCCAGTCCCGGATAGTCCAGGTTAAGGAGAGAAAAGACTTCGCTTTTCAGTTCTTGGGCGTAACCCTTGCTTACGAAACATGCGATTGCAAGCAGAACGATGTACTTTAAAGTTTTATTCATGATATAATAGGTGTTATAATTTAATGTATTAGATATCTTTATAGTTGATACCTTTCAGATCCATGAATCTCTTCAATGCTTCCAGATAATAGTAGTCAGCATAGTTCAGTGGAGTGTCTATTTCAGAACCATTCGGCAGTGAACCTACGGAATGCATCAAAATGAATCCTTGATTGTCACCCACTTTTGCGAGATATGCATCACTTGACAAACTTTTCAGAATCTTTTCTGCATAATCCAGATATTTCTGTCCGTCGGGAACCATCGTACTTAGTTCGATCATTGCAGAAGCAGTAACAGAAGCGGCCGATACATCACGTGGAGTTTCTTTGGTTACAGGAGCATCATAATCCCAGTAAGGAATAGCATCATCCGTTTTTACGCGGTTCATAATCATATCAGCTATGTCCTTTGCAAAGTTCAGGAATATGCTGTCATTCGTTTCGCGGTAGCAAGCGGTATATCCGTATATAGCCCATGCCTGTCCCCGTGCCCATGAAGAGTCATCGTTCTTGCCTTGGAAAGTTTGTTTGTTTTCCACTGTTCCGTCGTTGTTATAGCTTACTACATGCCAGCAAGTATAATCCGGGCGGAAGTGATTATGCATTGTAGTCATGGCATGCTTGATAGCGATGTCTTTATATCTATTGTCACCTGTTGCTTTTGCTACATTGAACAGAAGATCAAGGTTCATCATATTGTCGATAATAACCGGGAAGTTCCATGTTCCGAAATCCCATGAGCGAATAGCGCCGATGGAATCGTTGAAACGACCACAGAGGTTATCGGCAGTTTCTTTCATCACTGCAGCGATTGTATCGTTAGGTGAAAGACGTTCTGCATTGCCGTAACTACAGTTGACCATAAATCCCAAATCATGTGTACCTTTATAATAACGCACCGGATTCAGAAGATTTGTATATTCGATTGCTTGAGTTTTCAGTGTGTTGTTTCCTGTCAGTTCGTATGCATACCATAATGAACCGGGGAAGAAACCACTCGTCCAGTCATAAACGTTGCAGAGGCGACGTTTGCCTAGCTGGTCAGCAGTGGGTTGTGCGCGTAGTGAATCCTTAAATGTTAATGAATCTCTTTCCAACTGGCGGCAAAGGAAATTCATGTCATAGCCGGTACGGATGGAACGTGGCAACATCCCTGTACCACTAACCTCTTCAGCGGAAAGTTGTAATTGGGCAGAAGCTACATCCAGTCCTTTTTTTATCCAACTGTAGTCTTCCTTTGGGGTTGTCTGGCACGACACGAGTGCAATACTAACCGAAGCAAAGAGAACAAGTTTCTTTTTCATGTTATTCATTTTAAGTGATTGTTTTTAGAAGTTTTGTACTGATGCAAAAGTATGCGAACTATTTTATTTTTAATGATACGAATGTTGAAAAGGACATTGAAACAGATTTTAGACTATTAGTTTTGTTGAAAAAACTATTAATTTTGTCAAGTATGTCCTTTTAAAGGGGATTTCAGCCCTATATTTTATCATTTGAATGAAATCTTTTTCTTTTCACCTGCATTGAAATGAGTCTTTCTTATCATATCTTTGTAGACAATATTAGTGGTTTGTTCATACGGGCTAGTGACGTATGCAACAGTTATTTTACCTTTTTTCCATTCCATATCTACAGTAAATCCTCCTCTTGCTTTTAGTCCTTTTATATTTCCTTTTTCCCATGTAGGAGGTAAAGCAGGAAGTAGATGAATATTTCCCTTATGGCTCTGCAATAGCATTTCAGCAATACCGGCTGTTGCTCCGAAATTTCCATCGATCTGAAAGGGTAGTGCATTTAACAGATTACGGTATAAACCTCCTTGATTTTCAGCTTTAGTGTCAGAATCAACATCATTAATTAGATTACTTAATGCTTCATAAGCTTTTAAAGAATTGTACAAACGTGACCAAAGAGAAATTTTCCATGCCATGCTCCATCCGGTTGTTTTATTGCCGCGGGCGTTTAGAGATTTTCGTGCGGCATCAAATAGTTCTGGAGTATTATCTGTAATATCGCATCCAGGATATAATCCGAAGAGATGTGATACATGTCGGTGCTGGGATTCATTCTCCATATATTCTTTATCCCATTCCAAAAGTTGCCCTTTACTACCGATCTGATATTTCTTCAATTTGTTTACTTTTTGGGTTAATTCTGCACAGAATAGAGAGTCTGTCTGAAGTATTTTTGATGCATTTATTGTATTTGAAAACAAAGAACGGATAATTGCTATATCCATTGTGCTTCCCTCGCATACAGATGCAGAAATACCATCTGGCATAAGATAAGCATTTTCAGGGGAAGTACTGACTGGGGTTACCAATTCTCCTTCACTGTTTTCTACCAGCCATTCCGAGCAGAATGTTGCTGATCCTTTTAGTATAGGATAGTATTTCTTCAGGAAGTCTATATCTTTGGTATATAAATAATGTTCCCATATATGATTACATAACCAAGGACCGGACATATTCCAAAAGAACCAGTATACAAATCCGTCTGATGGATAGGCTTCTCTCCATATTGAAATGTTATGGTGGACAGCCCAACCATTCAAACCATACATATCGCGTGCCAGATTTTTTCCTTTATCTGCAATTTCTTCTATGAGTTTGAATAATGGTTGATGGCATTCAGACAGATTAGTGACTTCTGCCGGCCAGTAATTCATTTCCAGGTTGATATTCAGAGTGTATCCCGAATTCCATGGAGGTAATACCTCATTATTCCACAATCCTTGCAGGTTTAGAGGTTGTCCTTCACCACGTGAACCGGCTATCATTAAATATCGTCCGAACTGAAATAGTTGTGTGATAAGTGTTTGATCCTCTTTTTTCTTGAAGAATTTTAGTCGTTGGTCTGTAGGTATATTTTTTAGTTGTTTGTTCGTCTGAAGGTTGAAAGATACCCGCTTAAATAAGGATTGATAATCAGTTATATGCTCTTCTTTTAACTTTTGATACGAGTGCTTTTCGCTTATTTTTCTATAATTATTAATTTCTTGGTGTGGGTTCTTACCTTTCTTACTCGGACTTTTGTGTAGTCCATTGTAACTGGTAGCAGCATATAATACTAATGTAACCTCGCTGCAATCTTGCGCAATGAATTGGTTGTTCTCTATCACTAACTTCCCATCTTTATGGCTTGAAAGGAGACATGCTTCGAAAAAGGTACCTTTTCCACCCAGTTCATTTCCATAAATTACTTGCTTTTTTTGTATGACATGTCCCGTTTGGTCAAAGTATTCCGGATGCAATCGTTGAGTATTGAAACGCTTCATGTGTTCTATATCTCTTCGTTGGGCATGTGCAGGAGCTTGTCCTTTCAGATAAATAGCTTGCGAGTCGGAATCTAGGGTTACAGGATGCGGTGATTCTAAATGGGCAGTGAAATTTAATACTGGTTTAGAAGCACTAAGGTGAATAATAATGGCCTGTGCCGGATACGAAGCGAATACTTCTCTTCTTATTGCTATGCCATTTTGTTTATAAGAAGTACTGACAATAGAGTTATTCATATCCAACGAATGGATGTAATCAGTGATCGCTCCTTTGGAAGCGAATTCTATATAAAGATCTCCAAAAGGCTGGTAAGCTTCATTAAGTCTGCCGATCCATTTTTGTTGTATGATATTTCCCGCTTCTGTATTTTTTCCTTCGTTAAGCAGTTGGCGTATATGCCCAAGATCAGATGCTACATTTATATCCTTTGGTGTTTCAGGTTCCCCACTATAGAGAGTGTTTTCATTAAACTGTATTCTTTCTTTTTGGGGTTCTCCAAAAATCATGGCTCCAAGACGTCCATTGCCTACAGGTAATGCTTCTTCCCATACTTTTGCAGGTGATTTATACCATAATGTCAGGTCACTCTGAGCATTAGAATCTAATATATAAAAGCAAATAAGCAGTAATGTTATTAATCTATGTTTCATATCAGATATTGGTTTGATGTAATAAAAGAGTGTAGTTTTTTCCCCGGATAGTGGAGATGGTTACGTAAGTTTTATTTTTCTCTTTGTCATGAGATACCTTTATCGACTTTTGAAGGCATTTAACATTATATATTCCATTGATTGTTAATTGCGTATTGAAAGCTTTTTCCTCCTGTACAACATCTTCTTCGGTTAGTAAGCCCATGTGTGCACGTGATGCTCTCCGCATATCCGGTTCACAGATGGAAAGTCTGAAAGAATCGTTCTCTTCTTCTTTTTCTAATATGTAAGAGAGAGGAATATTTACTTGAGTAACCAGTTGCTCGGTATATGTTTTTAGAGGATTGAATAAGGCACCACAAATGATACCTGCCGTTTTGTGACGAATGATATGTGCATCATTATCCTGAGCTACTATCTCTATCGGACTATGATTTGATAAAAGTCTTTTAGCTGTTTTTTTATTTTTTTGCTTCAGTATGTAGTATTGGTATTTAGCGTCTATAGCTGGTGCTCCATGTTCTATATAGGCTCTTGTGTGGGTTCCTTCGCAAAGAGTCCGTACAGCTCCTCCTTTTACTACATACATGAGTGAAGGATCTGTGAGAATATACCCTTCATCTATTCTTTCTTTACTTGTGTTTTTATCAAATGATTGAAATAATGTTGTAATTGTAGGGTATCTTTTGTCTTTGGTTTGGATATCTGATCCCAGACAGAGCAAAAAGTCTTCAAATACAAAAACGGACTTGTTAGCCCGGAAGGAATTGTCATAAGTAATATCATGCATTCTGAAAGAAAACATTGCGCTTTTTTTAGAACCATGGACACCCGTGAGGAATGTCTCGTCTGAAAAATTGCGATGCCCGGAACTTGATCCGCCTTTATCTTGCAATACATATTCCGGTAATACTTTTGTAGTAGCCCCAGGGATATAGTTCCAGTCGAAATCACTCTCTTCCGGATTGAAAGACTTATATTTATTCTTTAAATCAAAATATTCTATTTGACCATAGGATAAATAACGTCCCTTTGTGTTTTCTGTTGCTGAAGACTCAAAATCCCAAATATAGCGGCTGAATCCTTTTATGTTGAAATGGAATAAACTGTCTTTGGCAATCAATAGACCGGAGTAAGGCATAAACAATGTCCCATTGACTTTTTCTTCTTTGGAAATGGAAGTAGATGCCAATTGGGTTAATAATTCAATTTCTCCTACTGTGCTGGTATATGCGAGGTTGGAGTTTACATTACTTACGTAGTTTGTTATAGCTTGTCTATTACTACCAGACTCCAGAATTCGTTTAAAAGCAGCTGTTAATTCCTTGTCTGGTTCCTTATATGATAAAGATACATAAGCAAATGCAGGTAACAGTGTTTCTAAAATTTGTTGTCCTTTTGGGAAACGCCCTACGGTTCCGGCAGGTACATTTAAACCGGCACAGAAGAAACGAAAAGTTAATAAGCCTTGTTTCAGATTATGTAAAGTTGATTCGGATAATGCATAAGGAGTGTCATGTAATAAATAGGCTATTAATGCTCCTGCATAAAGTGCATGAGGATAATAGGCACTATTATAGGGTCCTCTATGATGATAACCGGAAAAGTCTGGTTTAAATGTTCCGAAGAATCCGGGAGCTATTCCTAAAGCATTATCCATATAATTTTTAAACGCGGTCAGTGCGACTTGCTTTTTTTGTTTATCGTTAATAGATAATGCATAAATGAGTTTGGGAATAGCCAGTGCTCGTAGATTATCTGCTACCTCTCCGGCATTTGCCGGAGTTTGATAGCATGTACCAAACATTGTAAACCAGTTTAAAGTTTGAAGTTCACGTTCCAATAACTCGGGAGAAAGTTGCTCTTTTAACAGAAAAAATGAGTGGAAATAGCCGGAACTTCGTAGTTTCTCAAAACATAAAGTCCCCATCCCGCTACCGTCTGCCCAGCCTTGATCATTGAACCAGTCATAAATATAAAGCACTTTTTTTAGACTCTGAACGTTTTGATTTTTTCGATAGTCAAGTGCCAATGGAAGCAGTATGTTTTCATTAATCGTACGGAATTTCTTCAATTGCTGCCCTTCTATAGTAGTAGGGGCACCCATTGGAAACAAGGGTTCTCCTTTGGGGGTATTGTCTTCATTATATTGTATCTTAATTTTCTGCGCAGCTTTGAGACCGGTTCGGATAAATACTTCTTCATTGTCTTCTCTCATCTTTATCCATTTGTCTGATGATTGTTGTCCGCTTCCGAGATACCATGTCGTAAGTCTGTCTGCGATAATCTTTATTTGTTGATCTTCAGCAGTAATAATTTTCTTTACTTGAGGTGTGGTGTTTCTGTAGCTTACAAAATCAGAGACTAAACTATAATCCTTACGGTTAACTTTATATTGCGCATCTGACATATTTTGCCAGGAAACTTTTGGTGTAAATTCTAAATAATCAATGAAAATGACCCCTTCTTTTGTCTCTTGTGGGAATTGCATTTCAACAGACTTTATATTACTCTTAAGTGGCATATTCATATCTCCTTGAAATTTGGCCCAAATACACCGCCAGCCTTTAAAATTGAGTAGAAAAGGAAATCGACAGACTTCTTTTTCATTAGTATCTTTGAATGAGAAAATTAGATGTTCGTTGATGGGAAATTTATTATAAATCCATACATTAATCCCTCCGTTTTTACTTTGGCAAGCTTCAGAAATTCCGGACGGTGATTGAAGTGTAAGGATTGTTCCTTGTTTCCAGTTGATTTGGAGTGATTGGTTGCCTAATTTGTATTTTTCAGCAGAGATATTAAGTGTACCTTTATTTATGCTCCAATCTCCGGGGATTTTGTTATCCTCAAATGAATAGATTTGAGAAAAAGCAGATTGGCTGGTAATAAATAATACAAGAAGAGAGATTATACAAATATTCTTTTTCATGGTATGTGGAAGGTGAGGGGATAAATGAATAATTATGATGAAAGCGCTACAGGAAAAAATAGTTTTTTTCTATAGCGCTTTCATTACTATATGAAGGTACAATTAGTTACCATCCAGGGTTCTGATTAAACTGAGTACACAAGTCCATCTCTTGTTGTGGTATAGGAAGTAACTCGTTTTTGTTCTTCTTAGTGTAGTCAACGCATACATAATATCCATCGCCGCCACTATACCAGTTTACCAAGTCTTGAGCTGTCTGTTTGATGCTTTCGTAGTAAATTCCCCAACGAACCAAATCTTGTCGGCGGTGTCCTTCGAATGCCAATTCATAAGCTCGTTCATTACGTACGGCTTTTTGGAACTCTTCATAAGACATACCGAATAAATCCGATTTACTGTTGTCTGTATCTACCGGAAGTCCGAAGCCACGTCTACGTACCATATTAATGGCTCTGTATGCATCATCTGTCGGACCTTGTTTCCATTCATTCAAGGCTTCTGCATATAGAAGTAATACATCAGCATAGCGCAATATATACCAGTTGATGTTGGAAAGATTGGCATCGATCAGGTAGTTGGCACTATTAACGTAGTCTTCTGTATCCCATTTTCTCGGACATACATTATCAACGTATGATTTCTTCAATGCATCTTTAGCATCATCTTTGATGGCGTCTTCAATATTACCACTACTGTTTATCACAATCTTCACTCCATCTTCACCGGTATTAGTGGACTTACCATATTTATAATCCGCAAAAGACAATCCCCATCTTTTATCGCTTTCACGATCTTTCCAGTCGCGTAAAAAAGTAGGAATGACACGCCAGTTACCAGCATTACGAACGCCTCTAATACCACTTGCTTGTACTCCGTTCCATTTTCCAATACGTCCGCAAGGATCATTGGCTGATACTCCGGTAACAGTAGGAGCATAGAAACTTACTTCAATCAAGCTTTCTTCTTCGTCCCAAACACCATTACAGGTGTTTTTCCATAATTGTTCGTAGTCGTCGAGCAAATGATGTTTGCCCGACTCAACTAGAATTTTTGCAGTTTTTGCAGCATCTTCCCATTTGCTTGTATCATGAATGGGATAACCTGCCCAAGTGGCATATACTTTGGTTAACAATCCTAATGCCGCACCTTTGGAAAGGCGGAAGCTATTATCGGAACGTATATTATCATCTATTGCATATGGCAGATTATCAATGGCATATTGCAAATCAGCTTCTATGAATTTATATACATCTGCAGGATCAGCTTGTGTGAAAGTAGATGGATGTTGTCTGGACTGTTCTGTATTGGTAATCAATGCTACATGTCCGAACCAGCGTACTACTTCGAAATAGTATAGGGCACGTAGACAACGTGCTTCCGCCATATAAACTGCTGCCTTTTTATAATTAGTTTCGTCATAGGTACCTATTTTTTGCTGCAAAGATTCGATAAAATCATTTGCACTATAGATAGCACTGTACAGGTTTGCCCATGTAGTTGCGATTTCAGTCTGGGAACTGGTATAAGCGTTTGATGGAATAAGACGAAGTCCATCAGTACTATTACCCGTTACTTTAGCAATGTCACTGGGGATGGTGAAATAAAGCGATAAATGGAAACCATATATGCCCTCCTGAACCATATTGCGATATACACCCAAAAGCACATTTTCTGCTTCTGTTGCATTATTCATATAGTTTCCTTTCTCAATCTCTGTATAGCTGGTTTCATCTAGCGAACAGGATGAAACTGCGATTGCACAGGCTAATGTGCACAAGTAGTATTTGAAATTTTTCATTGTCTTTTTCTGTTTAGAATTGAACCTCTACACCAAATGTAAATACTCTGCTCTTAGGATAAGCTCCCCAGTCAAACCCAGGCATAAGTGGACTGCTTTTCATGTTCACTTCCGGGTCATAGCCGCTATATTTAGTCAGACAGAATAAATTCTGTGCCGTACCGTATACACGCAGGCGGTTAATGTATACTTTTCTAGTCCATTTATTAGGGAAAGTATATCCCAATGTGATATTCTTTAAGCGTAAGAATGAACCGTCTTCGATGAAGCGTGAGTATAATTCATATTTCACATACCCTTTAGCAGAAGGAACGCGATTGGAAGCATGTGTCGGAGTCCATCGGTCAGCTACTTCTGCCAGTTGGTTGCTGCGTTCGTCTTGCGATTGTGTATTGAACATACGAGTCGCATTATAAATATCATTACCATATTGGAACTGGAGCATGAAACTGAAATCAATGTTTTTGTAATTGAAGGTGTTGGTGATACCTCCATACCAGTCTGGCTGACCATTTCCAATAGTTGTACGGTCATCTGTTGTAATGACACCGTCTCCATTCATATCTTTATATTTCACCATACCTGGTTCAACTGTTTTTCCTGCATGTTGGCTTATGTCTGCAATTCCAGGTTTCAGTTGCATTGTTCCATCAGGTAACATGTTGAAGTCAGATGTTTGATATACTCCATCGAAAACATATCCATACATTTGTCCAAGAGAAGAACCGACAATTGAAATATAGTCATTTCCATTGAAGTTACTGTTGAATTTAGTTGCCGACTGTATGTATGATGTTCCGTCTTGCAATGCTTTCAATGTATTTTTAATGAACGAAATATTGAAATCGGTCTGCCATAAGAAATTGCGGGTTCTTATGTTAGTAGAATTGATGTTCAATTCAATACCCTTATTCTCTATTTTACCAATATTCTGCCATTGAGAATTGAATCCGGTTACATAAGCTAATTTTTGTTCAAGCAACAGGTCTTTTGTATTTTTTAGAAAGAAATCAGCAGTCAAATTCAGGCGATTTTCCAAAAGACCTACATCAATACCTAGGTTAGCGGTAGTAGAACCTTCCCACTTCAGATTTTTATTAGCCAACTGTTTAGGATCCAGCACTGTAACCAGTTGTTGACCTACTCCATATTTGCTTGATGTATACAAGTCCATTGACAAATAGTTTGTGATACGGTCATTTCCTACTGTACCCCATCCAAGGCGGAGTTTCAAATTTGATATCGAAGTGATATTTTTCATGAATTTCTCTTCTGATATACGCCATGCTGCAGAGAATGATGGGAAATATCCCCATTTGTTTTTTGCAGAGAATACGGTAGAACCATCAGCACGAATCGTCGCTGTAAATAGATAACGGTTGTCAAAGTTGTAATTTCCACGTGCAAAGAAAGATAATAGCTTTTTATCGCTTCTTGAAGTAGATACACTACTAGGGGTAGCACCGATTCCAAGGTTATCGTTACCTAAATTTTCAAATGGGAAATCTTTAGCTTGTCCATATAAAAGTTCAGAGCTTCTGAATGCGAACTCATGTCCCAACATAACATCAAATGAATTTTTCTTATTGATTTTATGTTTGTAAGTTAATGTATTACTGCTCTGCCAACGCAGGTCTTTCTGCATTTGTGTAGAACCATAAACACCTCCACTACGGTATGCTTGGCTTGACTCTGCGCCATAGAAGATGTCTCTCCTTGTATTAGTTGTATTGTAAGTCGCTGCGGCTTTGAAAGTGAGGTTCTTCATCAACTGAATACTTAATGATGCATTAGCTCCCCACAATTCTGCTTGTCTCCAGTCTTTTACAGCTTCTGCTTGTTTGATTGGATTGATTTGTGAGTAAGTTGCGTTTTCACTTAATTCCAATGGATCAAAAACGGAGTTCAATAGCTCTTCGTTGGTAACACTATTACCCCCTGTAGGACGGAATCGAAGAATGTTGGATAACATATTCAGTGTTCCTCCTGTTCCTGAAGTACCGATACCTTCTTTTACAGTATTTGCATAGTTGATTGTAGCATCGAAAGTAATAAATTTATTAATCTTTTGATTGATACGTAATTTTGCTGAATTCTTTTTATAACCACTATTCTTAAAAATACCATTTTCATCGAAATGTGAGAATGAAGCAGCATATTTAGTTTCTTTTGTACCTCCACTGATACTAAAATCATGGTTTTGAGACCAAGTCGGTTTGAAAGATTCACCTTGCCAGTCGATACCTGGGTCGGTCAGATAATCCTCCAGTGTTTGATGGCGGTAGGGATTTCCATCAGAATCGTTTCCTTCCTGATAGTAAGTTGTACCATATTTAGTTGGATTGAGTTCCACCTGTAATGCTGCAAACTCGTATGTACTAAGCATATCCAGTTTCTTTGGAATGTTACGATAAGTGGCAGAACCGTTATAAGTAATAACAGGTTTTCCTTCCTTACCGGATTTGGTTGTAACCAAAACAACACCGTTGGCTGCACGTGCACCATAAATAGCAGAAGCGGAAGCATCTTTTAAAACTTCAACTGATTCGATATCAGAGTTTGCAAGATAATCAATATCACCAACTTCAAAACCATCGACAATATAAAGTGGGGAAGAGTCTCCATTTACTGTGCCGACACCACGAATCTTGATGTCGAAACCTGAACCGGGAGTACCATCCGATTGAGTGATTTGCACACCGGCAATTTGACCTCCAAGAGCTTCCACTACAGAACCCGTTTTGAAACCTTCTATGGATTTAGCTGCAACAGAAGAGACAGAGCCTGTCAGGTCGCTTTTTTTCATGCTACCGTAGCCAACTACAATAACTTCATCTAGCATTGCATTGTCTGGTTCCATCTTTATATTCAGGTTTTTAGTACCTTTAATTTTAATCTCCTGATTTTTGTAACCAATATAGCTGATAATTAATGTTGCATTATTATTGGCTTTAATAGAGAATTTTCCATCAAAATCTGTAACTACCCCTTTTTGAGAGTTCTTAACTTGAACCGTTGCTCCGATTAGCGGAGTATCCGTTTCGTCGATAACCACACCGTTTACAGTGATTTCCTGGCCAAACGCAGTGATTGCAATCAAGAGAGCTAAGAGGGTAAGATACCCTCTTTTGCTCAATGTATTAAAGTTTATATTGTACATATTTTTATTAGATTTAAATTAGAAACTTTCATCAAACCAAATAGCTAATGGGAATATCTGGTTTTTGGTTGTAGCGTCATTTGCAAGGTCATTCTGTGTACCGTCAGTGACGAAAGACATTCTTCCGATAAATACACCATTGGCATATACTCCTTCCGTATCTTTCCATTTGCCCGGATTGATCACAACAGATAAATCTTTGTTATTAACATATCCTAAAGCTTGGTTCGTATTTTGAGAATTGTCATAGTAAGACATAGGACCTCTGGCACTATAATTAGGTGTTTTTCCTATTGTATTATAATATGTTGTCCATAAGCCATACATGAAACTACCTGCAGTTGATTGTATTCCGTCAACATGATCTCCTATGAAGCTGTAATAATAGAAATCTCTACGATAGTCCATCAGGAATTTGGTGTAGTCTGTATAAGGTGAACCACTTAATTTTACTACTGGAGCTGGCGTCGTACCACCCTTAGCTGGATTCATTTTCACTGCGAATGGAGTATATTCAACGAATATATCGTTCTTGTCTTTGTTTTGTCGTATAAAGACAGGTACAGTTTTGGAGACAGCCTCTTCACCTTCACCTACTGTTGCAGTGACAAAGAGCACACTAACACCATAATTACTATTCCACTTATTTTCACTAAATGAAAGTTCTCCTGTTTCTGAAATAGTAGTACCACTTAATGCAGTTGTATTTTGTATCTTAACTTCCCATTTAACCGGACGTCCTTCTGGAATATCTGTTTTCGGAGTTAATTTTGCAGCCAAGAGTGTCGCTTTTTTATCATAATCAAATTGATCTGCATAATTCTCTTCAGGAGTAAGTCCTAAATTGTTTCCATAGCGTATGAATGTGAAATTATTAGGATTTCTTGTAATGTTCAATGTAAAGGTTGCTGTTTGCTCACTCTTGTTGTTCTTGGCTTTTACTGTAATAGTGTATGTAGCTACCTCTATTGAATTACCTTTCTTAGCCGAAATAGCACCAGTTACCGGATCTATATTCAGTTTATCGGTCAATCGGGAGTCTAAATCAACGAATGAGTATGTAAGTTCGTCTCCATCCACATCTTCCGGAGTAATTTCAAATGCTACACCTTGTACCTTTTCTTGATTAGCATATTGAAGTTTGGTGATAGGATTGATAAATGCCACTATATTAATAACAAAAGGAGTTTCATCGAAATCTTTGCTACCGTATTGATTAGTTGCTGTAACGACTACACTATAACTATTGTCGATCTCCAGTCCATTCTTACCAGCAAGTGTAATAACACCGGTTTGTTCATCTATAGTGATGGCAGAGGTTTCAGGTGAAATAGATTTAATCTTATATGTCAGTCCATCTGTTGATCCTTTAAGAGTGGGTACACTAGATGTAAATGCTTCATCTTTCTCCACTTTCACAGAACTGGGATTATATGTTAACGTGAGAGGACTGGAAATGATCTTGAATGTAACTGCATTTTCATAAATACCAGCTCCTGCTTCTGTTGTTAACTTCAGATTCAATACGTATTTACCTGGGAGTATTTCTCCTTCGTACTTGTCATTAACCGTGATTTTTCCGGTTTTGGAAATGGCAAAGTATTCTTTTCCTTCTTCTTGAATGATTTCATACTTGCTAATGTGTACATGAGTTCCTTCTTCTGTCTTTACCTGAGCACTGGCTGATTCTTTATAAATGTCTGCAAAATCAACTGTAACTTCACTAGGATCTACCGATATACCATCTGGAACCGGTGCTAGCATATTTACTGTTATTACATCCTTGAACTCATAATACTTGCCGTTAGATATACAAGATATGCTAATGCAGTAAGTACCAACAGGTAAATTATCCGTATCAGTTAGCTTTATGGCTCCTGTGCTTGGATCTGAAATCTGAAAGCTACTCGTTTCATATACTTCTCCATTGAGGGTAACACGAGTAATAGCAAAATCTGAGGGAGTACCTCCGATGTAAGTAGGCCCGGACATATTAAAGTTCATAGAGGGACCTATGTCAGTAACGCCGGCATAGTAGATCGCAAACTTCGTAGAGTCCGTTGTCTCAGGATCTGTACAAGAGATGCCTGTGATACATAACCCTATTGTCATTAAGATTGCAAAGAATCTTGAAGTCAGGTTTCGTAAATTAGATTTCATTGTTCTTAGATATATTAATTAAATTATAATGTATAGGATAACTCGTATTTTTGTCCATCGATAGTAACTTCGACTGAAGCGCCATTTTCATGGAATGTACCTGCGCTTGTTTCTGTATTATCTATGAATTTGGCATCAATATTTATCTTTTCAAAATCAGCTACTGTTTTGAATGGATAAATCACAGTGATGAAACGTGCTGCGCCATTTTCAGGTTTTGTGATATTTACCCGATAAAATCTGCGTTGGGTCTTTTCTTCTATTTTATTCGAAGTATAGGCGGTGCTATTGGTAGCACTGTAACCTGTCTTAGTCTCAACAAATGTTTTGAATAGCATATTATTGTTATCTGTAAATAAGGTATGAGCTCCATATTGGTAGTTTGCACTTTTATCGTCAATCGCTACGTCTTTGGTGTCCGGGCATAAATTAAAGCTTAAATTCACAGAAGGAGTGGAACCTTCTCCATAACCTTCATCTACAAGAACAAAGAAGGTATTGTCTACAAAGAACACAGCACGGCGATGTGTTAAATCACTATAAGATTTATTTTCTGTAACGAGAATATTAGTTCCTTTTCTAGTTTCTTGTTTCAGAAATTTTCCGCTCATATAACCTTTTGCTATATCCTTTTCTTCTCTTGTCATTGTATTATGCATCTTGGTTGCTGCAAATGCTGCACGATCGGCATTGCTGGATGATGTTCCTCCGTATGTATATACCCCTGCATCCGGGCAGAAATTCCGACCGTTCCGGTAAAGCCCGAATGTTCCATTATCAGCTTGACAGTGCCACTTATTTTCCGGATTATTGTTATTCTTCAGAATCATCATGGTTGCACTGCTTTCCCATCCGCTACGTAACATATAATATCCCGAAGCATCGTAGATTTGAACCAGTTCTGTAGGTTTCGTTCCTTGTTTTCCTTCAGTTGCCATCCATTGTATTTCTTTATCATCAGGAAACATTTCCATATATTTCTTGAAGTTTTTCAGCAATACGTTTTTAGTCCATGAAACAGAACGCGTGTCGTTGAAATTATCTATAGTGTAGTTGGGATAAATAATATCCACTACAAAACGGGCGGCTTTCTTAAGCAGTTCTGTATAATTGGAAGGAAACAAGCTAAGTTTATTATTCAATTGGGCTAGCTTATAAATGCTATATAAGTCATTAACAACCCCTATATGATAACTGGGGTCTAGTTCGACCTGTACTCCATCTGCAAGAAATTGTGCAGTTACTTGCTCGCTGATTTTTAATGAACCTTCATTCAACCACTCTGTTGCGTTCTTGAATTCTGGCATTAACATTCCTGCAGTTGTAACAGCTTGTACTTGAGTTACGTAGATATTACTTCCATCCGTGAAATAATTCTTGCGAATACATTCCACTTCATCTGCCAATGCAGTTAGGAAAGTAGAAAGCCATTCGGGAGTAAAATTCGTTGATTGGATGAAATGAGGCATAATATTAATCTGGTCCAATACTCTTTCAGCAGGTTGAAGCCCATACCACTGTACAGCATCTTTATCTACGGTACCTTCGGGGCAGGGGAATGTATTTAACCAGTCATTATATACTGTTATCCAAGAAGAAATGTAATTCTCATTCTGATTGACTCTGTATGCTTTGGCTTGGGGAAGCATCCATTGGTGACGATGGATCTGTGATTTAAATTCCTGATCTGTCATTCCACTAGGGATATAACTCCAGTCTATTTTTCCATCTTTTTTAAATGAATAATAAACTTCATTTCCATTAGCATCTACTGACTCTTTGAAATTGCGCACATAAAAACGACTATCCAATGCTTGATCTGCTATATTTTGCTCAAAAGCTGTTATTGATGGATTAATCAGATTTATATTGGGATTGTTGATATCGGATCTGTTCCGATAATATTTTAATAATTCATATGCAGCATAGTAATATTCGTTTGCTTCATAATATGATTTTACTTTTTCCAATCCCGGATAATCAAGGTTGATTACTTCAAAAAGCCTTGCGTTAAGTACATCATTCGGTTTATTATTAGGAAGTGACTCAATGTTTCCTCCTTCTTCTGCCCCCAGAATATTTTCATCATCTGTGCATCCTGTAAATGAAAGCAGAGCGAATAAACAAATAAAAAAGATGTTCTTCATACTTTATTAGGTTTTAATTATTAAAAGTTTTATTTTACTGTTTGCAAATATAACTTGATTATTTATTGCGAGCGATTCGTCTTGTTCAAGCTTTGTTCAAAAATGATTTTTTGATATTAATCTTGTTGAATCATATGTTATTTTTGTCTAATAATGGGGATTTAACTCTATGATATAGACTATTAGATATCATAATGCCATCCTTTTTAGGCATAGTTTAATGCTGTATTTGGGATAATTTTAGGTGTTAGATTGGACAATTTTCAGCCCAAAGCAATTTTGGGATGATTTTATAATTGGGGAAATAACAAAATTTTGTGGCACTCCTTGTGGGTAAATTAAGACTTCCTCTCCTTTCTTTAAATCGATTTGATATGTGTTATCGAATGAGTTCACTGTAAAGGTTCGTTCTCCCTTGAAAATAGGATTAGGCATATCTGTTGTTATTATGCAAGGTTCACCTGCTAAACTTTTTATATGAATAAACTGCGTCTTTCCATCTTTCCGGCTGGCAGATACCTTAAAAGCTCCTTCTGTGCGTAGGCCACAGTATGCAACATCCTGCCATGTATCAGGAACTGCAGGGAAAATGCGAATCTTACCACCCCAACTTTGTAAAAGCATATCATGGATGCACTGCGCACCAGACAGAGGTGTCTCGATAACGGGACCGCTTTCTTTATACATGGTGGTAGGGCTAAGGTATTTACCAAATAATTTATTTAGATATGTAAGTGCATCGTTTCCTTTACCGATAGCAGAGGATATGGAGGATGCGCCTGTACATGAATAACCGAGCAGGGCTTTAGGTTTACTTTGCCAGAAAGCCAATGATTTCTCTATAGTTTCGATATCGTTCGGTTGTTCTTTATTGATAAGGTATAGAGGGTAGATAGCAAGCAAATGGGAGTAGTGTCTATGAGAAAAAGCATACGGCATATCTTTTCCGATAAGTAACCCGTTCTCATCCATAGGATATGGAGTGAGGTTAAGGAGAACATTTTTCCATGTATTAATTAGCGGATCTTGGATCTTTAATCTATGCGCCGATTCTACTAATGTCTGGCATCCCCAGCGGAGTAATGCAAGATCAAAATTGCAGTCTTCAACGACGTCATATTCGGGTGAGTAAGTTGTAGGAAGATGCAATTTTCCGTCGCTTCCTTGTTTTAAGAAATGCAGATAATAGTTGATTGACTCTTTTAGTAGTGGAAATAATTTGTGTCTTAATACGTCGTCATCCATCTTGTGGCGATAAATGAGCCAGAGATTATGACAAGCCCAAGGAAGTAATCCTACTTGTGCCTTGCCTTTTCCCGGAATTCCAACTTCACTTGTCATACATTCAAGATTGGAGGCAACTCCGATACCTAATGAGTTATGGCGATACGGAGCAGGGATGTTAAGGCGTAATTGATCCACATGATTATAAAGAGCATTTTCTAGTGAAGCTGCTAAATCCAGATGATCGGAGGCGTTCAGAGCCCAATATGTGAGTTGCACATTCAGATTCCACCAGGCATTTGGCCACGGTGTTTCTGTAAGCCATGGACCTGTATTATCTATTAAAACACGGTCACCACGAGTAGCAGAAGCCAGTTTATACATTTGAATCCAGTAGAAATTTTCTTTTTGTGCCTCAGGCAGTGTAATGAAGCTGGATGGATAGTAGTCATTCCACCATTTCCGATGCGTGCATTGCAGTGAATCATATCCTTTATGCATAGCATTCTGAATTTCTGTTTTGCATATTTCATTGGAATTGTTTTGAGGATATGTATGGGTCAGGTTTATCCATAGAGTCCGTTCTTTTTTAGATTGTTGAGTCTCTTGCCAGCCTACTGTTGTCTGACCTCCTGCTAATAACTTTTGAACGGATAAACTAATATTCCCATTTCGACTGATTGTTGGTGCAGGGTTGAGCTCATAATCTTGAGGTATTTTATTAGTTTGTCCCCGTCTCTTAAAAATGAGATAACGTGGGCTATTAGCTTCGGCAGCTATCCATTCCCATTTAAAATTATTTTCATCTCCTTCGGTAGTTGCTTTCACTATGATAATCATGTCATCAGCATGGACAATCGTCTTTAAATGAATGACTCCTTTGGTTGTTGTTATATCTGTTGATGCTTCGGCATTCCAAAGATCAAGACGCATTTGCCCGCTGATAATTTCTCCTTTAGGGCGTAATGCGAAATGTCCGGTGAGCAGCCTGGGGATTCCAAAAACGTCTCTTTTGGCACGGTGATCGTGTACATCACAGTTCCCTGTTTCTAAGCGTATGTAGTTTTCCCCGGGTTCTTTATAGATCATTAATCCTAGTTTCCCATTACCTAAAAAGGGGGAATCATACCAATATTCAGGCAATTTTTCCCATATCATATCTTGTTGACTCATAAATTGGGGCCAGTCAATATCTTGTTTTATAATTGTCGGGTGGGCATTCACAAAAAGAATGCTGGTCAATGATAAAAGTAGGTAGGAGTACAATTTGTTTAAAGAATTCATAGTATACTTTTTTTGTTTTTTAATTAATGATGATCTCTCTGCAAATATATGGAGTATGACAATTTTACGACTATTGGTATTGTTGAATAGTCTTTCATTTTTGTCTAATGTTTTTGTTTGTATGGGGTAAAGAATGTATTTCTTCTTTAAAGGTTGAAGATTTTCGGGAATTAGCTTTCAGTATTCGTTATGTAGAATATTACTCCTTTTAGATACAATAATGATCTTATTGGCTACTTTTAAGTAATAGCTTCCCTATTGATATTAATTTCATTGCCTAATGAGTTTTCGTTTGACTTAAGTCGAACGATAGTTTAACTAAAGTCAAGCGTTCGTTCAACTATAGTCAAACGAAAGCTCGCTTGGTAATAAGATAAATAATGCTAATAAGAGAATAAATTGAAAGCTGCATAGTAATGTATTATTGTCAGTAATAGCATTTTATGTTCTTTTCCGAACCGAAATGAACATAAATCTCAAGCCAGCAGATTCATATTCGGAATTCACTGATTTATCCTTTTATTTTCTTAATATACTCCGTAGGCAAACATCCGAAATACTTCTTGAAACTCGTAGCAAAGTAAGAAGGTGTATTGAAACCTACCATTGTGCTGACTTCTGCTATCGTGTAGCGACCATCTTTTAATAATTTGGCCGCTTCATTGAAACGGATCTTTCGTATAAAGTCAATAGTCGATTCGCCTGTAATAGCTTTCAATTTGAGATGTAGATTAGAACGGCTCATGTTCATTTCTCTGGCAAACTCGTCAGTAGAGAATTCAATATTATCCATATTTTTTTCTACAATGGCTACGGCACGTTTCAGTAAGGCTTCATCCATGGCGTTAAACGTAATCTTTTCCGGTTCCACTTCCAGAGATTTAGAATACCGTTCAAGCATACGTCTGCGGGTACGCATCATATTCTGTATCTTCGTAGTCAGGATAGCCAGCGAGAATGGTTTCGGGATATAATCATCCGCACCCATTTGCAGACCTTCCATCTGGTCTTTGACTTCGCTTTTAGCAGACAGGATAATCACGGGAATATGACAGGTACGGATATTTTGCTTCACATTCTTACATAATTTAATACCATCCATCACAGGCATCATGACATCAGTTACAATGATGTCAACTTCATTGTCTTTCAGTTTTTCCAAAGCTTCTTCACCATTCCCGGCTTCCAGCGTATTGAAAAGTTCGGCAAGTCCGCTACTAAGATAATGGCGGATTTCATTATTGTCCTCTACAATAAGAATAGTGCCACGCTTCTTGTCACCGGCTTCGATCGTTTCGCTTTCGATCTTTTCCGTATCAATGAAATACATTTCTTTCGAATTGGTGGAATATACCTGACCTTCCTCATTCAGACTGTCATTAGAAGCCAGTTCGGAGGACTTATAGGTATTTATGTCTTGTGGCAGATAAACAGAGAAAGTGCTGCCTTTGCCCTCTTCACTGTCCAATTCGATACGGCCATGGTGTAATTCTACCAGACGTTGTACCAATGAAAGACCGATACCACTTCCTACGTGCTCACTCTCTATCTGATAAAAACGTTCGAATATTTTTCCCTGTTTGTTGATAGGAATGCCGATGCCGGTGTCACTAACCTGCAGTACCAGCCAATTATTCTCCTCTTTCAATGTCACAGTGATGCTTTGACCGCTTTCCGTATATTTGAAAGCATTTGAAAGCAAGTTATTAACAATCAGTTCCAGATAATTAGGATCAAAAAGTTCCTCTTTATCTTCCAATTCAGAATGGAGAGTATAAGTAATCTTTTTGTGGCGTGCCAGTTTATCATAGAACAAGAAATTATCTTGTATTAGTTGATGCGCATTCTCTTTCTTAACTTTCAACTCGAAAACTCCCAATTCGGCTCGGCGATAATCCATCAGTTGGTTCACAAGATGTAGCAGACGATTAGCATTACGTTGGATATATTCCAGTTGATTACGAGTCCAACGGTCACTGATCTTATTGATTATTTCTTGTAAAGGAGCCAAGATAAGAGTCAACGGCGTACGAAGTTCATGGGAAATATTGATGAAGAAGCGCATCTTCATCTGGTTGATTTCTTCTTGATGCTCCTTGTCTTTGCGCTCGAGCTCCAGTTTTGCCTCCATGCTCTTCCGCATCCAGAAGAAGCGGAAGACGAAAGTGATAAAGCCGATAAAAACAGCAAGGAAAAGCATGATTGCCCACCAAGTCTTGTACCATATAGGGAGAACTATGATTTCCAACATTGTAGGTACGGTATTCCATTTTCCGTCACTATTAGCTGCTTTCACCAGAAAATGATAAGTACCTTGCGGCAAGTTGGAGTAGGAGACAGTACGTTTGTCTGTCAGATAATACCACTCTTTATCATATCCTTCCAATTTATAAGCGAAAGTATTGTGTTGACCTGAAATATAGTTGGATACCACAAATTCAATAGTGAAAGCTGTTTGCCATGATTTTAGCGTGATACTTTCTGTTTCATTGATATTCTTAGTCAGGATACCGGTTTCATCATCCGGACGGACTGTCTTGTTAAACAGTTGAAGTTTAGTGATAACTACCGGAGGAGTGTAAGGGTTGTCCAGTAGGAGTTCCGGGCGGAAAGTTGTGATACCGTTGATACCCCCGAAGTACATTTGCCCATTAGAGGTGCGGCAGAATGAAGAAGTATTAAACTGATTACTCTGCAACCCGTCGGATTCCGTAAAATTACGGAACTTCTCTGTCTCCGGATTGAAACAGGAGATACCGCGGTTGGTGCTTACCCAGAGACGCCCGAAGGTATCTTCCAGAATACCGTAGACCACATTATTGGGTAAACCGTTAGCTGTTGTATATCGTTTGATTTTCTTCTCTTTTTCATTAAAACTGTAGAAACCTTCACGCGTACCTACCCAAATGATGCCATTGGCAGCTTCATAAATGCAATTGGTAAACATCTTTGTTACAGATGATTCCGGAAGAATAGGAGCTTTTTCTATTTCGATCCCTTCCTGCTGAAAGACTGATATACCTTCTTCGCCACCGATCCAAAGACGTTTACGGGAATCTCTGAACAGGATTGTGATTCGTTGTGAAGTAAATGGCGTACCGTCTTTTTCTTTATCTATGGTGGTAAAGCTCCGTTTCTCCGGATTAAAACTAACCAGCGCACTTAAAGTTCCTAATAAAATACTACCCTCCTTGTCAGGAAGAATGGCATATACATTTTCATTGACCAACTGGCTATTCAGCTGATTAAAACTTTCCATTTGTCCACTGTTACGGTGGAGAACAGTCAGACCACCCGCATGTGTTCCTATATATACAAGTGATTTTTGTTCATCTACATATACGGCTTTGATATTGTTGGAACCAATACCGATTTCCCGTTCGTCTTCCTGTAGAATATAGTGTGTAAATTGTTGTGTCTTTGGGTTATATAGATTCAATCCACCATCATTCGTTCCTATCCATAAGTTCTTATTCTTATCTTCGGTAATGCAACTGACTACATTGTCACTTAAAGAATTCTTATATGGAATACGCTGAATATTCTTGAATCTGTTGCGGATCGGATGATAATAATTTAGTCCTCCGAAATATGTTCCAAGCCACATTCCGCCCTGCGAATCCATAAAGATACTGCGGACCGAACGCTGTGACAGACTCCCGCTTTCTACCGGACTGCTGCTATAAGAAACGAAAGAATCGTTTGCTTCATGATAAATGTTTAAATCATTGAATGTTCCTATCCATAGGCGATTTTGCGAATCCAGTGCCAGGGAACGGATATAATTGGAACTGATACTTTTAGGATTGGAAGAAGAATGATGATAAGCTTTTACTTTTTGCGTTTTCGGATTGAGTAGAAGTAGACCGGCTCCTTCGGTAGCTATCCAGATGCGGGTAGGGGATTGCTGTAAAATGGCCTGAATCTGTTTAGTTCCTGTTATCGGACTAATTTTCTCCAGTTTCTTTTGGGGAATGGAATAGCTGTAAAGCCCGTCAACAGGGGTACCGATATAGATAATATCACCATTCCGGTAAAGAGCAGAAGCCACTATCTTATGCATGGCTGTGCTAAAAGAATCATCAACGAATCGTGATTCTTTAATATCGAACATAGTCAGACCTTCCTGTGTACTTATAAGCAACTGCTCAGGCGAGATTTCTGCAATACCATTGATTTGCTGTTTCTTGCCTTTTTTCTCATAGAAGAAATTCCTGAACTTGTCTTTCTCTTCGTCATAATATGACAAACCATCCCGTGTACCGATCCAAACCCGTCCCTGACTGTCGGTCTTTACGATTCGGGAAATATCATTAGCGATACTGTTCGGATCATCTTCATTATGCTGATAAACTGTAAATGAATACCCATCGTACTTGTTTACTCCGTCATAAGTTGCGAACCACATATTGCCTCGTTGGTCCTGATCGATAGAGAATACGGTACTTTGTGACAATCCTTCATTAATAGAGATATAGGAGAAGTTGATTTGCTCCGGAATATCAGAAAAAGCATAATTAACTCCTGCACATAGAAAAAGTAGACAGATTGTTATTTTGTTAAGGCTGCTCATTATTAGTTCATAAGATTAATAATGGCATCAAAGATAGTGAAATCTTTGATATACCCCATGAATTGACCGGAAAACTATACAATCTTTCCGCCCCGCGTTAAATGTCTTTTTTCATAATGAGGTGATTCTCATTGTCGATACGTTGGTATGATATTTCGTTCATAATGCTTCGTATAAGGAATATTCCCAGCCCCCCGATTGGACGTTCCTCCAAAGAAAGCGTAACATCTACCTCGTCTACTTGTGTCGGATCAAAAGAGGCTCCTTTGTCCGTTAATAGGAAAACGAGTTGTTTTTCGCTGTAAGTTACTCTTAATAGGATGGTGTGTTGTTCTTGAGTCGGATAGGCATACATAATTATATTGGCTACGGCCTCTTCCAATGCCAGATTAATATTCATTGTCGTTTCAAATGACAAAGAAAGTTCCTCTCCCAGTTCTTCGATGAAACTGGCTAAAACTGAAATTTCATTTAAATCGTTTGAGATCTTTATTTCTCTTTCCATAATGATATGTGCTTAATTGTTTGTTGTCCCGGGTTCATATTGAATAAGTAAAATAGTCAAGTCATCGCTGGCTTCTGCTTCTTTGACATGCTCTGCTATAGAGTCCACTATACCATTAACAGTGGTGCGTACATCAGACGTGCTATTATCAGACAATGTTTTCAATAACTTTTCGTCTCCATATAGTTCTTTGTCTGTATTTTCAGCTTCTGTCACTCCATCGGTGTAGAGGAACAGTTTACTTCCTTTCTCCAATGTTGTTTCATCTTCGGTATAGGCAAATTCTTCAATGATACCGACAAATATCTGTGTTTTGAATTCAAGGAAAGAAACCTGTCCGTCCGGACGAATCAATATGGGAGGATTATGTCCGGCATTACACAGTTTCAGTTTACCTGTTTCCAAATCAAGGATTCCGACAATAAGCGTAACAAACATGTTGGATTCGTTATTATCAGAAATCGAGTTGTTCATATCCGTCACAATCTTAGCCGGCGAAAGTACCTGTTGTGACAAGGTGCGGAATAAACTACGGGTGATAGCCATAAATAGAGAGGCGGGCACTCCTTTCCCCGAAACATCTCCGATTAAAAAGTAGAGGTGATTGCCATCCATATAGAAATCATAAAGGTCTCCACCTACTTCTTTGGCGGGATGGAGTATAGCATGTAAATCTACATCATTGCGTTCGGGATAAGGAGGGAATATTTTAGGAAGCATCCCCATTTGAATTTCCCGTGCTATGGAAAGCTCGCTTTCAATCCGTTCTTTGCTGGCAGTGGTATCTCTTAGTTCACCTACGTAGGTAGATAAAGAGTGTTGCATGAAGACAAGTGAATCATGTAAATCCTTTATTTCATCTTTGGAATGTACTTCCGGCAGGATAACATCAAACCGTCCGGTCGCAATTTCCCGGGCTGATTCGGAGAATTTCTCCAGTGGACTGACAAGGCGTCGGATAATGCTGTATATGATTAGAAATAAAGCTATCATACCAACCATAAAGGTATAGATGATTTTCCGTGAGGTGTTATCCAATTCCTGAAGAATAATCTGGCTTGGACAAACAGTACATACCGACCATCCTATTTGAGGAATGGTTGTGTAAAATGCATACGAGTCGACTCCTTTATTATTGAAGCGCATAGTTCCGGTATGTCCTGCCAGCATTTCGTGTCCGATCTGTTCCTGTGCTAGATTTTCTTTGGCGAAAGCTTCGGAGAATATCGTTTCATTCATGATCTTGCTTCGGTCCATGTGAGTCAGAAAGCTTCCGTTGCGGCTAATTAAATAGGTGTAGCTGGAAGGATAAGGCTTCAGTAGACTGATTGTATCAGTGAATTGTGTCAGGGATATATTGGCAGTGAAAACTGCATATAGTTCCCCTTTGCTGTCAAACAGAGGTTTGGCATAAGTACTCATGATGAAGTTTCCCCCTCCGTCGTCATAGTAAGGCTCACTCCAATAAGGTTGTTTAAGTAACTGGGGAATAAGATACCAATCCATGCATGGATAGTCATAATTCTGACTACCCAATACCTGATAGGTTATTTCTCCATTTATTTCATCCTTGAAAGAAGCATAAGGCATGAAATATTTCCCTTTTTCTTTGTAATAGTCGGGAACGAAAGCTATGCCGCTTCCGACGATGAACTGATTGTTTCTTACAACAGATTCTATAATATTGTGTAAAGAGTCCGGGTGATCAATATTCTTTTCCAAGACCCAGACAGATTGGTTGACAGTCGTCTCAACAGACAGTAGCTGACCGCTGATTTCTGTAGCAATGTTACTTAATAGTCCATGAGTGCGTTCGATTGCAAAGCCCGTTACTTTCTGTTGGCTATAATAATAAAATAACGCCATGATAGTAGCAAAGATAATTAACGTAAAAGATAGTACGTAGATACTTAGCCGGGTTGCAAAAGAATGGGAGAATGTGTATTTCATGAATGAATGTCTATTATTTTACAAAATTTTCATAACGGATATCATTGGAATTTTGAGTTTGATCCGGCAACAAAATACTTGTTGCCAGATTAAACTCTTCCCGGCTTAGCCGATAGGGACGTTGCCCGCTCTTCTTGTTTGTTTGTAACCTTAGTATCTCATCCAACATTTTACGTTGGTGATACCGGTTGGTTCCTATGTTGTGTTGATGCACTTGTTCCATTACGATGTCCAATGTTTGTTCGCGGTGTTCATTTGCCCATTCCCAGCCACGCATGCTGGCACGGGCTAATTTCTGTACTGCTTGAGGATATTTCTGATAGAATTCTCTGCTAACATAAAGTCCGTCCTCCGGCAGGTTATATCCATAATCCGAGAAACGCATGATATGAATAGAATCCGTCTTGATGCCGGCTTCAATCAGTTGTAGAAACTCATTGTAGCTTCCTACGAGGCAAATATCCACAGCTTTTGATAGGAAAATGTTGACTCCCCCATTGAAACGTATCCATTCCACCTGGAGTTGATATTTGTTGGCTATTTGATCCAGTAGTTCTTGACTAAGATGATTCCATACCCCTATTTTCTTATGTTGCAAAGATGAAATACCCTTGAGTGGTGAACGACTGACAAGCATCAGGCTGTTTTCCTGTGAGGTTTGCAAGATATTGACTACCTGTGCACCTGCAAAATATTCAGTCAGGGCATACGATAGGTTCATAACTACCGCTTGCGAATATCCTTTCTGCAGGAAAGAAAAAGAGCTTGCCGAAAGCGAAGGATGTACTACGTGTACGTCAAGTCCTTCTTCCTTGTAGAATCCTAGTTTGTCAGCTACGTAATAGCCTGCAAATTGTGCTTGTGCCGTCCATTTAGGTGTGAGGTTAATCGACTGCGCATTCACCGGTTCTGTCAGAAAGAACAGAGATAGCAAGATACAGCAAATAATAGATGCTTTTCTCATTATAAGTGGGATTAACGAATGATAAAAAGGCCGGAACAGCCTGTCATATCGAATATTTTCCGTATTTCCGGACGCATAGCTTCCAATACAAGTTGTCCGCTGTGTTGCTTTACACTTTTCTGGAGGGTTATCAGACTTCTTAAACCGGAACTGCTGATATATAGTAATCCTTCGCAGTTGATTATTATATTAGGATTCTGAATGCTTAGCAGAGGTTGGATGAGAGCATTGAATTCGTTCGTATTGGCAGTGTCCAATCGTCCTTCAACAGTGAGTATGATAACTTCCTCTATTTTACATAAGTTCGTTTTAAGAGTTGCTTCCGGTTTGAAATCCATGTCTATTTTTTTAGTCAGGATTAGTTCGTTTTGACTGTCCGTCGAATGATATTCTACTTTATCCATGGTGCGGCGAATCAGAAAGAGCCCCAAACCTTGTGTCAGTTGCTGTTCCAGAGATAGTGCATCTCCTGATGCTTCATTTTCAGATTTTGTGGGATCGAATGAAATACCATCGTCAATAATTTGGGCAATCAGTAGTCCGGGTGCCACGGAAGTTTTCAATATGATTTCACCTTTTTGATTTTGAGGGTAACCGTGATGGATAATATTGCTTATTGCTTCTTCAATAGCAAGATTGAGACTCATTGTAATGCCGGAAGGTAAATGTAATGATATGCCTAATTCTTCGATGAATTGGGCAATTATTGCAATTTCCTCTACCTGATTTTCGATAGTGATTTCCTTTTCCATATTCTTTAAGTAGCGCGTCATATTATAATTTATTCTTGTTTGGGGTGAATGCTGCCACAAAAGTATTAGTAAAGGTGAAAAGTCTGAAATATATTACCCCCAAATAGTTCCCATTTTAGCTAATCTCCCTATATTGGGACGCTTTTTGCAAGTGGGATGCTCCCGTTCTTTTCGCGAAAAGACTACTTTTGTCGCTCAAAACAAAAAAACATGGTAAACGTAATTGTTCTCTGCATTGAATTGTTGCTGGATATTGTGGGCTTGGTATTGGGAATACTTGTTTATTCACGTTCTTCAGACAATAATGGACTTACAAAAGCATGGGGAGTATTGGCTATCACTCTGTCCCTTCTTCTTTTGTGTGATAATCTGGAATGGATGTGGATTTTCAGTAGAGGAGGTGAGGAGACGATTCCGCGTTTTACTGAAGTTCCGATGAATCATCTTTCGATATGGCATATTGTCCGGGTGATTGTCTTTTTTCAATTCTTTTCTATTTTTCCTATAGCCTCATTGAAACCGGGATGGATGACTTTTTCAAGAGTCGTCAGTTTATGTATTCCTATTTTGCTGATCACATGTATAGCTTGTTGTTATGAGTTTTTCAACGGTCACTATACTACTCTAAAATCTTTTGCCTCCATTCGGGAGAATATTGGAGAACAGGATGTACGGGTAAGGCTGATGCTGTTTATAATCAGTGTAATTACTCCTTCCGTAAATTTCCTCTTTCCATATATGAGACGATGGATCCCAGTCCGACGTAAACAGAGTAAGGCAATGTCGATTTATATGATGTGTTTTGCTATCATCATGTCCGGCTATATTTGGCTGATGCTGGGTACTAGTGGATTATGCTTTAACGTGTTCGGTTATATTGTAATCCTTCCCGTCCTTTTTTTAAATATACTATATTTGCGTAATGAGAATCCGCTTTCTTTACCTCCCCAGCCTGTAGAAGAGCTGGAGATGGAAGAAATAGAAGCCATTCGGGAAATTGCAGTTTCACCTGTCGTTCTTGAACTATCCAATCAGATGCAAAGTCTTATGAAACATAGTAAATCGTTTACTAATCCTCTATATTCCTTACAGGATTTCTTGAATGATTTGAATACGAATGAAAACAGACTCAATAAGGCTCTTCATTATGATGGCTTTTCCGGTTTCAGAGATTATATTAATTTCTACCGTTTGCAGTATTTTAAAGAACAGGCACAGCTGAAAAAAGACCTTACAGTAAAGGAATTAATGTTTTTGAGCGGCTTTACCTCCCGTTCCAGTTTTTACCGTTATTTTGCGAGTGTGGAAAAAATGTCTCCCAGTGAATATATGGAGATGCTCAATAGAGAAAATTAATAAGGAGTGTGGGAAAAGAATCACCACAGATCATAGAATTAGCACGGATTTGATTGTAATTCAAAGATTATCAATGCAGAATCGATGTTTCTTTTATGTAATCTGTGGTGAAACTTGAAACTAACAGGTTATTTATTTAGCTAAATCTCCTATTTCGTCTAAATTCTTCTGAATATCATCATCAGTCAATGAATAGTTTACCAAGTCACCGGCCAAATACTTATCATAAGAAGCCATATCAATCAGGCCATGTCCGGAAAGATTAAACAGGATTACTTTTTCTTCTCCTGTCTCCTTGCATTTGTTAGCTTCGCGGATAGCCGCTGCAATAGCGTGGCTGGACTCTGGAGCCGGAATAATACCTTCAGACTGTGCAAACAGACAACCTGCTTCGAAAGATTCCAATTGCTGTATATCTACTGCCTCCATCAGATTGTCCTTGAGCAACTGTGAAACGATGACACCTGCACCATGATAACGAAGACCACCGGCATGAATATGGGCCGGAGCAAAATTGTGTCCCAGGGTAAACATCGGTAGCAACGGAGTATATCCGGCTTCATCACCGAAGTCATACTGGAACTTACCACGTGTCAGTTTCGGGCAAGAAGCAGGTTCGGCAGCAACAAAACGAGTCTTTTTTCCTGCCTGTATCGTGTGACGCATGAATGGGAAAGAGATACCTCCGAAATTGGAACCACCTCCGAAACAACCGATTACGATATCCGGATATTCACCTGCCATTTCCATCTGTTTTTCAGCTTCCAGTCCGATAATAGTCTGGTGAAGAGTAACATGGCTAAGTACAGAACCGAGCGTATATTTACAGTTGGGAGTCATTTGTGCCAGTTCGATAGCTTCCGAAATAGCTGTTCCCAACGAACCCTGATAAGTGGGATGTTTAGTTAGAATATCCTTACCGGCACGGGTAGACATGGATGGAGAAGGGGTTACCTGTGCTCCGAAAGTCTGCATAATGCTACGGCGGTACGGTTTCTGTTCATAACTGATTTTTACCTGATAAACAGCAGCTTCCAAACCGAAAACCTTAGCTGCATAAGAAAGAGCGGCTCCCCATTGTCCGGCACCGGTTTCAGTGGTGATGTTGGTCACCCCTTCTTCTTTGCAATAATAAGCCTGTGCCAATGCAGAGTTCAACTTATGTGAACCGATAGGGCTGACACTCTCATTCTTAAAATAGATATGAGCCGGAGTACCGAGTGCTTTTTCCAATCCGTAAGCACGAACTAGCGGAGTACTGCGATAGTATTTATACATTTCGCGCACTTCTTCCGGTATTTCGATCCATGCATCGGTCTGATTCAGTTCCTGATGACACAGTTCCTTAGCGAAAATCGGATACAAGTCTTCCGCTTTCAGTGGTTGTTTGGTTCCCGGATGTAACGGAGGCATAGGTTTGTTTACCATATCAGCCTGAATGTTGTACCAGTAGTGTGGAATTTCTTCTTCGGGTAAAATATACCGTTTTCTTTTTTCACTCATAATATTGTAGTTTTTTAGTTTCTTGTTGCCAAAAGTACTCAAATTTTTAATATTCAGAAAATTTTGTCAACAAAGAATCGGTTCTAATTGTTATTTTACTTAAGTTTGCACGACCCTGTTAAAAAAGATGATATGAAGATTTATCATAAGTTTTTATTGTATCAGAATAAACTGCTAAAACCCTATGTACGTATCTTGTTGGGACTGGTAGAAGCACTCACCTATCTGGCATCTCTGTTGTTGATTGTCGGAGTAGTATATGAACACGGCTTTCCCTTATCCATAGATGAAGTGGCGAATTTGCAGACATTGTATAAAACAGTCTGGATCATCTTTCTGATTGATGTAACTTTACATATCTCACTGGAATACCGGAATACTAAAAAACAATACCGGCGATTGGCCTGGATATTAAGCGGATTGTTATATCTCACTCTAATACCCGTCATTTTTCACCGTCCGGAAGAAGAAGGAGCTATTTTGCAGATTTGGGAATTCTTGCATGGGAAGTTTTATCATCTCCTGTTACTATTAGTCCTTTCCTTCCTCAACTTGTCCAATGGGCTGGTGCGCCTGTTGGGACGGCGTACCAATCCGTCCTTGATATTGGCAGTCAGTTTTATGGCTATTATCCTGATTGGAGCAGGCTTGTTGATGCTTCCGCGCTGCACGGTGAATGGCATTACTTGGGTGGACTCTTTATTTACGGCTACCAGTGCCGTATGTGTTACAGGGTTGGTTCCGGTAGATGTATCTACAACATTCACCACTTCCGGATTAGTTGTCATAATTCTATTGATTCAGATCGGCGGATTAGGAGTGATGACATTAACCAGCTTCTTTGCCATGTTCTTCATGGGGAACACTTCCATTTACAATCAGCTCGTTGTGCGTGATATGGTTAGTTCCAATTCGTTAGGCTCATTACTGTCTACCTTACTATATATATTAGGTTTTACTTTAGTGATTGAAGGGATTGGCATGGCCTCGATTTGGTTTAGTATTCACGGTACGTTGGGAATGACTTTGGAAGGGGAGTTAGGTTTTGCTGCTTTCCATTCTATATCAGCTTTTTGTAATGCAGGCTTTTCTACACTTTCCGGTAATTTAGGGAATCCGATGGTGATGACCAATCATAATGGACTGTTTATTTCTGTTTCTTTACTGATAATCTTCGGGGGGATCGGCTTCCCCATTCTTGTCAATTTCAAGGATATTGTATTGTATCACCTGCGTCGTTTCTGGAAATTGGTCTGTACACGCAAACTGGATCGTCACAAAATGCAGCATCTCTATAACCTGAATACGAAAATTGTGTTAATCATGACTTTCCTGCTTTTATTAATCGGTACATTAGCTATTGCTGCTTTTGAGTGGAATGCTTCCTTTGCCGGTATGCCTTTGGCAGACAAATGGACTCAAGCCTTCTTTAATGCCACTTGTCCGCGAACAGCCGGTTTCAGTAGTGTCGATCTGGCATCGTTGAGCGTGCAGACTTTATTGGTTTATCTATTCTTGATGTGGGTTGGCGGTGGTTCACAATCTACGGCAGGTGGTGTGAAAGTGAATGCTTTTGCGGTCGTGGTTCTGAATCTTGTAGCCGTATTGCGTGGTACTGAACGGGTAGAAGTGTTCGGCAGGGAATTGTCTTACGATTCAATCCGGCGTTCCAACGCAACAGTAGTCATGTCATTGGGAGTGTTATTCATCTTTATTTTCACATTGAGCATACTCGAACCGGGTGTTTCCATCATGGCATTGACTTTCGAATGTGTCTCTGCACTTAGTACTGTGGGATCCAGTCTGAATCTGACCCCTCATTTGTGTGATGCCAGTAAGTTGTTGGTATCCTTGTTGATGTTTATCGGACGTGTGGGATTGATAACATTGATGTTGGGAATTGTAAAACAGAAAAAGAATACAAAATACCGTTATCCGAGTGATAACATTATAATAAACTAAAGATATGAAGTATATTATTATCGGTTTAGGAAATTACGGTCATGTGTTGGCCGAGGAATTGTCTGCGTTAGGACACGAGATTATTGGTGCGGATATTAGTGAAAGTCGTATAGATTCAATCAAAGATAAGGTTGCTACAGCTTTTGTCATTGATGCCACTGACGAACAATCATTGTCAGTGTTACCGTTGAATAGTGTGGATATAGTGATTGTAGCGATTGGTGAGAATTTTGGTGCATCGATACGTGTTGTTGCTCTGTTGAAGCAGAAAAAGGTTCCCCGCATCTTTGCCCGTGCTATTGATGCAGTACATAAAGCAGTGCTTGAAGCCTTTGATCTTGAAAGAATCCTGACTCCGGAAGAAGATGCTGCCCGTAGTCTGGTGCAACTGCTCGATTTCGGCACAAACATGGAAGGGTTCCGCATTGATCAGGATTATTATGTTGTGAAGTTCACGGTTCCAGAAAAATTTGTAGGATATTTTGTGAATGAGTTAAATCTGGATGAAGAATTTCATCTGAAAATGATAGGCTTGAAACGGGCAAATAAGATAACCAATTGCCTGGGTATTTCTCTGACCGAACTTCATGTGAAGAATGAATTATCGGAAAATGAGAAAGTAGAAGAAGGAGATGAACTGGTTTGTTACGGTAGATACCGCGATTTCCAAGCTTTCTGGAAAGCTATTTAATGTGCAAAATCTAGTCAGATTTCAAGATAGAGGGATGATGATATTTGTTGGTAAAGTATAATGTTGGCAGTTATCCTCTTTGATTTTGTCTGATTATTGTAATTCCGGTTTGCAATTATTAATTGTTACAGGATGAAGTTGTATACTATATCCTATAGAGGTGAAATTAAGCTGCACAATCAGGCTTTGTGATGTTTCCGGTTTTCGTTGGTCGAACACGAGGTTGCCTAAACTATAGAAAATAGGCTTACCATTGAAATATTCCTCTTTCTGAATGACGTGCGGGTGATGTCCGATGATAGCATCCGCACCTGCACGAATGAGTCGGTGTGCTCCCTTTCTTTGGCTCAGAGTAGGGGAAGATTGATATTCGATTCCCCAATGGAGAATTACGACCACATAACTTTCGGGATTCTCTCGCTTGAAGTTTTTGATTTCCTCTTCTATTTCTTCCGTGGTTTGCTGGCAAATACCGGGATCATTTTCTAAATATACCCAATTCTCCAAAGGAAGTGTAACTGAATTGAAGAGTGCTACTTTAATTTTTCCTTTCTTTATCACTACAGGTTGGCAACTCTCGGAAGAAGTATTACCATATCCTATCGGAGTGATTCCTGCCGATAAGAGATGCTGATAAGTATCTGTCAATCCGTTTCGCCCCTGATCCATAGTATGATTATTCGCTAAAGCCGCATGACTGATGCCGGCTTTAACCAATTCTTCCATCCATCTCGGTTCCGCGCGAAAGATATATTTCTTGTGTAGTGGTGAACGAACCGAAGTGACGGGACATTCCAGGTTGATTACCGTAGCGTCCATTTGATGAAAGAGAGGAGCTACCGACGCAAATAAATCTTCGACACCTCCCCGTTGAATCTGTTGGCGTACCCCTCTGTCCAGAAGAACATCTCCGGTGAAAGCGATAGAGAGACATTCTTCTGACGGGTGCTGGCAGGCAGTAAGCAATAACAGACCTATACTACCTATAATCCGGTTAATTCGGGAAAAGGATATTAGCATCCTGAACTATAAAAAACTCTGTCATCTACTTTAGGTTCTTTCTCCAGCAGGATATTTTTCATCCATTCCGGGACGGCAGGTGCTTTCTTTTCTTCCAGCATTTTCTGCCACTCTTCGTCCGTGAGCCGGGTATCCAGTGGCTGGACAAACTCGTAGTAACTAAATGTGGCACCACGGGTAAGATAGAGATTACCCTCTATTTCTACTATCACATAGATATTGTTGGCATTTCCTGTTGCCACATGCAGTACTCCATTCTTATCACATCCCCTCACGTTGCGTGTATAAATATCAGCCACTACAGCTATCGACTTGTCCGGACCTTGCACTAATGACCAGTTATCCAGATGTAAATCCGGATCGAGCACAGACAGAGTGAAATATTCTATACTACTTCCCATATACTCAAGAGTGCGATATTCCTGTTCGGTCAGTTTTTCTCCCCGCAGTTCCTTTTCTGTTACTTGAATCAGAAAGCTGACATAGTCCTGCAACTGCTCTGTCTTTCCTTTCAAGTCATCCGTCAGGCAATTGCTTTGTTGCAGAACCAGTTGGGTGGCTTGCAGAATCCCTGACATTTTCTTCCAGAAAGGAAGATTCGGTTCTACATACCCCACTACGATCGGATCAGGAGGTCCGGCACCTCCACATTCTGCAGCCATGGGCTGTTCTCCGTAAAGGATCGCGTCATGCTTCAATTCAGCCCAAGATGCCAGAGCTGTATTCAGGTTCTTGTATCCCCATTCGGGTGTTTGCATAAATCCCGGCTGGCTCTTGTCCGTTTTCTGCATGGTGAACAGACTTTTCATCCATAATTCGTAGACAGATACTTGTGCAGGCTGGGAAGCTTTGAATTTATCTTTCAGTTTTTGTAATTCTCCGGTATACTGGTTCCAGTTGCCCGGTTCTTTGTAAAAATCAGTCAGTAAAGTCTCGGCGGAGTTTACTCCGAAAGCGGCAAAGACATCCAATCCTTTCGGATAAGCACGTTTGCTGTTTGGGGTGACATCTACCAATTCCTGAAGTACTTCATTATCTGCCAGATATCTTTGTGGCATAAAGTTGATTTTGTCCCGGCAGGAGATTTCTATTTTAGGTTTGATCCTATTCTTGCTTTTTGCCAGTTCAATGAGCGCTTGATTCACCTTTTCTATTTGAACCGGAGTCAATGCATCTTCAGTATATTCTGCTTTATTTTTCTTCAGAATCTGTACAATATCGAGAAGAGAAAGATTATCAGTCTCACCCATCAGGAAAGTAAGTGGTGTATAGACGCGTTGGTATAGTTCCATTAGTGGTGTCCTGGTCATATCCTTATAACTAGATAGTACGGTAGCCTGAAAGATTGCTTGTTTGAGCTGTTCTTGTTGTTCTCTGCAAAAGCAGGCAGTTTGAAGCCACATCATAGCCTGAAAGTATGCCTGTAATTGGGGTTCACGGGTATAATGTCCGCGTGGTTTGAAAAGACTGTATGGGAAGTATGCATCTTTGTATGAAAGAAACTCCGAGAAATCATCTTCTTGTGCATTAATATGTTCTATTTCCTGTTGATATGCTTTTTGATACTTAGCAGGGAGGCTGGGCGTTTCCTTTGTCAGCAAATAATAAGGGATAGCATAAAAAGTAGCGGCATATTCTGCCATATCTTTCAGAGATTCGTCTTCTGTCTGGCGGGAGATGCTTATGCAAGTTGCGTTGAGTGATAGACATAGTCTTTCCAAAGTAGGAATGATGTGTTGTTTCTCCAGACTTTTCAGTACATAAGAGAAATACATGTGAAATGCCTGTAAATATAAGTCAGTGGTGATGAAATTGGGCACTTGGCGATAATCATTTTCTTCGTAAGCATGAAACAACTGTAAGTTACTTCCTTCTGTAATGGCAAAGTTGTTCTGTTGCAACTTGGCTAGTAATGCCTCGTCTATATCTTTGAATTGGAACAGGTTGACTATATTATTTGCATTTCCTAAATAATAAGAGTCTCGTTGAGTAAACTGTTGCTGACGCATTTCTGCCATGCGAGCATCGATGCGTTCTACGAAAGCCTTCTCTTCAGCCGTCAGTTTGACTTCATCATAGTTTTCCGGAAATTTATTCTCTCCGTCTGCCTCCGATTCATCCCATAACTTCCAGACAAGATCATTATACCATTTCGTATTGGCCGAGAAGAAAGCATTGATGTCCGCTTCCATAAAATGATAACCATGTATAGCGTATGGATAACTACGTAATAAACGTAACTCCTGAAAAGAGTAACGACTGATATCCTGCTTCAAATCAATAGATTGAGGTAGAACAGTATCGGTCAATAATGAGGTGGCAGTCATAACAGTATCTTGTGCCGATGCCGTTGAGGTGTTTTTGTTCTTGTTCTTGCATCCGCAGAGAATAAGAATTAGTGTACAGGACAGTAATAATAGTCGTCTCATGTTTTTCATTATTCTATAAATTACTATATATAAATGATAGTATCTAACGTTAACGTTCAAGAATGCGTTTGGCCTCCTTTTCTTCTGTCTCGCGTTTCAGATATCCCTTAAAATCCAGACCAAAACCTCTCCATGCATATTCCGCTATCAGAAATTTTCCACTTCGTTCCCGTTCCATGGTACGTATCAATACAGGAGTATGTTCACGAATCACTCTAAAATCTTCCAAAGGTTGTGCTACCCTCGAACCTAACCAAAGTGGGCGGATATACGCTTCATCTGCAATCCGGTAAATGAATAACCGCTTGTCAGGTTTGGGATCGAATCGGGTAGGCTTGATAACCCCCACAATAATTTCCGGCATCCCGTCTCCTGTAACATCTCCATAATCAAATTGATAGACAGGATAAGGCAATTTCCAAACAGAGTGGGAGGGTTGGTCTGTATTCAAATGAATGACATAGAGCGAATCAGATTCTTTGTTCAGAGATACTTCCATGTGTCTTTGATTTACTTGCCATTCAAACCTGTTTTCTTTCCGGCATGAACAGAACATCAGTAAAAGACCTGTAAAAATAAGGAAGTGAATCCTGTGCGACATATCTGTAACGTTTTCTTTGGCAAAGATAGACATTAACCTGTATTTACTTGCCTCTTTTCTCGTAAAAGTGAAAAGTCCAGTATATTATATATGAAAACCACCGGACTTCTCTTTAGTCAAGAAATCCGGTGGCTTATCAGATATTATAAAGCGTATGCCTTATTTCGTTTGAATACGAATATTTCCGGCTTTCACTCCATTTGCTTTGGCTGTAAATACAATTTCTCCGGCAGTTTCACCAGCTTGTATGATAGCTGTCAACATTCCGTTGAAAGTATGCATCTTCGGAAGATGGAATTGTTCCAGATTTGTCGGGTCGCCATTGGCTGCAGCACGATATTTACCGGTTCCCTTTGCAGAGAAGTTTATCTGACGATTATCAGTAGGGCATAGGTTACCATCTTTGTCTACAACTTTCACAGTCACATACGCTAAGTCTTTTCCGTCTGCAGTCAATTCGTTACGGTTGCTGACCAGTTCGATGTGATGAGGCTTTCCGGCAGTGCGAACCACTTTTTCCGCTACTGCTTTTCCATCTTTGTTATAGGCTATTACTTTTACTTCTCCCGGTTCATATACAGCATCCATCCACATCAGACGATAGCGGTTCTTCAACGAACTATTATTCTTGCTTTGTTTACCATAACTTTTACCGTTGATAAACAGTTCGGCTGTAGGATAGTTGGTATATACAAATATAGGAGTCACTTCACCTTCACGTCCCGGCCATGTCCAGTGAGGCAGAATATGCAAGGTTTCCGCATCCTTGTTCCATACACTGCGATACAAGTAATAGCGGTCTTTAGGCAGACTGGCAAGGTCGATAATACCAAACATGGAACTGTGATTGGGCCATGCATCCGTATCATAAGGTGATGGTTCACCTAGATAGTCAAATCCTGTCCATACAAATTGTCCGATTGTCCAATGGTTATCGTCGGCCAGTGCAAAGTCCTCATCCGGAATATTTGACCATGAACAGGCTTCCACATCATAAGATGAACATTGATGGTCTTCATATTTGGCGCTTTTCTTATCCTCTACCGGGAATTTGTATACCCCACGTGAACTGACAGTAGAAGCAGTCTCACTACCCAGAATCAGATTCTGCGGGAGTTGGTCATAAGATTCTTTATAGCGTTGGGTACGGTAATTAAGTCCCGGAATGTCAATCATTGCTGCAAATCCGTTCGCAAGTACACAAGTAACCTGATCCATTCCGCAGGTGACAGGACGTGTCGGATCTTCTCGGTGGCAAATGTCTTGCAGGAATTTAGCCACTTTATAGCCGACGGGGCTACATTGGGTCGGTACTTCATTACCGATACTCCACATAATCACACATGGATTATTCCGATAATTATGGAGCATATTTACCATATCACGTTCCGCCCATTCATTGAAATAACGGTGATACCCGTTTTCACACTTGGCGATGTCCCATTCATCAAACGGTTCAATCATCATCATAAATCCCATTTCGTCACACAACGCTACGAGTTCGGGAGTCGGCATATTATGAGAAGTACGGATAGCATCACATCCCATATCTTTCAGCAATGTAAGCTGATGGCGAAGTGCTGCCACATTAATAGCGGCACCCAGCGGACCTAAATCATGATGATTGCATACCCCTTGGAATTTGCGGTGTTTTCCGTTCAGATAGAAACCCTTATCAGCGATATATTCAATGCTGCGGATACCGAAACGGGTCGTGTAAGTATCCACCAGTTTATCATCTGCGTAAATTTTGGAAACAGCCTTGTAGAGCGACGGACTTTCCGGTGACCAGAGCTCGGGCGCATTTACAATAAAGTTTTGTTCGAATGGTTGTCCGTGATTAATGCGGTTCGTATTCTCTTTGCTGGTAACCACTTTTCCGTCCGGAGAAAGAATCTCTGTCTCTACACGGATTTGTGTTTTCTCACCCGCATTGTCAATCTTCGTTTGAAGACGTATGGCTGCAAAGTCCTTACTAACATGAGGAGTTGTGATTTGTGTTCCCCATACAGGCACATGCACTTTGTCTGTCACGATCAGATGCACATTGCGATACAAACCTGCTCCCGGATACCAGCGCGAGGACTGCGGACGATTTTCCAAACGTACGGCCAGCGTATTGTTCTTTCCGTCTTTATTCATTAGGGGCGTCACATTACAGTGGAAAGAGTTGTAGCCGAAAGGCCAGAAACAAGCCTCTTTTCCATTTACATAGACACGTGCTTCGCTCATGGCGCCATCAAAGAGCAGTGTCACCTCCTTATCGGCAGGAGCATCAAAACTGGTTCGATACCATCCGGTGCCTACATAAGGGAGCCCACCGGTACGTCCTGTTTTCAAGGAAGCCTTTTTCTCGAAGTTCTGTGTCACAGCTACATTCTGCAGGTCATTATTCATATCGAATGGACCGAAAATCGCCCAGTCATGTGGAATAACAACCGACTCCCATTTTGTGTCATTAAACTCCGGCTGGCTAGCCTCTTTAAAATCTCCTTTACTGAATTTCCAGTTTTTCTCGAGCAGCGTCTCACTGCGTTGCGCTTGCAATGTGCAAGCGGTGCCCATCAAAAGTACAGCTAATAACTGTTTTTGGTGTTTCATGTTCATTTTTGCTTTTCAGGTATAAAATATTTTGGATTCGGGGTAAAGTTATAAAAAATGATTCAATAATCTTATCTCTTGAAAGCATTAAATGCGTTAGTGGGTTTACCGGTATCGTCAAACAAGCCTTTGTGATAGCCTTTCCAACCACCGTAACTTTGAGGTTCCCAAGTGAAAACACCGAGGCATTGATCTATTTCTTTAGCTTTAGTCATGAAATCGGTAAAAAACTCTTCAGCTTCTTCATAATTCCAGTAAATACCAAGCTCACACATCATGACAGGTGTATGATACCGTTCAATCAGGCTTTTCATATTAGCAATACAATCATTGTTTAATTGTCGCCAGTCTTCGGTATCCGGTTCCGGATAAAGAGACATACCGATTACATCCCATTTTCCCCCATCAGCTTTCAGACCGTCAAACAGCCAGATATATCGATTGGGATTATTGCCCTGATCAATATGTACGATAACTTTAGCTTCCGGATAGATTGTTTTAACGGCATCGTATCCTGCTGTTACCAGTTGAGCGAAGTTGGCAGTTTTTCCGCTGCTAGCAGCTCCGTCGGGTTTTAACATGCCTGTACGTGTCTCGTTGCCCACCTGCACCCATTCCACATCGATGCCTCTTGCTTTGATTGCACTTAATACTTCAGTGGTATGGTCGGCTACTGCTTGTTTTAATTCATCAAAGTATAGGTCGGCCCAAGCTGCCGGTTTCTCTTGCCGTCCCGGATCCGCCCAAATATCACTATAATGGAAATCAATCATAATACGGTAGCCTAAGTTGTGGGCGCGCCATGCCTTAGTCACTACATCGTCTTTATCACACCATCCTCCCGGATTAAAGAAACCTTCCTCTTCCGACCATCCCTGATCGGGATTTACCCATACACGTAGACGGATGGCATTCATGCCCAGATCTCGGAGTAGTGACATACATTCATGTCCGTTTCCTTCAGCATCATAGAATTTGTAACCTTCCTTTTCCATTTCTGTCAACCAACTGACATCGGCTCCTTTGGCAAAACCGGACATGTCATAGGCTTGATCTTGATTTTCCGGAAATACCGGTTTATCATCATTGTCGTCACAGGCTGTGAAGAAGGCTCCGCACAGTAGTGCGGAAGCCATCAATATATTTTTGAATCGTTTCATAATTATATACTGTTATCTAAAGGTTATTTATTAGAAGCGGAATAAGTGCCGTCTATCAGATTGACTGTGATAGTATAAGTTCCGGCAGTCAATGGGATACCCTCGTTACTGTTATAATATAGTTTTCCATTGCTTCCTCCATACGCTCCGGTCCAGTCATCTTTTATATAAAACTTGATTCCCCAGTTAGAATCTTGTGATAACGTAATCGTTCCCGAATATTCTCCGGCAGTTCCTGTTGTGGCGATAGGATATAAATTGTTATCCCCCTCTATTCCATAATAACAATAGATGTTATTTCCAACTGCATAAGTTTTATAAGTCAGCTCTTTTAATGAAACGTCAAACAGATAAAGACCGGCAGCAGGTGCAGGAATATTCTTTGCACTTTCATTTACAAGAGTTCCATTTTCTGCCGTACTTTCCGAATCATCATTGGCGATGGTGTACATTTTACTGGTGTCCCATGCATCTCCTGATGAGAACAGGGTCATTGCATAACTTCCCCATTGTGAGTTGACATCCACTATACCTGCATATTTTTGTTCTTCCTTATAGTACACTTCAATTTTATGATCGTATGTCCAGTCGCTACCTTGGCCAATTCCCGGTAAATACAAATATTGTCCCTCTTCCGGTTCCGGCTCCGGTTCTGCAGAACCTTCTTCTACTGATACAGTCCATTGTTGAGGGTTACTTAGATCGATAGAAAGCGTACACTCTCCTGCCTGTGGCACATTAACTGTTATGTCTCCGGCTGTTTCTCCGAGATTTAACGCTGTGCTGCTGCCGCTGAATGCCATAGGAGTATCTTTAGCCTTCGTGTCATCAATGTCGTATCCACCGTTATCATTCGGATTGGCGCATGTATGATCGTATAATTTCCCCGTTCCACTGATTTGGATAGTCATACTTCCGGCTGCATTAGCATTGAATGTAGCTGTCCATTTTCTGCTCGTTTGGTTAAATTCCATTGTTGCATCGATATCTCCACTGACGTTCAATGTTGGTATTTGTATTCCGTTCCATTGCTTATTATTCGTGTCAATTGTGATATAATAGCAACCTCCAACTCCTGGGAACCAACATTTCCAATCCCCTGCTGTAGTTAGTAGGAACGGCATTCCGGTTTCGTTGTCATTTCTCCAGATCGTTCCGTTGGCTTCTTTAATCAGGAAGTTGTACCAGGCATTTACTCCTACAAATCCTTTGTATACACCATCTGTATTTACTGAAAATAAACTCATACCGGTGTCTGTGCCGTTTTGATCCAGCATGCTGGCAAAACGCATATCCAGTTCATAAGGAGTGATGGTGATTACTTCCACATTGCTATATGCCGGTTCGATGTTGTTTCCCGTTGTTCCTTTCAGTCTGAAATAGAATTTAGTGGCTACATTGGCTTCACCCCCCAGATTATTGGTGACAATATTTAATTCAGCTCCATTGTAAGTCTTGGAAAGAGAGGTTTCGGTAGACTCAACGATCGTTCCGGAGAAATCTTCGTTTAATGCAACCTGTATACTTGTTTTCAATAAGTTGGTTGGTTTGAAATCCGGATTGTTGATAGCCAATGTCCGGTCGGTCCATGCCAGTGACAGAACATTTTTTTGTGCGATATCTTCCGTCAATACAATGTTGTTTGTAGAAGCTATCAATTCATTTTCTGTCAGGCTCGATAAATAATATTTATCTGCGTCATCTTCACAGGCACTCAATATAAAGAGAGCCGCCAATGAAAGGAACAGACTATTTATTGTTTTCATATATCGTTTGTATTAGAGGATGATTAATAATTTTCATTATATAAATTGGGATTAGCCGTCAGTTCGGTAGCCGGTATCGGATAGATATTATACTTGCTATTTACAGCTACGCCACCTTTTTCACCACCTTTCCATTGCCACAGATATTTGTCGGTAGTGAACATCCCGAAACGGATTAAGTCGGTACGACGGTATCCTTCCCAATAAAGTTCACGGGCACGTTCTTTCAGGATAAAGTCCAGTGTCAGGTCGGCTTCCGCTTTATTATGAGAGTCGTCGCCATAAGCACGTTCTTGCAGCTTATTGATATATCCCAATACGGTTCCTTTATCACTACCCGTTCCGCCACGTACCACAGCTTCCGCCATCATCAGATATATGTCTGCCAAACGGAATAAAGGATAATCTGTATTTACACCACCATCTGCAGTGTTGGAAGCGGTTGCTCCGGCATCTGTCAGGTTAGTCCATTTTTCTACAAAATATCCGTTTGCCTGATTATCTATCACATCCAGGTATTGTGTTTGTCCGTCAGTGAAGAACATATAGCGCTTATCATCAGTTCCACTAAATAAGGCCGGAATTTCTCCGCGTACACGGAACATTCCCCAACCGCTTTTCACACCATAATTTTCAGGAATCTGTTTGTCGGAAGTATTGCTTACGGCACCACAGACAATATATGTGGAAGAACCCCAAGATACGGTATGTGTGGCGTCCACAGGTAAGGTGAATATAATTTCGTTGGCAGTACGCTTATCATTATCCGCATTGAATAGTTTGCTGTAGTCATCTTCCAATGAATATCCCTGTGCGATAGCCTGTTGACAGGCAGCGATACATTCTGTATACTTCGACGTTTCAATATACACCTCTGCGTTCAGATAAAGTTTGGCAAGCAATGTGTAGGCGGCTCCTTGTGAAGCACGTCCATAAGGACAATTCCCTTTGCTAAGCATATCATTTGTAATGGCATTTAATTCAGATTCTATATAACTGAAAATTTGTGCAGACGTATAACGTGGAGGCAGATAACCGACAGTCGGGTCATTCTCTGTTATGAACGGGATATTACGGAATAAGTCCATTGCATGGTAGTAGAATAAAGCACGCATGAAACGAGCTTCAGCCCGGTAATGGCGGATTTCAGTTTGATCCTGTTCGCTAAATTCTGCCAGCTTTTCATCGGTTGCGTTACGGAGAAATTCATTGCATAATGCTATGTTATAATAAATCCGATAGTACATGTCCGATACCCAAGGATCATTAGCATCCCAACTTAAATAAGTCAATCCGCTCACATTATCACCCGACAACCAGGTAGAGGCCACCTCGTCTGTTCCACATTCCTGCAGGTTGAAGAAGCAACGTATATAATCCTGTCCACTGTTACTGCTCAAGTCCGGATCACCCCCTTTTTCCTGTCCGGTGGTCACCATGGCAGCATATATCTTACCTAAAACGGCTTTATAGTTTTCAGCATTGGTATATATCGTAGAAGATGTTTCGTCTTCATGCGGATATTGGTCTAAGTCGCCTATGCAGGAGTTCAGCAATAATGCACTGCAAAAATAGAAGGCTGTATATAATATCTTTTTCATGATTCGCTTGTTTTTAAATAGTTAGAAGTTGAAACCTACATTCAGTGAGAAGGTGCGCGGACGTGGATAGAAGGAATTATCCACACCATTAGGAACCTCCGGGTCGACACCGCTGTACTTGGTGATACAGAATACATTCTGAACCATAGCACTCACATTCAGGCTACATCCTTTGCAGATTTGACCGAAATTATAGTTCAACGATAGATTATCCATTTTCAGGAAAGAAGCATTTTCTACATAATAGTCGGACAAGTACTGACGGGTCTGGAATCCGGTTTTCAGATAACTTGTAGACAGGTTATTCAATTGATAGGAGTTGTAGCTTACTGTTTCCCAGGCTCCGGCATTCATAGCCATGGCATTATAGACATAGTTGCCGATGTTTGCACGCAAGCTTGTACTCAAAGTCCATTTTTTCCAGCGCAGTGAAGTACTGAAACCGAGAATGTAATCCGGAGCGGGAGAGTGGTAACGATATAAATCGGAAGAGTTGATTTGTCCGTCTCCATTCACATCAAGATAGGCACCTTCTACCGGTTTTCCTGTTTTTTCATCATAGAGTTGATGATAAACGTAGAACATATAAGGGGCGTATCCCTCACTTAACGTTTGTACTTGGTAACTGTCGATATATGGACCTACTGAAGTATTTGTAGCGACAGCTCCGGCAGATAAAGACAGATTTTTTACCTTCATCTTTTGCCAAGTCATGTTGAAGCTGACATCCCAGTTCCAGTCTTCTGTCTGTACAGGAGTTGCATTTACGCTGAATTCAATACCCTGACTGTCCACATTTCCCACATTGGTGGTGATGTTACGGTCGAAGGTGGTACCTGCTGCGGCGGGAACTGTTGCAATCAAATCTTTAGTTTGGCGAGTGTAGTAGTCAAAGCTACCGGTAATACGGTCTTCCAGAAAGCCGAAGTCGAATCCTATATTCCATGAAGTAGTGGTTTCCCATTTCAAGTCAGGGACGTAAGAGCTGGGACGGTACGTATGAATATATTCATTTCCCATGATACCTTCCGCACCATTTTGGCTTTGAGTATAGATAGGTAGATAATTGTAGTTACCAATACCGTCCTGTTGTCCGGTCACACCGTAACTGGCACGAATTTTCAGATTGCTCAATACCTTATTATCTTTCAGGAAAGATTCTTCCGTCACTCTCCATCCCAAGGCTACAGAGGGGAAAGTACCCCAACGTACATTCTTGGCAAAGCGTGAAGTAGCGTCCCGGCGGATGGTGGTGGTTAACATATAACGTGAATCGAACGAATAATTCAGACGACCGTAGTATGAAAGTAGTACATGGCGTTCGTCTTTAGCCTTTGAAGTCTTTTGTATTTCTCCCAGCGTGTTCATTTCGTAGTAAAGAGGAGTCGTAGCTTTCCAGTACTGATAATCGTAACCGGCTGTTACGTCAAAACTACTTTTAATCGATTCTACCAATTTGTTGTAGTTGGCATACAAAGTCAGCAGGCGATTTTCTTTCTTCTGCGGACCGTAGCTGTAATCCAGACCGGAAGTGGTGTAATTCTGTGCAGCTTCTGCCGGAACATATACACTTCCCTTACCTTGTGCATAGTCGTAACCTAATGTAGCGTGCAGCTTTAAGTCGGGGAAGAAATGAACACGATAGTCCGCATCGATATTTCCGATGAAACGTCTTACGTTACTTTGGGAATCATTCATTTTGATAAGTCCTACCGGGTTCATTACAGCACCGTTGGCTGGTGCACCTGTATTGTCTATTGCTTCCGTGTATCCTCCAAAAGTATCCAGTCCTGAATAAACGGGGATGGTTGGGTTCATTGTAGAAGCTGCCCAGATAGCATTCGTGTTACCAAATGTATTGTTATTAATAGACCCTTTCGCATTAATATTCAGTTTCAAGTGGTCTTTGAAGAAAGAGGGGGTTACCATGATGCTTCCCGTGTAGCGTTCTGCGTTGTCTGTGCGTAATAAACCACTTTGATTGTAATAACCTACTGATATACGAAATGGCCAGTTTTTAGCAATTTTTCCGGAAATACTAAGATTATTATCCGTACCGAAAGCATTCTGATAGATTTCATCATTCCAGTCCGTATGGGCTGTGCCGAGTAGAGATTGTTGGGCAGTCGTTCCTTGCGTACGGATGGTGTTGACAAATTGGCCATAACTTAGCATATCAGCCAGCTTAGTACGTGTCTGGATGGAATTTGTCGTACTGAATGTAATCTTCAGTTTATCCGAACTTCCTTTCTTGGTAGTAATCAGAATAACTCCGTTGGATGCACGCGAACCGTAAATGGCAGTCGAAGAAGCATCTTTCAGAATGGTCATACTTTCAATATCGTTCGGGTTGATGAGGCTAAGGAAGTTTCCGTCATTACCGCTGATGCCTCCCTGTTCCAAAGGAACGCCGTCCAGTACGATCAAAGGGTCATTACTAGCGTTCAGTGAAGCACCACCACGCACACGGATCGTACTTCCCGCAGTAGGAGAACCACTGTTGGACATGATTTGCACACCGGAAATCTTACCATTAATCAGTTGCTCGGGAGAGCTGACCAATCCCAGGTTGAAATCCTTGCTGCTGACGTTAGTCACCGAACCTGTCAGGTCGCTTTTACGCTGCGTACCATAGCCGATTACTACAACGTCGCTCAATACCTGTGAATCACTTTTCAGCTGGACATTCAAAGTAGTACTGTTGGCAGGAACAGGTACTACTTTTGTTTCATATCCTACATAAGAGAATTGCAACTCTTTGCTGCCCTGTGGCACATTGAGTGTATAATTACCGTCGAAATCGGTCACTGTTCCGGTAGAAGTACCGACAATGAGGATACTTACTCCGATCATCGGTTCCTTGTTCTCGTCAATCACTTGTCCGGTGATTTTCTTGCCTCCTTGTTGGGCGAAGGCAGGAATGATGCCTCCTAAAAAGGCTGTACATAACATAAGTAGTACAGTCAGATGGCGTAGATTTAAGATATTCCTGTTCATAATTACTGTGTTATTGATAATAGATTTATTTTTACTTTTTATTTAAAAATCAGCGGCTTTTCTCTTTCTGTCTCTTCCGTTTGCTACCCCCTTTCAGAAGGCTTCAAACGTGGCTCAGACGGAAGATTCGTTCCTCACCGAGGAAGACCTTGTTCCTCACCGATGAACGACCCTTTCCTCACCGAGGAACGAAGGCTTCGACACCGGGGAACTTTAAGAACGATTATTCCAGCCAGATATTTCCTAGTTCAATCTCAACTAAACCTTTCTTGTTTCCTGACATTGATAGCTCCAACTTCTCAATCCTTTCCGGTAAAAATGCGATTTCCGTTTCCGGATGGAAATACTGTTTCAAGAATGTCGGATAAGCTACCGGCAACAATGCCGTGTCTGTCTGGCGTAAATCTTTCAACGGTATCCGTATGATTCCCTCCGATGATGGAGCAGGACAAGGGCTTTTATAAGTATATCCGTCTGACGTTACGAAACCGGCACTGAATCCTTCCGGAAGTGCTTTCGTGCGATTTACCCGGATACAGAGAACGCTACAATCCTTTACTCTTTCTTTTCTTTCTTCAATCAGGTTCTTTACGAACGTGCGGAGGAAATAGTGCGGATTTTCTCCTTTAGGAGTAAACCGGAACCGGAGCAAAGGTTTTTCCACCGGAGAAGAATCAACCAAAGTACGTTGGAGATCATTCCATTCGGGAAGCGTGTATGCTTCTATCCGGCTATCTGCGTCCGTAATAGTCAATAGTGGTATCGCACTATCTGGGGCAACAACACGAGTAGTCCAATAGGCTCCGGAAGTATAATTCCAGTCCAGTGGATTTCCCTTTATTCCCGATGATGAATTCCTGTAACCGGAATTTCCTGTGGGATAAGTGCGAGTGCTGTTGCCCCGGCATACGATGATGTTATACCTGAAACAATCATCCTTTATTTCTGTAGCGGGTATCGTTGCCTGATAGGTATATCCGCCTGTACGTTTCATCTTGATATATGGATTGTGCTCATTCCAAAAAGATATCTTATCGGTGTAGATAATCACAGAATCCGGGAATTCGGTTCCTACCACCTGTGCACTAATCGTTAAATCCTTATTTGCTTCAGTGGTTTCCGATGGAGTATGAACGACTTTATAATCCGTCACACGTGGAGTAGGAGCCACATATTCTCCGATGCGGATGGAATTCCATTGAGAGTCTGCCTGCCAGTTCTGTTTGGGCGTACAGTTTTTACGTTTCAGCAGATAGGTACCCGGACAAAGTCCGCGGATAATCCCGTCTGTCACATCTCCTTTCTGCTGATTTCCTTGATTGAGGGCCGTAAAGGTAAATTCCATTCCTAAATCAGGTATTTGCAGAGCCATGTCCCAAGCACCATAAGCGATGGTAACCACTTCTTTATCAAGTGACGGTTTGGCAAACGGATCGTTCACTACTACCGCGTCCGGCATCACTTCCAGTCTCCAGACTCCCGGTTCGAGGCAATCCATGAAATAAGCACCTGTTCCCTCATAACGAATAATCGGAGAACTGCCACAACCGGCAATGGAAACAAGTTGTGACGCATCTTTGGGCTGGGTGTCGGTATGATTGGAATAATAGAATTTCTTTCCATTATTAAATTCGCTCAAGTCCTCTGTATAACTGACACGAAAACCGTCACCAAATAAAGTGTCCTGTGGATAACTGCCGTATGATTCACCTCTTTTCAGACTGCGTGCAGCTTCGGCGGCTATCTTCATACTGATAGCTTTATGAGGCGTATAGGCAAGATTCAAGAAATGAGTCTGATATTCCGTATTGGCATAAGCGATATCCATCGGATCATACGCAAACTGGGTAATCCATTGGAAGCCTGCTGTACGGAAAGTACGTACCATGGCCGGATACATATAAGAATACATGATATCTGCCGGATCGAACTCATATACCATCCGTGTTTTCTTATCGAATCCTTTCACTTTATCGGAAAAGGGAATATCATAGCGGTCTATAGATGGAAGGAAATTTCCCTGCTGTGTCTGTCCGGATACTAGTCCGATGGGATACCATTGATAAGTAGTTCCCTGAATGGCAGTTTCATAATAAGCCTCTACTACATATTCGTTGTGGCTTACATTATAGAATACAGGTTTGCGGTTTCCTGTTTTATTGATCGCTTTGAGCATCCGGTTGATATAGGCTTTTACCTCTTTCTTCGTACCGGAATGACAAGGTTCATTATTGATCTCGAATCCTACGATGGAAGGGTCGTCTTTGTAGGCTAACCCCGTATATGGATTGACGTGCTTCACCAAACCATGAAGATAGGTTTCTTGTGCAACGATAGCTTCCGGATGGGAGTGCATATCGCATTTATCATATTGATAGGAGAAACCGCCCGTCTGTATGTTTCGTTCGGGATATCCGTTCCCGAAGTTGGTCTGTGCGGTAATCACAATATGAATATTGCGCTCTTTGAGTTTGGCAATCAGATAGTCCATCAGGTCGAGATGCTCGTTTTCGAGGAGATTTCCTTGTCCGTCTGTCAGTTCCACATCCCATAAATGAATACGGTAAGCATTCAGTCCCAGACGGGAGATATGATATACATCTTTATCTATGGCAGCTTTGCGGTCCAGTCCCAAATATCCAATGGCACGGTAAGCATGGGCGAAAGGCAGCGTATAATTAACACCGAAAAAGGAAGCCTCCCGGCGGGTGTCACTCCAACGCATCACCCCATTTCCATCTATATATATAATAGGTGTAGAGGATGATTTGCCCTGCACTTTGACAAAGGCAGATATCAAACAAATAAAGGTAAGGATCAACAGTCTTTTCATGCTATCAAATTTATCGGTTTATTGACAGCAACAAAAGTAATTTATTGGTCATTTCAATAAAAGCACAGATTGGACATATAAGGATAAAAATAGGACGAAATGCCCCAAAATGCCTCTACAGGTCTTCATTAAGGTACTGACGTGGCGTTTTTCCGAATTCTGCCTGAAAACATTTGGAGAAATAAGAATGATTGGAAAAGCCTACCATATACATCACTTCGGCAATGGTAAATTTCTTTTGTTGCAATAACATGGCCGCCTTTTTCATACGGATCGACTTGATGTATTCTACTGGAGACATTCCGGTCAGTTGTTTGATTTTCCGGTAAATCTGCTTATTGCTGATACCGGATAATTCACAAAGTGCGTTCACATTCAATTCTGATTCAGAAAGATGGTCCTCAATCAGGCGGATAATGTTCGACAGAAATTTCTCATCTTGCGATTCAGCTTCGATTGGTTTAAGCACAGGCAACGATTCCAACTGCTTTTTCACCAGTGTTGCCGGAATCTCTTCTTTCTCTACAGCGATAACTGGAATATTCAGGCCAATGGAAGTTCCTTTTCCTTCGTCCGAGGTGACTCCGCTGATGTGACCGCCATGAAGCTCCGTGTAAGTCTTGACCAGATAAAGTCCGATACCCGTACCTTCCTTATTGCCGGAATGTGGAGACTGGAAAAAACGCTGGAAGATATAGGGAATATCTTGTTGCGGGATTCCGGTTCCTGTATCTGAAACACAAATATCCAACAATTCCGTTTCTTCACGATAGAAAAGAGACAGACGGACGCTTCCGCCATCCGGGGTGAATTTGACGGCATTTGAAAGCAGATTATCTAAAATCACTCCAAGTTTGATGGCATCCATATCAGCATAAATCTTGGCTTTATTCGTTTCGAAATGGAATGTGATCCGTTTGTTTTCCTCATAGACAGAAAACAGGCTATGGCTGAATGACACAAGTTCGATGCGCGACAAAATCAGCAGCGAATCTTTATTATCCTCTATCCGGTTGAAGTTTAATACCTGATGAATCAATGAGTTTATTTTCATTGCATTACGCTGCACCTCCTCCAGTGTCTGTTTCTCATGCACTTCTTCTGCAACGGGGAGCAATTGACTGACAGGAGCGATAATCCGGCTAAGCGGTGTCTTTAATTCATTTGACAAATTGGTAAAGAAAGCCATTTTCTGGCGTGATTGCTCCAGAATCTTCTCTTTTTCCATCCGTTCCATTTTCAGACGATTCTTGACACGGAAGAAATTGATAACCCAGGCAATGAGGCTCAAGAATAAAAGAATGTAGACTATCTTTGCCCAAAGTGTGTAATACCATGGAGGGAGAATTTTAATATTCAGGATATATGGATGCTCGGAAGGAGAACCGCTCTTTTCTACTTTGCTGATTACCAGCTGATAATCCCCATAACCCAGATTACTGTACGTAATGCGATTCGTGTTGGATTGCAGGAAATTCCATTCTTTGTCCATACCTTCCAGCCGATAGACGAATTCATGTTTTTCTTCCAGCGAGTAGGGGAGGTCTGAAAGTTCGAAAGCCAGGTTGTTCTGGTCGTATTTTAGTTCGATAGCATCGGTATAGCGGATGTTGGGAATATTCTCTCCGGTATGCGGAGACATCAGTTGATTGTTGATATATAAGGCAGTCAGTAAAATGGAGTGTTCCGGCTGACTCATGGCTTGTATTTCGGGACGGGATATGCCGAACCCATCTGCACCCCCCAGATAGATATTTCCATCTTCCGGATCAAACATGAGACTGGTGAAACGTTTATCCGTCAGGCTTTGCTGGCGGGCATCCATTGTTCTCCGGTCGATGATCCAAAGTCCGTTAGTGGTGGAAACCCAGATGTGTTCTTTTACAGAGGTCATAGACAGAATCTCGTTATTGCTGAAATTGCCGAAAGAGATACTTTGCTGACTCGAGTCTTTGGGATTGATACGCATCACTCCTCCGTGAAATCCTACCCAAAGCATGCCGTCTTCATCCCGTAAAAGGTAGTTCGGGCTCTTCTCGCCACTTAATTCATCGGCAAACAGCTTTGTCACTTGTCGCGTACGGGCATTGATTTTGTCTATCCCTTTGCTGTTGTATAACAATACCCATACATTACCTTCCGCATCAGGGACAATCTGATTAATGAACATCCCCGACAGCCCATTATGAATGGAATAATTTTGATCGGCCACATACGATTTTCCGGCAGATTGTATCAGTTTATGTTTGTCCACAACAAAGATACCTCCGAGACAGGTGGCGATCCAAAGTTTCCCGTCAGTATCTTCAAACAGGTAATAAGCCCAGTTGGTATTATAAGTTCCTGTACTGTCTACGATGTTGTAGTGTACAAATTGATGGGTATTATAGTCATAGCGGTTGATACTTCCGTCTGTGGCTATCCATAACTGCTGTTCTCTATCCTCGTAGATGTGCCGTATCCGGTTGTGGGATAACGGATGTTTTTTATCTCCCATTCTATACCAGATAGCATCGTGTTTATTGCCTGCAGGATGGGTGAACCGGATCACTCCGTTTGTACCTCCGAACCAATAGAATCCTTTGGAGTCCCGGAACAGGGAATAGAACTGATTCCCGTCTCCCGTACCTGTGATTTGAGAAATCGGTACAAATTGCAGCGCACTGTTATAGCGTGACAGGGAAATGCCATAATCTGTTCCCAGCCAGATATTATGTTCCTGATCCGAGAATATGTTCCAGATAATATTGTTGGTTAGTGACTGGATATTGCGTGAATCGTGAATGATATGCTGCAAAGGCTCTTTGTCATTCTGGTATACATAAAGCCCGTTGTCTGTACCTGCCAGCAAATTTTCATCTCCGTCCAGTGCCAGTGATTTGATGGAGTTGTTATGAAATACCTCTATCGCCTTCATCTCTCCTGTAGTGGGATTGTATTGGAAGAGATAACCTTCCATCCCGATCCAGATACATTGTCGGGTGGTGTCTTCCAACAGAGAATTGACAAACAAATTGCTGCCTCCCCGGTTAACAGGCAAAAGGATGTTTTCAAATTTTCCACTTGCCTGTACATAGCGGCATAATCCGTTGTAAGTACCTATATAAATTTGATTGTCCTTTGTCTGAATGATGGAATAGATGGTGTTATGAGACAACCCACTCTGTTTGCTATCGAAGTGATTCAGTTGACGGCTTTTTAACTGATAAGTATATAATCCGTTCAACGAACCTATCCACAACGTATCTCCCTGAAGCACCATGGTACGGACATCCGTTGGAAAATCAGTATCCGGTTGCTCATATTGGTCTGTTCGATAGTTGTAAATAAGAATCCCGTTATCTGTTCCCAGATATAAATAAGTATTGTCTGCTATAATACCGCAGTAGATACGTGTGTTAGTGCGTTCTCCATACGTGAAATGCTGTTGTGTGGAATAACCGTCATAACTGAATAACCCCTTGTTGGAACCCACCCATATCAGTCCCTCGCTATCTTGCAGGAAGCAACTGATCACCGAAGCTTCAGTCCCGAGATAGATGTTGTCGAATTGCTGATAATTTACTTTTTGCCCATATACATTGCCACTGGTACAGTAGACAAGGATGAGAAAAAGAATTGTTGTAATTCGTTCGCGCATGGTGTTAGGTTTGCAGGTTTTTAAATCTGTAATTGTTGTAAAAGTATTCCTTCTTTCTTGCAAATGTAGGAAAAATGTCGGTTACACTTGTAAATATCCCGCTCTTTTTGTTCCTTTGCTATCTATTTATAAACAGAAAACTTACATATGAGAAAACTAATTTATTGGCTTTTATTGCCGTTGGCAGTGGCTGTGAGTGCATGTGGCGGTAAAAAAGGATCTTCAGATAATAAGTCGACACTGGCAATGATGGATAGTGTGGATGCTCACGGATTGCAGCGTATGCAGACGTCTAAGAGCGAAACCGACTTTAAGTTTAAGGGAAAAGATTATCATTCCCTCGTTTCGCGTACTCCGGATGAAAATCTGCCCCATGTGACAAACGAGATGGGAGATACTTATGTCGACAATAAAATAGTGTTGCACCTGACGCGTGGTAACGAAACCGTGTTGAACAAGACCTTTACCAAGAATGATTTTTCATCGGTAGTTGATGCGAACTTCCTGTCTAAGTCCATATTGGAAGGCATTGTGTATGACAAGACTACTCCGCAGGGAATTGTCTACGCTGCGAGTGTTTGTTATCCGCAGACAGATTTATATATGCCGCTTTCCATAACGGTCACCGCTGATGGAAAAATGAGTATACAGAAAGTGGATATGCTTGAAGAAGATTATAACGACGAAGCGCCCAATTAGGCTTGTAGGCGGGTGTTGACAGTAAAATTGCACAAATGTGAAAACATTTGAGACAAAAGAAAGGCAGCCGATGGGGTTGCCTTTCGTATTTTTGCACCGTCAACAAACTTAATACCGAATAGAATGAAGAAAAACATTTTTGCTATCTGTGTGGTAGCAGTAGGATGTACGGCACTGACCGCTCAAACCAAAGATACACAAACATTGGTTCCGCTTACCGAACGGGTAAATGTGCAGGCGGATTCGGCACGCGTCAATCAAATTATAGACGATTGCTGGGTAGCAGTAGGGACGAAAAAGTCTCATGCAATTCAACGCGACTTTACACGTCTGTTCAATGGTAAGCCTTCTTATCGTTTTGAATTGAAGGAAGATGATAACACCCTGTCAGGATATGCCAAAGGGGAAACAAAAGGGCGTGCGGAATTCTCTTATTGTTATGCAACTTCCGATGATTTCAAAGGTCTGCCTGCCGATGTTTATCAGAAAGCGCAGATCACTAAAACCGTATATCATCATGGGAAAGGCATTTGTCCGCAAGGAGCTTCCCGCGACTATGAGTTTTCCGTATATATTCCTTCTTCATTGGGTAGTGATGTCTCGACAATTTTTGCTCAATGGCATGGAATGCCGGATCGTACATTGGTACAGACTCCACAGGGTGAAGTGAAAAAACTGACGATTGACGAGTTCGTTGAACTGGAAAAGACTACGATTTTCAAAAAGAATGAAGGGCACGAGAAAGTTGCCAAGCTGGATAAACAAGGTAACCCGTTAAAAGACAAGCAAGGAAATCCTGTATATCAGGCCGGAAAGGCTAACGGATGGCTCGTGGAACAAGGAGGCTATCCTCCATTGGCGTTCGGGTTCTCCGGCGGATGGTTCTATATCAAAGCAAATTCCGACCGTAAGTGGCTGACGGATAAAGACGACCGTTGCAACGCAAATCCCGAAAAAACACCGATTATGAAACCTGTAACATCAGACTATAAAGCATCGACCATTGCTTACAAAATGCCTTATGCCGATTTTCCGAAAGACTGCTGGATTACATTCCGCATTCATATTGACTGGACAGTTTATGGCAAAGAGGCGGAAACGATTGTAAAACCGGGCATGCTCGATGTGCAGATGGACTATCAGGAAAAGGGGAAAAAGGTTAGTAAACACATTGTAGACAATGAAAAAATCATGATTGGACGTAACGACGATGATGGTTATTACTTCAAGTTCGGTATCTACCGTGTAGGTAATAGCACTAAGCCGGTATGTTACAATCTGGCAAACTATTCAGAAAGGTAATTAGTCAGAAGGTAAAAAGAGAGTGATATCCGGGTGTCCTTTTGTGGGCATCCGGATATTTTTTAATTCTCTTACCGTTTATTCGTCAGCGCAGCAATGATATACTTTCCTGGTGCTTGATACTTTCTCTTTCGCCTGTCTTTTTTCCTCTTCCAACTGTTCCCGTTTGACTCTTCTGATGATTTCCCCTTTCTGATGTGCTCTTCCCTCTTTTTTCAGGTTTTGAGCACCGTTTTCTACTTGTGTTTTAGACTCTCTGTGAGTTGTTTTTTTACTAGCCATAATTTGCTAATTTTAACAAAGTTAATAATGCTGAAAAAATAAGTCTACATTTGGTAAGCGTGTGCCAGGTATGCAAAAAGATTTGTTTTTTTGCCGCTTGCCAAATGGTATATATATAAAATAACTAGTGATGCAAATGATGAACAAAAATGGATTTAGCCGATGTGCAGAGTTCTACATCGGTCGTTTGCGGAAGGAAGGGAGGCATTCTACAGCGCATGTCTATAAGAATGCTATTTTCTCTTTTAGCAAATTTTGTGGCACGTCCAATGTGTCGTTCAGACAGGTCACCCGCGAACGTTTACGACGTTACGGGCAGTATCTTTATGAGTGTGGTTTGAAGCCTAATACGATTTCTACGTATATGCGTATGCTTCGTAGTATTTATAACCGGGGAGTAGAAGCGGGTAGTGCACCTTATGTGCCTCGGTTGTTTCATGATGTTTATACGGGAGTAGATGTTCGCCAAAAGAAAGCTTTGCCTATCGGTGAATTACGTAGACTTCTGTATGAGGATCCCAAATCGGAGCGTTTGCGTCGAACGCAGGCTATTGCTGCCCTGATGTTTCAATTCTGTGGAATGTCATTCGCGGATTTAGCTCATCTGGAGAAATCAGCTTTAGATCAGAATGTGTTACGGTATAACCGTATCAAGACTAAAACTCCGATGAGTGTGGAAATACTTGATACTGCAAAGGAAATGATTAACCGGCTTCGTAGTAACCAGGATTCTCATCCTGATTCTCCGGATTATCTGTTTGATATTCTTCGTAGCGATAAAAAAAGGACGGATGAAAGAGCTTATCGGGAATACCAGTCTGCCCTTCGTCGATTCAACAACCGTTTAAAGGACTTAGCGAGAGCTTTACGTTTGAAGTCTCCTGTCACTTCTTACACACTTCGCCATTCTTGGGCAACGACCGCGAAGTATCGGGGAGTATCGATTGAAATGATTAGTGAATCATTGGGACACAAATCTATAAAAACCACACAAATCTATTTAAAAGGCTTCGGGCTTAAAGAACGTACAGAGGTAAATAAAGGGAATTTATCTTACGTTAGGAACTGCAATATTAGTAAGTGATTTGTATTTAAAGTGTTGATAATTAGAAGTAAAATATGTGTGTTACTTCTTAGGTAACGGATTTAAAATTGACGCAAAGATAGACAAAAACACAAATAGAAAACAAATATTCCTCCACTTTTTTTCGTTTTATCTGAAACATAGGGCAAAAAACTATCCGAACATGAAATAATTTTATTTTCATGCTCTATGCTTTTTATTGCCTGATCCCAACTATTTCTAGTTGAGTATTAGGCTTTTCCATATTTTACGCCTTTGTCATGTGTGTGATTTCTATTTTTCCAGTAGTGTATGTTTTGTGTATGTATTGTCCGTTACCTAAGAAGTAACAGATGAACATGGGGTAAAAAAATATGATTTTAACAAAACCGAAATCAGTAAATGCCGGGCCTAGTAGTGGGACAGGGGAAGGCGTAGCACACTCAAAACGCTGGTATGTAGCACTCGTTCGAATGCATCACGAGAAGAAAGTTGCCGAGCGTTTATCTAAGATGGGAATTGATTCTTTTGTTCCCGTTCAGCAGGAAATTCATCAATGGAGCGACCGTCGTAAGATGGTTGAATCTGTTCTTCTTCCAATGATGGTATTTGTTCATGCTGATCCATCTGAACGTAAAGAAGTTCTAAGCTTTTCTACAGTGAGCCGTTATATGGTGATGCGTGGAGAAAGTACTCCGGCAGTGATTCCTGATGAACAGATGGCTCGTTTCCGTTTTATGCTTGATTATTCAGAAGAAGCTATTTGTATGAATAGCTCTCCTTTGGCACGTGGCGAAAAAGTTCGTGTTGTGAAAGGACCTTTGACTGGACTGGTTGGTGAATTGGTCAGTGTTGATGGTAAAAGTAAAATTGCAGTTCGGTTGAATATGCTTGGCTGTGCCTGTGTAGATATGCCTATTGGTTATGTTGAATCTGCAGACATTCATGTGGGCTAATTTTTCTAATTTGAATTGATCGATGAAAATACAAACGCTTTTTCGTACTTTTTTTCTATTTTTGATACTGGGAGTTTGTTCTCCCTTAATGGCTCAAAATATGAGCGACTTCCAAGTTCTTGAATATGTCAAGGACGGCATCCGCCAGGGTAAAGAACAAAAGCAACTAGCCTCCGAACTGGCACGCA
>NZ_JADMOU010000026.1:0-64701 GCF_015558905.1 Bacteroides sp. D55t1_190419_B8
CTCATAAATAACGTCAAAAAAGATACTGATTTTTAATATTTGTTATTACTCCAGTCCGATTGTCAAGGGTAACAAATGTTCATAATCCCTACGTCCTTTAACAATTTCGCTGAAAAATCTCTTGAAATAATCAAGCACAGACACACCCTGCATCTTACAGGTTGAGATGATGGTATGATATACCGCTGAAACGTGTGCCATCCTGTCACTTCCGAAGAATAACGAGTTCTTTCGCTCACCGGCCAAGGGACGGATAAAACGTTCGGCAATGGAATTGTCGATGGAATAAGAGCCGTCATTCAAGTAGGCGAACAGCTGAGTCCAAAAAGTATTCATATAATTTATTGCCTTCTCCATCAACTCTCCGCGGGGCGGATGACCGTCACTGAGCAAGACGTCAAGCTTACTGCGTAACTTTATGATTACTTCTTTGGTCTTTAAGTTATTCCGGCAAAGCTTTATCTGCTCGGGGGACAACTGCCCTTCTTCATACTCGCGTTCCAGCTTGTAAAGCTCACCGATCAATTCCAATATGAATGCCGCATCCTTATCATTACCCTGATCCAACGCATACTTGAACTTCGCACGGGCATGGGCCATGCAACAAAGATGTTCTATATCGACCATATGATCATCCAAATACAGATAGACATTGTAGCCATCTGACTGAAGAGCTTTCACCTGGCTGTCACCCAAGATATGCTTCAAGGCATCACGTCCTCTGGAACCATCCTCGTAGCAATAGATAACCACTTTTGACAGTTTGTTGACCAGACACCAGATGTATTTCTTCTTATAGCAGCCTTTACGCTTTACCCGGCACCAGGTCTCATCACAGTTCACGATGGAATCCTTTTCCAAACAAGTATTCTTAAGATAAGCAATCAAAACGCAGAAATGGGTAGAGCCTTTCTCCAACCAATTGGTCAGACTCATACGGCTCAAACGCATTGATTCACCTGATAATCTGTACATTTCACGATAAAGAGGGGTATCCAGAACATATTTGTTGAAAGCAAGATAAGCCAGAAAAGAACCGGAAGCGTGCGTTCCAGGAACCACGTCAATGATTTCAGGCTGCCCACTGAAAGGGAAATAGCCTTCATGAATTTTCCCGTCCGAAGTCTTATAGCGGATAACCTCGTAATCATGCTCGACAAGCTTGCTTACCTGTTCATAGGCATATTTACGGAAACGTTTGATGATTTTTGAACCTGCCGGCAGTTGGCGGATATCACTATTATGACAAACCGTATTGTCAGCGCTCATAGTGCGATAAGAAAGTCCTTGACGATAAAGACGGGCTTCTTTTGATTTTGATTCAAAATCCTCTTCCTGCGCATGAGCCTCACCAGATTGTGGCAAGCAGGAGCCGAGGGATTGGGGAGTGCCGTCGAAATCATCCTTGTCACGTGTATGGTCCTCTTCGACCTCACGCTTCTTTTTACGGATTCCCTTTTGGCTCTTACCATCATAAAGGTTTTTATTACGGACTTTAAGACGCTCTTCCAAAACTGTTATTTTAGACAACAGATTGATGTTCATCTGTTTATAATCGTCCAGCTGTTTTTCAGCTGCAATGGCCGATCTCTGCAAAGACAACAGTTCATCAACCTTGGACAACAGTTCATCTATGCGGGCCTCGTCCCGTTGGATGCGTTCAGCGTCACGCTCACGGGAAGCCATCAGCGCGATTATCATTTTTGATTTTTCGTCAGGGGTCATATCTGAATAGGGGTCTTCAAAAGGTTCAGGAGTCTCCTCCCGTTCCTTCAACTTCCGTGCGGAAGAAAGCAGTTTAATTCTTTCCAACTCATTCATATTCAGTACCTTTGCTGCTTCAAAGATACAAAAAAACGATGAAATAAAAGAATAATTTCGATACTTTTTTCTTGTTATTTATTTGATTATCAACTTTTTAATAACAGGAGATTCTAACAAGAGAATGACATCCTGCCAATGGATTGAATAAACACTTTCACCACCATTATAGGTTACCTGCATAAACTTGTAGCCGGGTCTGAAACGTTTCTCAAACATACTGTAAGACCGTCGGTCATAGCTGAACAAACGCACCAAACGTAAATCTTTAGACATCACGATAAATACATCACCATCCTCCGGTTCACGGTTCAACTGTTGATGGATGATGGATAGGACCTTATCATATTTACAGCGCATATCGTGGAAATCACGGACAAAGAAAAAGTGGTTTAGTCCTGTAATATTCAACATAAACCCTCCAGTTTCTCCACTAAGCTTTTCAAACCTGCGTAGCTTAAATTTTTCTGACTGATATGAACACCATTGCTCATACGGATATCCACCAAGATTCGAAGTTCGCTATGCGAAGAAAGCAGAGTATCCGCTTCCGGCTTTCGTTCCGGGATTGGGGAAGGACTTCCCTTCATTTCGGCCTCCGTTGAGGGAGCACCCAGAACCTGAACAGGAATTATCTTCTTGCGGGTATCCGTGTACCATTTGGCAAATAGGTTATAAGGAACTTGGTTGGACATACAAAATTTCTCAATAGAAACACCAGCAGGGATACCTTCCAATTTATAGCGCAAAAATAGACGCTCAAAATCATTGTAACTATACATAAACTTGGATTTTGATTTAACGAAAGCAAAGGTCTAGCTTTTTTATCGGTTATACTATACGGCATTTTTGGACGCTAACGAGCATAAGCTCCATCTTTAGCCTCAAAGATGACAGATGGTTCAATCACTTCCACAGTATGCCATGCACCCTTTGGTATCTGACAACCATATTTGGTTTCTGTAGGATTGAGATGGATACGCTGTACTTCTCGATACTCCACCTTACGAACTACATCTTGCACATTCATCCCCTTCTGAAAATCATTCGTATCATTCTCATATGAAACTACTTCCTCATAAATTACTTCGTCCAAACTGCCACACAGGCAGATTACTGTTTCGGTAGTATCTTCATGCCGATGAATGGGCACTTTAGTTTCTGGCAGCAATGCGTTTAGCATACGTTGACTGGTATCGGCAGATGAAGTGCGTAGGTCAAAGTTCTGACGCAAACGAGGATTTTCTGTGGCCTGTTCAAATAGCTTGTCTAAAAATTCCTTATTAAATTCCATAATCGTTATTGTTTCAATGATATGAGATATTCTTCATGTAAATGATAGTATTTTCTCATGAACAATATGTAAGCAATAGCCAATACAGCTGATACACCCACCAAATATAACCAATGAGCAAACACCGTATCGGGACAAAGATAGATAAATCCAAGAGAAATCACTAACTGCATAACCGTATACAGCAATGAAACTTTTACATGCCCCACTTTCAACTCATTAGCCATAATCTGATAAGCATGCTTACGATGTGCCTCGCCCAAGTTCTCGTGCAACATAATACGATGTACAATAGTCAGACAGCCATCCACACCATATACTAACAAGAATATCAGCCAAGTAATATCCGTTGTCCTGATCATCACATTACCTAACAAAAACAGTATAATAAAAGCAATACCGATAGAGCCGACATCCCCTGCAAAGCATTTCGCTTTACCCTTCGGACGGAAATTAAAAATACAAAACACCAATGAAGCAAGAATCGTTGATATGATCAAACTCTGTTCTACAAAAACACCATTTATATTCACCAGTGCCAACGGTATCAATACAGCCAAAGAGTAGCCTGCTGTGATACCATTGATTCCATCCATGAAGTTTATCACATTCGTGGCACCGACATAGACGATTAGCGCCAGTAATATTATCCACCACATTGACCAATGCAATATGCCGAGTTGATAGAATGCCATTGCGGCAGCTGCAAACTGGGCTATTAATCTTACAGAGTCCGGCAATGAATGAATATCATCTACAAAGCTAATGCCGGCTACAAGTGTCAAGCCTGCCAAAAACCAGGGATATTGAAATCCAAAGAATGCACTCCAAATCCATATGCCAATTAAGAAAATTATACCTCCACCACGCAATACAATCGTAGAGTGTGATGAGCGTTCGTTGGGTTTGTCGATGATGTTAAACTTATCCGCAATATGGAAATAGAAGAGTTCTGCTATGAGAAGCAGAATAAAAATAATAATATAGTTCATATGAATTAGTTTTGTCTGAATATATCCGGAATGATCTTATCTCTATTTATAACTCATGTGCATATTCAAAAAATCATAGTTTTCAAAAATCTCTATGTAACACACAGTAAATAAGACCTAATAATTCGTTTCTTCTTCCGCTTCAAATTTTATAATTCGTTAATACATCCAACGGTTCCCAACCCAATTCCTTACGTGCTTTCTCATTACTGAAAGTGAGGTTCTTGGTCATCTTTTCTAATTTATAGCTGTTGATAGGAGCTCTTGTCCCTAAAAAATCACCGGCCCAAGCCATACACTTGGCCATCCACATTGGAATACAGATAGGCTTACTCTTGCCTAGTTGCTCTGCTATCGACTTGCTAATCTGACCAAAAGTCGGTTGGAATGTATCACACACATTATAAACGCCTCCTTTCTTAACCAAAGCAGGCATGATACGAGCAATATCTTCTGCCATCAAGATACTCTTCATTACCTTACCTCCGGCAATATTCATGTAAAATCCCTTCTTCACACCATTTACCATAGTACCAAGATTACCCGGAGCATCCTTGCCAGCAAGAAGTGAAGGACGAAGAATTCCGAGAACTACATTATGCATTCCACACCATTTAGTCAGATACTCCTCAGCTAAAATCTTACTTTTAGCATATGGAGTATCCCCTTCCAGCGGATGCTCTTCGGTGATCAACTCACCAGACTCACAGCCATATACAGCCACAGTACTGATAAAAACCAGAGCCTTAGGGGGACCCACCTTCTCAAGTGCATTACATAAATGAACTGTACCGATATAGTTCACATCAAAAAAAGCCTGTTTCTCTGCTTCAGTATTAGGCACGACATGAGCCTTACCACAAGCATGCAATACCACACCATAATGTTGCTCCAGTCGAGGAACCTCCTTTGCCAGATTCGTTTTAATCATATCATCAGGAGTAATACCGCAAGTAGTCACCTCATACATTTTGTCCAATATCGGACGGATATTCTTGCCAAGAAAACCCGTACCACCGGTAAACAATAATTTATCCATTATATAGCTTTCAAGAATTTATCCAAAATTACACTTTCAGAATACTCACTCTCAGCCAGAACTCTTGCCTTTCGGCCCATTTCAATCAAGGTTGTTCTGTCCCATTTTTCAGGCCATCCACAATAGCCAATACCTTCCTCACGAATCAGCAAATCTATCTCACTACCTTTAGGTCCAAAGAATAAAATAGGACGACCTGATGCCAGAATGTTGTAAGTCTTACTTGGAACACCCAAACCGTACATACCCTCCTGAAGAGTTACGAGAGCAATATCACAAGCAGCCAATACCTCATTCTGCTGAGAACGGAAATAAGGACCATGAAAAAAAACATTTTTCCGCTTTCTCTCCTTGAGTTTTTTCTCCATCGCTCCCGTACCATAAAAATGCAACTCCACATCCTCTGGTAACATATCCATCACCTTGTCCAATCCTTGTACACGCCCAATGTTACCGGCATATTCAAGAATTATCTTACCTTCCGGAAATGGCTGTGGTTTGATATTGCCGATATCTGCCCAATTTTCTATAATAGTAACCTTAGGATTTTCCCATTTACCAACCTTCTGCTCTAGCACATTTGCCATATCACGCCCAAGAACAATCAGCTGATCGGCTTTCGTATAAGCCTTATCAAAGATATATTTGAACAGACTGTACATGGGTAGTTTCAAGCCAGCGGGACGAGTATTTTCAGGAAATACATCATGTACAAGGATGTTCAGTTCAAATCCTTTTTTTTTCTTTAGTCTCGCCATTAATGGAATCATAGGAGCCGGATTCGTCACCATCAGCACCTTATCTCCAGTACATACATACTTGCATACCAGAGCTATCATTCTTCGACTCATTAAAATGAAAGAAAGAGCCTTACCCTTGGTGGTATTCTTATCCAAATCAGATCCTAACGCACGATGTACCTCAATGCTCTCGTGAAGTTTAAACTTATTGTTTGCGTCAAGCTTCTTTCGCTTGTCATATATCTCAGGACCACAAATTACTCCCACATTGTACTTCTGTACCATCGCATTGGCAATCTCGCCAAGGATATAGCTCGTGGAAGTTTCATCTGGTGGGAAAAGTTCGGTTACTATCCAAAGCCGTTGAGTTATGTTACCCATTATTTATATCCTTTTAATTTTTTCTATTCACAAACAGGAGTAAGCACCTAATACCATCCACCCTCCTGTAAGCATTCAATTAATGGCATCCCCCTTAGTTTGATCACTTTTAAAGTGCCCAAACTAAGGGTTTTGTTAATTAATACGTTTGAATTCCGACGTAACTATCTATTTTTCCACAACACTCCTGAAAATTCATAGAACTAACAAAATTAATTTTTATTTTTCATTAATTCCTGTTCAGCAATCTTTGCATCAACAACGAAACGGTAGAAGTATGCTTGAAGGAATGCCCAAACATGTCCTGCTTCACCGTCGAGGAAACCCAACTTAATGTAAAACTTGTACCAATAGTACATTTTAGCTCTAAAATATTTTGGGAGTCGATAATATAAGCCATCTCGAAGCTTCTTCGCTTTTTCGGGCTCGCCATCTAATACAGCATTTTCTCGTCCGCTCCTGACAGCAAAATAGTCAGCCACCTCTCGGGTTGCATACCAATTGTGCTTATCAATGAAGGCGTTCAGACTTTTAAAGTCATAATGCTCACAATCTTTTTTCAGGTCAATACAGCGACCTTCGCTCAACACGATGTGCTCGCCCATTGAACGATCCTCAAATCTTCCTTTGCCATACTTGAAGATAGTTATCTTCAGGAAAGGATAAGCACCTCCATGTTTCAGAAACTTGCCCAGGAAGAAAATCTTGAAGCGCATCATCATACCTGATACATCATCATCCTTATGCTTCTCACACTCGGTCAGAATCTCCTGCTTCAACTCTGGAGTTACGCACTCATCAGCATCAAAACGGAACACCCAATTGGTTTTGATATCGGTATTGTCAATAGCCCAATTGAACTGTTTTGCATAATCTACAAAAGGTTCGTGATGATATATCTCTGCGCCCAAATTCTCGGCAAGTTCCACGGTTCTATCCGTGCTGCCGCTATCGACTACTACTATTCTTTCTACCCAACCCTTTACAGAGTTGATACATCTCTCGATGTTTGTCTCCTCATTTTTCGTGAGGATAATTACTGTCATATCTAGCATATTACAAATGTAAGATCTGTTTATATAAGTTTACATAATCATGAAAACGGTCGTACTTATTAAAATACAATACAGCTCTCTTGCGACATGCATTTTTTTGAGCAACCTTTTCTTTATTCGATTGTTTACGAACATCTTGTACATAGAAAGCCAAGGCTTCTACATTACCTTTATCAGTAACCCAACCGGTTTCCTTGTCCAATATTTCAGGGGATCCACCTGTTCTATAAGTAATCACAGGAGTTCCACAAGCCAAGGCCTCCATATTAACTGTTGGAAGAGAATCTTGATATGTAGGATTAATAAACACATCAGCAGCAGAGTAGTATTCCGCAAGTTCTTGTTGATTAGCAGTTCTTTGAAGACCTATTACATTATTCGGTAATCCTTGAAGCTGAGATTCCTCCAAACCTATCAATATAATTCTATAGTTATCGTCCAATATTGAACTGAGTTTCATAAACTCATTAAACCGTCTAAGGCCACCACCTTCGAACCAACCTGTTGCAACTCCAAGAACGATAGTACGATTCCCTATGTTATGACGGTCTCTCACAATACTATTCTCAGATATTTTAAAGATATCTAAATCGATACCATTATGGATTACATGTGTAGGGTATTTCTTGAGATATGATTCTTTCACTACACTCTCAACCCAAGTCGAAACAGGTACTATTGTGAGATTAGGAACAGAGTTAAAAATCTTATTTTTTTGGTTCCAATTACATCTTGAATTATCAAATAGAACAGAACTTGGATAATCTGTCTTCAAAGCACATTTTGAGCAACCCTTTTTCCATTTCATACACCCAATTGCATCAAAATGAGAACAATGACCTGTCATAGACCAGCAATCGTGTAACGTCCATACAACGGGTATGTTTGCTCTACTTAGGTATGTAAATAGCAATGAATAATTAATGTAATATCCATGTATGTTGTGCAAATGAATAATATCAGGATCTAGCTCTTTGATCTTCTTGATTAAATTTCGGGTTGAAAAATATGAACCTAATCCATGCATATCAAAAAGGCGTGTTAATACAGCATGAATCTTGCTGACTAATGGTGAACCTATTCGATAGTATTGGGATTTACAAGGAGACTCAGGATTGCGTGCTGAATACATAATCCAACTATCCCAACCACACGCCAATACCTGTTCACCTATAGCTTGAGCAATGGAGCCTGTAGAACGAGTAATACCTGAATTTATTTGAAGTATTTTTGGCATATTCTATAACTGAGGTCTATGTCCAATGATATGTTTTAATGTTTTGATAATAAATCTACAATTCTTTGCACCCAAAACTATCAAGGCGTAGTAGTATATATAAAAATAGAAAGACTGAGCATAGCCCATTTCTTTTAGTCTTCGCGCATACTCTCTAAACACTTTTATTCCTTTATTCCTCTGGATTTCAAGAACTGGATATGAATACTTAGATTGATTTAGCATTAAAATCTTATTGGAATCGTCATTATGTTCTTTGGCAATATAATCTTGCAGCTTGATATACCAAGCCATAAAATTAATGGAGTTGTCAATCGTTATTGTGCCAGGTGTGTATATCGCCTTCTCACTTTCACTACTTCCAAAAAATGGCGTACCGCCCTCTATAGCCTGGGTGATAATTACACGAGAATATGCAGCAGGATATTTATAGCATGTTTCTGCCAACAAATACATTTGATAAAGAAGAGAACTATCAAATTTTTCGCTTTCAAACTCTAAAGCACAGTCTCTGCGAATTGTAAACCCAGAAACAAATACACTCTTACCAAATAAATCTATATAGGTTTCTTTACAAGGTGGAAAGACCCGATCCTCTGAGTAGTACCTAAAATCCTCATGATCTCCGTTCGCAAAATTATTGCGATATGATCTCAGGATATATCCACAATCAGAATGTTCTTTTGCGAAATCAAAGAACTTATCAAAAGCATCTGGCATAAACAGGTCATCATCACCCATGAACATGATAAAGTGGCCCTTTGCTGCACGAATAAGGTTACGGAGATTCTTGTCATAACCACAATTTTCCTCATTTTCGATATAGTTAACCTCATATTGTGTCTTTGACTTGAAATCAAGAACCTGTTTGCGTATTTCTTCTCGTTTAGGGGATTTATCTTCACAAATTACAATCTCAACCTCATCTACATGAGTTGTGTCAATGCTATTGAGCAAACGACATATTTCTGCAGGCCTGTTATAACTTGGGATGCAGATGGAAAAGAGTTTTTCTTCCATTATTTTAATTCTTTATAAGTTTCTACTATTTGTCGGCAACGATCTATTTCTGAGCCGCCCAATTCTTTCAGTCTCCTGTATCCTTTCTCTGCTATTCGCTTAATCTCCGAAGGATTTTCAAGCAACCACTTACACTTCTTTACAATCTCATCCTCATTTCTAAAATATACTGCACATTCATCTGAAGGGTACATTTCATTCAAATCATCAGTATATTCTGAAAGCATGAGTGTTTGGGTAGCAGGTATCTCAAAACATCTACGAGTATATGTATCGCTATTCAGCTTTGATAGGAAAACAATTGTTATCAGACATTCATTAATAGTGTGATTGTATTCTTTGCCTCTTTTTCCCGGTTTTACACAGGCCTTAATATCTTCGTAAAGGGGTGCATCCTCCCACTCAGAACCATTAAATACCGTAACTGGTATATTGGCATCAACTAAAGCTTTTATATATTTATCACGACCATCATTTTCGAAATGTCCCAGGAAGGCTACAGGTATTGTGTCTTCACAATCCTCACGGAAATTATTCTTCTCAATGTAATATGGAAGTAATACTTTTATATTCTTTGCACCTACAGATTCATAGTCTGCTATGTTTTTTTTGCGATAGACATAATTAACATCCGTAAGTCTTAGAATTCTATGAAAGTTTCTATAAAAGCCCAGATTAGGCGTGCCACTGAAAGGATCATCGTTGTTGTATGTAAACACAAAGAACCCTTTCTTTTTCAACTTCTTAACGGTAGATGGCCAAATGCGATAGCAACGATACAGGAATACAAAATCTGCTTTTAAGGCTTCTGCTTTTTTTATAATATCATTGTTATATGCAGATAGCCTATAACCTATGTGAATGCGATTCTGAACTCTTGTAAGTAACGTATTGATTGTACCGCTACCATAAAGATAATCATCATATTTTACGGTAACCACCTCATGCCCCAAAGCTTTGAAACCAGACTCAAAAGCTGGAGCATACATGGGATGTTCAAAGGAGCCAACTAAGAGTATCTTCATTACTTGTTGCTATACATTGATTCATAATACTTTTCGTACTCCCCTGATGTGATATTATCCATCCAAGCTTCATTCTCCAAGTACCACTTTACTGTTTTCTCAACTCCCTCCTCAAACTGTAAAGATGGCTCCCAGCCAAGTTCCTTCTGCAACTTAGTCGAGTCGATGTCATAACGTGCATCATGACCGAGTCGGTCTGTTACGTATGTAATCAAATCCAGGTCTACACCCTCAGGGCGGCCAAGAAGATGATCTACAATAGCGATAACGGTCTTGATGATATCGATATTCTTCCGCTCATTGAAGCCACCAATATTGTAAGTCTCGGCTATTGTTCCATTGTGAAAGATGGTATCGATAACGCGAGCATGATCCACTACAAGTTGTCCGTTGGCACCTGCTACAAGTATGCTCATATTAATAATTCAATTTGAATTCTTCGATTTTAGGCTGCACCTCAGCAATTAAACGAGTTTATTGCATTTGGTTTGCACTAAAATTCAGAATAAAGGTTCATATCAATAGAGAAAGGCGAATCGAAATCTTTCAAGCACTCATGGAGAGTATCCTTTTCGCTCAACAACGCTTTGTCTGCAGGAATCTTCCAATCTATGCCAAAGCTCTCATCCTTAATCGAGATGCCACCATCTGCCTGAGGTGCATAGAAGTTATCGCACTTGTACTGGAAGATTGCAGTCTCTGAGAGTACAGCAAAGCCATGAGCAAATCCTCTTGGCACAAAGAACTGGCGATGATTGTCTTCTGTGAGTTCTACTGCTACATGCTGACCGTATGTAGGCGAGCCCTTGCGAATATCAACTGCAACATCGAGTACTGTACCCTTCACGCAACGAACGAGCTTGCTCTGAGTGAAGGGAGGTCGCTGGAAGTGCAGCCCTCTCATTACACCATAAGAGGACATACTCTCATTATCCTGTACAAAGTTGATCTTGCGAACCTTCTCTTCAAATTCACGTTGGCTAAAGCTCTCAAAGAAGTATCCGCGAGCATCACCAAATATCTTAGGTTCGATGATGACTACACCATCTATTTCGGTTTTAATTACATCCATTGTATTATATATTTTTGTTATTAGTACTGGCTGTCCGTATTGAACGGAAACATACTTGTCCACCTGTGCAGCCAGTTATCCTTATTTAGTCGAGATTAGGATTACCAGTTTCCTTCATCTCAGCAATAACCTTTAGCAGGTACTGACCATACTGGTTCTTGAGCATAGGCTTTGCAAGCTCACGCATACGTTCCTCGGTAATCCAGCCTTGGCGATATGCGATACCCTCAAGACATGCGACCTTCAAGCCTTGACGTTTCTCCAGCACCTCAATGTATGTTGATGCCTCAGAGAGCGAATCGTGTGTACCAGTATCCAACCAAGCGAATCCACGCCCAAGAGTCTGAACTTTGAGTTCTCCATCTTCAAGGAACTTCTGATTTACGGTAGTGATTTCGTACTCTCCACGAGCGGAAGGCTTGATGTTAGCAGCCACTTCCACAACCTTGTTTGGATAGAAGTAAAGACCAACGACTGCATAATTTGACTTTGGCTTTGCAGGTTTTTCTTCAATAGAGAGACAGTTACCTTCACGGTCGAACTCAGCTACACCATAGCGCTCAGGATCGTTGACCCAATATCCGAAGACGGTGGCTTTCTTCTCCTCGTCAGCAGTACGTACAGCTTCCCTCAGTATCTTGGTGAAGCCGGCACCCTGGAAGATGTTATCGCCAAGAATAAGACAAGCGGAATCATCACCAATGAAGTCCTTACCAATGGTGAATGCCTGTGCAAGACCGTCTGGTGATGGCTGCTCGGCATAAGTGAACTCTACTCCATAATCCGAACCATCACCCAAAAGACGCTTGAACCCAGGGAGATCGTATAGGGTACTGATAATGAGTATTTCTCTGATACCAGCCAACATCAGAACGCTTATAGGATAATACACCATTGGCTTGTCGTAAATAGGCATGAGCTGCTTGCTGATACCTTTGGTGATAGGATACAATCTTGTACCACTACCGCCTGCGAGAACTATACCTTTCATATTAATATTATTTATTATTCTTTATTTGGCAAGGTCAACCACTGACCAAATTTGTAATCCCACTCTTCAGGATCAAATGGAGACATCCCCCCTCCACTATAGAATGTTAGCTCTCCAAAAAATACCTGACCATCAATGTCATAAAAGTCAACTCGAACATGAGGAATATCCTTTGACAGCTTTCTAGCCAACTCCTTCATGTGCTCAAAACCAGCAGGCTTCAAAACAGGCTTTGTAGCGTTTGGATGACCTTTCCGAAAGTCAAGATGATTGAAATCCATATCGAAGAAGTCAAACTTCGTATCTACAGTTGGATCAAGTCTATCTGACGCAATAAAGATGGCTTTAGGCTCGCCATTGAAACAGAAATACTTGTAATCTGTGAGCTCACCAGAATTATCTTCCATATACTTTTCTGCAATTACACGAGGTTTAACATTCTTGTATGGCCACTCTCGAGTTGAATAATAGAATTCGACCTTAAAAGATGCTTTGAGTTTTTTTATTGCAGCCTTTTTGTCGAGTTTGCTTTTATCACGACATACAACCAAACCACCACTATCATGAGTACATTTCAATACGAACTGGTTAGGTAGAGAGTCCCAATCAATGTCATCTACGGAATCCCAAACTCCAAGTGTCGGAATTATATATTTCTCTCCTATGATGGAAGCCACATATTTCTTCGCCTCGTATTTATCAACCATCTTTGAGTACTCGGGATTGCGGTTGTAAATCTTCAGCCATTGAAGCTTCTCGTTAAAGGACTGTGGATTCTTCAGGTTAAGAGGTTTCCCACAAAGACATCGATACTGAATCTTCAGATAGACTTTATCCGAAAGCCATCGACGAAGAGGTGTATAGTCAACGATATAATACAAAAGCCATGGAAGTGCATCTTTAGATGTAAGATGCTGAATTACATAATTTGCCATATTATTTTGAAGTATCTATTAAAAGCCATTCTTTACAGTTAATATTATGCTCACTATTTTTGAACCATTTGCTTGGTGCCACAATGATCTTATCAGTATTATTGTTAAGCCATGCTCCCCACCAAGAAAAAGTACTATTGGCAATGATATTATGCTTGCATTGGGTCATGAGGTACATATCTTGATAGCTATCTTTGCCTTGGTTCCAGTTGACAATCTTGAAATTAACTCTAAATTCCTTCATAAACGAATCGCACCAAGATGGTTCGTTAGAAAATACATAGAAAATAGGATTATCTACTCTATCTTTTATTTGTTCTATAGCTTGGCGATAATAATTCTCATTACAAACACAGTAATATGGAAGTTTCAAGTAATCACCTCTGCGGATATGTATACTAACAGAATTGTTCCCATGCATTTCGTTAGCTGTATCAACATTTTTATTACCAATATTGTGAAATCTATATGCATTAACAACGACATCCTTTATGGACTCGAAGTATTTAGGCGATAACCAATCGCCCATAAGAAATGATTTTTTACTTTCTAATGCATCTGGACAAAAGGTATATGGTTCGTCTATTGTAAGAATACTCTTTGGTTTATACCTTCTTAGCATCTTGATCAATAGACTATGCAACGCTGATGTCTGATTTGGGGAGTCCGGAATATCGAATACAGACTTCAGTTCAAATCCGTTATGCATTTTGTTAGTTTGAAAAAGAGTCGTATCTAAAGAACAACTCTTCCCTTTTGCTTTCATACTCAAAAAAAATGCATATTGAAACATTTGATTGCCTAAACCGCCAGATAGTATTATAGTTTGCTTCATTTTCCCAATATTTCTTTAAGTGTGTTTTTCCAACCTTCCCAATCAGTCATCTGTTGATAGAGTTTATAGGCTCCATCAGAGACGTCCTTATATAAATATTTATTATTAGCAAGTTCATTTATTTGAGCAGCCATAGCAACAGATGTATCAGCTACAAATCCATTATAACCAGATTTAATAATCTCAGGATGAATACCAACTTTATATGTGAATACTGGTTTCTTAAGGCCTAAAACCTCGAGAAGTACGAACTCTGTTGTAGATGGCCAAATGGATGGATTGATTACACCACGACTGGCTGCAATAACTTCTCCAAGGTTCGTCTTCCACGTACATTCATTGCGCATTTCGAGAATACCTTCGTCAACGTATGTCTGTAATCCATAATTATTCAAAGCAAAATCAATACTCTTTTGAGATGCGTATGCAGCGACCACCTTTACGTTCGAATTACAATGCTCCAGCACATCCTTCAACAGATGAATACCCTTATCTATTCGGTTTTGAGCTACAAACACAAAATAGTCTCCCATAGTGGGATTATATTTCTTAAGCTTGTCGCCATTGAAGTAAAGAGGGGTAGTATAGCAATGATCGCGATGGATACCATATCTAACGTAGAAACCAACCTGTTGCTGAGAAGATGTGATGACAGCATCAGCCTTAGTTAATTCTCTCTGAAGTCGATAGCGATTGATTGTGGAATTGAGCTTCTTTATGAACCCTTTCAGCCCTTTATCATTTGATCGTACACAGTTACGGAATAGAGCTTCTTTAAAACCAAGGTCAAGGCACTTAGTGCAAAGGCCCCTCTCATCATTAGCATAATAATTATAGCAGAAGAAATCTTGCATGAAGATTTTGGAGATGACTTTTATTCCCCTTTTACGAGCCATTGACCAATAGATTATACTCTTGTTGGTCACTGATCCCAGTGTAAAGATTGTATCTGGATTGAAATCGTCTAGTACATGCGTGTACTGTTTCTTATGTTTGCCTTGAAACCAATTGGCAGTGAAATTGCATGGATAGCGATAATATAACTTTGTACCATCTTCTTCCACTTTATCCTCAGTCACTTCGTCAGAATAGACTGCGACTGTACACCCAAGTTCAAGGAGAAGTTTCTTGGCTATCTGACTAACGTAAGCTCCCGAGAAGTCGCCAAGATAGGCATCTGGAATAAGTAGAACTCGTTTATTTAACATGTTATCTTTTTCTGAATTTTGATACAAATGAACCAAAGAAAGACCTGTTTGTGAGATAAAGTGCTGTAAAATAAACCATTGAGAATACGACAAAATATCCGACATACATATATATATTGTGGTAGTCAGGACTCAAAACATAATGAAGTATTATAAATGGAACAATGACAACCATCGATTTCAAAAACTCCATTACAAGCATTTTGATTTCCAGAGATAGATACTTGCGCATCAATTTTAAATACCAAACTATGAATAAAAGGCTCACAGCAAGTGTTGCAAGTGGTATAGCGTAAATCTGGGTAGCTTTAATGATGGTCAAAAGAATCCCAATATAAGCTATTGCACATAAAATATCCAACTTTGCCGACTTGTTAATCATACCCCCTGTGTAAAGAATATTGTTACAATATGCTCGGAACTGAAATAGAATCTTAGCTACAACAATCACAATAAGCAACCAAGTTCCCCCATATTTATCAAGACCAACCCAATAGTTAACGACTGATTCCGTAAAACAAATGGAATATAGGCCAACGACAGCAAGCGTAATAGCAAAGAATTGTGTTATATTTCGAAATACATTATTTATTTTCCCTTTATCGCCAGAAGACAATGTTAGAGAGAAAAGGGCAAAGAATGAACCGTTAGTCTGGGAAACAAATCCACATGCCACATAACAAACTTTTGACGTGAGATCGTATACTGCAGCCAAAGCCGGATTCATGAAGTGGGCAATAATGAAGCTTTGAGAATTACCCATTAAAACACTGGATAACTTAGAAAAAAAAGGATAAATACAATCCTTTGCTAAAGACTTACTCTCCGATATCGAATAAATTGGTTTTTGAATAGAATCTCGATTCTGTTTATGTATAATCCACCATCCTTGGCAAGTGAGATTGAGTAAGGCTCTAACCAAATAGCTCATTGCGATAGCGACAACTCCTAAACCGAGGAGAAGGAAAGCAATTAAGGATGCAATAGCCAATAGTCCAGTACATGTATTGATCATACCTACCGCCTTAGTGTCTTGCCATACCTGCGGAAAAGCCCCGAATAAGGACACACAAATAGCGACAGAAGAAGCAAACAATGCTATGATATAAGACAAACGAATTTCAGAAGAAACAGCTTCTTCAACGTTAATCCAATTCGTTATGAAAGGGGCAATACATAAACCAAGAAAAAGGATTCCAAAAGCTATTAATATTGCTGTCACTATATTGGCACCAGCAAGTTTTCCATATCTCTCTTTGTCACCTGAACCTATAGCTGCTGCCATCTTCTGCGTAATCACACTAGAGAATCCACTCTCAAGCAATCCCAACATTGCTACCATATTACCTGTTGCAAGCCATGCTCCATATGTAGATACCGACATATAGTGAAAATATACCGGGACCATCACAACGCCGTTGATAATTACGATAATTGCATTAATGGAGTTAAAGAAGTAATTATATATAGAAGCTTTATAAATACTCATACACTATTTCCATAAATTACTAAAACCTACATTTCCGATCATTAGAATTAATATATTTAAGAAAACTAGAATACTTAATGATAACTTAAAGTAACGCGCATAACCAACGCGCACCTGGTAAAAAAACCAAGGCAGTGTAAATATCAGACCTTCTGATATATAACCAATATGCATCTGTTTTGACAAAAAACCGCTTAGCATAATTCCAAAACCCAAAATGGTCATAGTATCCAAATTTTTAAAAGAGACAGATTTCCAGTTGTGGAATAGTGCAATAAGGTATCCAAACTGGAAAGTACCCATCAAAAAATCCTGTAACTGCCAAGAATATGCAACATTGACTTCTACTGATTTGAAAAATTGAACCCAGGGAAATGGACCAATCATTCCAAATATTATTTTTATTGGAAGTGCTAAATAAGACATAGCATTTACATAACCAGCATTATAATCCTCAGTATTGGCAGAATCTGTAATATTCTTTAAATAAACAAATGCTATTATACCTAAAAAGACATAGAAGAGCTTTAATCCAATATTTTTCGTCCTATTAAAATAGCCCCAAAAGGATGATATACCTGCAATTAAGATATACATCGTTCTTTGATAAAAAGAGACTATTGCAGTTACAATGAAAGAAAAGAACTTTTCAATAGCTGAATTGCTCAATGAAATAAGGACAACACCTATGGAAATAAGGCAGATTCCAAAAGGATCGCGCCATATCATATCATTTAGAAGGAATGAAGGGAAAAACGATGTCCAACCTAATACAAGTTTCTTAGATTCTTCATTCACGCTACTAGACCTACAACACAAAAAATAGATATTTACAGAAGTAAAGAGCGAAGAAAATACATTTAATGGCGAATAATTCATCCATTTATTCTGTAGGAAAAAGAAAGGATAGCTTATAAAATGGTAAATCTCAGGATGAGAATTTTGAAATTCATAAGCATCCATCCAGTAAAAAATGCCACTTGATCTTCTTGCTTCTTGTAAACGTTCTATAGCGTCAAATGTTGTCAAATATTCATGCCAAAATGCGCTAGATGGCTGTCCTGTTCCTACAAAATAATGAGGATCCACAAAGTACAAATAGTGCATTAATCCAATAATTATTTGGGCAATGAATGCAAATACATAATACCTAATATAGAACGAGCCTTTAAGTATTAATTTGACACATACTATCGTTAGAATAAAGAAACAAATGCATGATGCTAAATAACTACTTACCGTTGCTGTTGCAAATGGGCTAAGTGCAATAGGCAATACCACAAACAAAGCAGCTACAATAAATAGTTTATATAGATATGAATTGAATGTTATGTTTTGATACATGAACAATCGGATTAGTAAGTTTCAATTATGTCAACAATATTGATTGTATCTTCAAAGCCTGTAGCCTCATGGAGTTTCTTACCATCAAGTGCCAAATACTTCATACCCACATCGGCACGCTGGACACTTCCGAAGCAGCCTTTTGGTACTTCCTTCCCCATAGCATGATGAATCTCGGTAACAATCTCTTTGACGGTTACGGTTTCCTTGCCCTGGATGTTATAGAGACCGGAAGGAAGGTTCTTCTCGAATGCCAATGCGAGCATACGAGGAACTTCATTCACATGGATGTACTGACGGGTCTGATCACCTGCAGTAAAGTGGAGTTCTTCGCCATTACGAATTGCATTGATAACGTATGGGATGAGACGCTTTGGATTTTCACCTGCTCCATAGATTGTAGGAATATAGAAATGCCAGTGAGTGAAGTCGTGCTTATAAGAAGCAACGAACTTACTCAACATGCGTTTGCTGACGGTATAGTCGTTAGGAGCAGTACACATTGAGGTAAGAACGTCTTCCTCTGTGAAGAAGCGCTCTTCTTTAGTTTCTCCCATTTCGAATACGCTACCGAAGGTAACAAATCGACCTTGGTAGTTGAGTTCTTTCAACTTGTTGCAGATAGTGACAGGAGCAGTTACATTGAGGTTATAAATGAGGTTGAAGCCTTCCTTGAGGTTTGCCTGAATACCTGCACCAATGGCATAAATGATTATATCAGAATCCATGAGACCAGAACAATCGAGCTCTGCATCCATGAGGTTCACTTTATAGAAATTGTCATACTTGTGACCAACAGGTTCATCAAGTCCGTACATATCCAAAGCCCATCCGGCTTCGTTGGCATATTTAGCAATGGCTGTTGAGAGGAAGCCATTTGTTCCTAATATCGAAATCTTCATCCTATAAACTTATTGATCTCCTCCACACAGAGGTCATATACATTTTCTGTCTTATAGCGCTTGTACCAGTCGGAAGTGAGGACTGCACACTCTTTGGCATTCAAACGAGGCTTCCAGCCGAGACGGGTCTTTGCCTTGTTGATGTTGAGCATCAAGAGGTTTGCCTCATGGAGGGCATTAGGATCGCTTACGTCCTTCAGCTCACCAAAGCCGAAGTTCTCGATGATGGCGGTTGCTACCTCCCAAACGGTCAGGACACTTTCTGCCTCAGGGCCGAAGTTCCAGCCTTCGCAATAACCGGTTGGATCGTTCCACATCTTCTGAGCGAGAAGCATGTAGCCTGAGAGTGGTTCAAGGACATGCTCCCAAGGACGAACTGCCTTAGGAGAACGGATGTCTATAACCTTGGTCGTTTCGAGGGCACGAATGCAGTCTGGAATAATGCGGTCTTTTGCCCAATCACCACCACCGATCACGTTACCTGCACGTACGCTGGCGAGCGATACGGTATGCTTCTTTCCATAGTCAGCAGGATTGAAGAAGGAGCGTCTCCATGACTGGATGGCTACCTCACAAGCGCCCTTTGAAGAAGAGTATGGGTCGTAACCTCCGAATGGATCGGTCTCAACATAACCTTCGAGCTGCTCGCAATTGTCGTAACATTTATCAGTTGTAATCATCACGCCCACTTTTATGCTCTTGATGGCACGAATAGCCTCCATGATGTGAATAGTGCCCATCACGTTCACTTCGTAAGTCTCCACAGGAATCTCATATGAGAGACAAACGAGAGGTTGTGCAGCAAGATGAAAGACTATTTCAGGCTGATATTCAGTAAAGATCTGCTTCATCTTCTCGCCATCGCGAATGTCGGCACGAATGTCTGCTTTAATCTTGTTGCCAATGCCAGAGAGCACAAAGTTATCGCGCTCTGAATATGGGTCAAGACTTACACCTACTACTTCAGCTCCAAGTTCGTGGAGCCAAATGCAAAGCCAAGAGCCCTTGAAACCTGTGTGACCCGTTACGAGCACTTTCTTGCCTTTGAAGAAACCATTATATATATCAATGTTCATTTCTTTAACTTTCAAATTATTAAATCTTTAACCTTTTATCTCGTATGTAATTGTATCCTTTGGATCATACAGTTTATCCGTATAAGCCAAAAGGATAAAGTCCTTATCACCATTGTTCACCACAACGTGAGCTACATTATTAGGAATAAATACCGTGATAGCCTTTACCAAAGACATTTCAATATCGAGACGCTCATGAGTCTCCATGTCCTCCAGTTTGAGAATAGCACTTCCCTCAATGATGGTGAACCACTCTACAGCCTCAGGATGATAATGCCCACCCTTAGCCTGCCCAAGTTTGCCCATGGTGAGATAAACTTCACCAGTATGAGTAGGTATGCCCTCCTCTGTTCCTGTAATTGCTTTCAGAAACCAACCTCTATCATCTGCTATCAACCGACGCTGGATGATGGTAGCCCTTTCTTTCAAAGATTTATTCATATACGTAATCTTTTATTACTTGAAACCATATTTTATATGCATCAGGAAGTAAGTGAACCCCATCGGCAGTATATCTGTTAGGAAGAATATTATCCTCTGCATAAAGTGAGTGTAGATTAATGTATCTGCACTCATATTTTCTACCAATTTGTTCTATGATGCCGTTCGCTTCGATTATCTTTTGGCAGCTAGGAACATTGATATTTTTGATTGCCTTGTTGACAGGAAGGATGGATTGTAAATAGATGACAGTTAACGGCATTGAATCCTTCAGTGATTTTACCAAGGTTTCGTATTCGTTTTCGAAATCATTAAGATCTTGGTTAGTCAAACCATTAATTCCTCCCATAAGAAACACCTTGGCAGGATGTAGTGCCATAACCTGATTGATGCGTTCTGTCATTCCACATAAATCATCACTTGGATAGCCCAAATTACAGATTCGCTTATCGGAAAATTCCGCTTCGAAAAGACCTCCATAGGTAATCGAATTCCCCAAGAATACGATATCGACAGTGTCTCTTAATGAACACAAACTATTTGTCCATCCTTTCAAACACTCTTCTGCCTTCCATTGATAATTGTTTGAGTTAGTAGTAGCCAAATTAATCAATATATAGCCAACAAGCAGTATATTTGCAATAACAGATACAACCGGCAGTTTTCTCATTCGAAAAATCTCTTGAATATGTGTTTATCCAATAGTTGTGAAACCTTATTTTCTACGTGACTAAATATCAACAGACGCAACTTATCTACTGCCAGTGGTATAGACATAGAAAGAACAAAGAGTAGAGATATCCCAATCCAAAAGTTGAATGTAAATCCATGTTGCAAATATAACTCTCGAACTTGACCATAGCAATGAATACCGCCCTCTTGCATCAAGTATATAGACAAGCAAGATGCAGCCAAATAGTTTATTACATTACTTCTGTATTGAATCTTTGTAAACAACATAAACAACGATATCGCACTTATCAACACAAATGGACTATTGTAGCAAAACACACGATAGGTATCTATTCCACTGCGGTGAAGGACAACTGCAAGAATTGCCGTAATGGTGGATGATCCTGCAAACAAAAGCAAATCGTATTTTCTAGCGATGTGTTTGTGATAATATATCTTCAAGTAGCGACCAATCAAATAGAGCATTATAAAATTGGTAAGATTATAACCATCAGTTACAAATGTTACATCTTGCATCCATCCCAAATAGACATTGACAAACAATAATATAAGAATTGTTGTCAACAATGATTTTTTTGTTGCAACCTCGACATACTTATTAATTGGGCTACTCAAGAACATCAGTATGAAGTAATACTGTATAAACCAATAGGTTTTATTGGATATTACAAAAATACCTCTCTGAGCTATTCTGCCAATCGAGCCAATCACCCCCCCCTGTAAACCATTAGTATACAAGTAGTTACAAAATCCCATCATTGCAAAAAATGAGACAACAGAGAATAGCTTAACAAATCCGCTAGCTTTGAACTTAATAGAGAAATAGCCTGAGATCAATATAAATACATCTACAGCTGCAATCAAGAAACTGTCAACTATCAAAGCATAGTCAATCTGTGAAGAAGACAATAACGGAGTTTTACCGAATGACAAGAATCTGTACTGTCCTAAACCGTGAAATATGAAGTGATGGAGTACAATAAATGCCATCACAACCAGTCGCAGTAACTCTATGTTCGATTCTCTCTGCTTTGCCATTACCATAGACTAAATATTGCCGGTTACTTTACGTGCTTCAATAGAAGGAACCTGACGATCCCAACGCTTCCAAGGAGCCTTATCCTGATCTAAAAGGTTCTCAAGCATATTCTTCTCACGGATGTTGTCCATACACTGCCAGAAGCCTTCGTGGATATATGACATCAATTCACCCTTGTTTGCTAATTCAACAAGAGCAGTTTTTTCAAACACACAAGCATCACCATCAAGAAGGTCGAATACCTGTGGTTCGAGAACCATATAGCCCGCATTGATGGGAGCACCATCGCTCGCATTCTTTTCACGAAATGAACGAACAGAGTTGTTTTCGCTAATATCCAGCACGCCCTTATCCTGTACCATCTTAACAGCAGTAAGAGTTGCGAGCTTGCCATGGCTTTTGTGGAACTCAATGAGCTTATCAATCTCTACATCACACACACCATCTCCATAGGTCATGAGGAAAGGCTCATTACCTACATACTCCTGGATACGCTTGATGCGACCACCGGTCATGGTGTTGTAGCCTGTATCAACCACCGTTACCTTCCAAGACTCCATATTGGTCTGGTGTACGGTCATCTCGTTTTTACCATTGCGGTAATCGAAAGTAACATCGGAGTTGTAAAGGAAGTAGTTGGCAAACCACTCCTTGATGTGTTCCTGCTTATAACCAGCGCAGATGATAAACTCAGTATGACCGTAGTAGGCATACTCTTTCATGATGTGCCAAAGGATAGGCATACCACCAATCTCGATCATTGGCTTTGGTTTAAACTGAGACTCCTCAGAAATACGGGAGCCGAAGCCTCCGGCGAGAAGAACGACTTTCATATTAATTACATTTAAAATTATCGGATATAAAAGACGCACATCACTATAAATTGGGTCATATTTCGTGCGAAGTAATATCGAACCCATAGATCCACACGCCTTAAATGTTAACTTGCTAACTGACTTTGTTTTTGAACTAGTAGGAAATATCGAACTTTTGTTCCACCTGTGTGCTGATTAACCTTATTAAAATTCAAATGAAAATCGCTACTGAAATGAGGAAGGCGATTGTTTGGAGATTTTGCCTCACTCAGAAATCAAGAAAAAATCTTTTTAATGATCTGGATGAAAGAATCGGCCTTTACTTAGAAGCTTATTTTGAAATGATTAGAAAAATCGATTAAGGACAATTTGTATAAATGCTATCTCCACCACTGTTTCTGTTGTTTCAGTCAGAAACTCGTAGTCAATGGTATGTCTCCTATAGTTTTCAAACCAAGAGGACGTTCTTTCCACAATCTATCCTTTAGGAATGACATTGAATTTCTTTGGGGACTGAGAACAACTTCAAATTCCCCACCGAACCTGTCTTTCATCCACATTGCCAAATCTCCTTGACATCTTCCATTAGTAAGAATTATAATTAGCCGACTAATTAACAGATAAATATCTATTGTTTAATCATGTCAAAACAGCTTCTTAGCCAAGTTAGGAATACCAGCTAATTCGTTCTGGATGTACTCAAGATTTGCAATCTTAACCTTGGTCTCTTCAAGATTCAGGCGGCGGGTGTTATCTGAATTAAATTCAGTTAACTCACAGCGTTTCTCATCACCTTCTGTGAAATACTTATCGTAATTTAAACTGCGGTTATCAGCTGGCACGCGATAGAAGTCACCCATATCCTCTGCCTTGGCGCACTCCTCATTGGTGAGGAGAGTTTCGTACATCTTCTCTCCATGACGGATGCCGATGACCTTGATATCTTCTTTCTTGCCGCCAAAAAGCTCACATACGGCTTCGGCCTGGGTCTGGATGGTGCAGGCTGGTGCTTTCTGAACAAGGATATCACCATTTTGACCATGTTCGAAGGCGAAGAGAACGAGATCGACGGCCTCTTCGAGTGACATAATGAAGCGGGTCATTTTGGACTCGGTGAGGGTTATTGGGTTGCCGTTACGAATTTGGTCTATCCAGAGAGGAATAACAGAACCGCGAGAGCACATCACATTACCATAGCGTGTGCAGCAGATTTTTGTTTCACCTGAGTAGCGTGACTTTGCGACTGCAATCTTCTCCTCAATAGCCTTAGTGATACCCATGGCGTTAATAGGATATGCAGCCTTGTCGGTTGAGAGGCAGATGACGGCCTTCACACCTGCTTCGATAGCTGCGGTGAGGACATTATCTGTACCGATGACATTGGTCTTGACGGCTTCCATTGGGAAGAACTCACAAGAAGGAACCTGCTTGAGGGCGGCTGCATGGAAGATGTAGTCTACACCAGGCATTGCGTCCTTACAAGACTGAAGGTTGCGAACATCGCCAATGAAAAACTTAATCTTGCCTGCGTACTCAGGATATTTAGCCTGATACTCATGACGCATATCGTCCTGCTTCTTCTCATCGCGTGAAAAGATGCGAATCTCCTTGATGTCGGTCTGGAGGAAACGATTCAAAACAGCATTACCAAATGAACCTGTGCCTCCAGTAATCATAAGGGTTTTACCTGCAAAAATTGACATAATTGTATGATGTTATTATTTGTTATTCTTTTACTACCTTATCAAAAAATGTATCAGGTCTCTCTGGATTGAAAATCTCGTTACAATACATGACAGTAACAAGGTTTTGCGTATCAGAGAGGTTGATGATGTTGTGGGTATAGCCAGGAAGCATGATGACGCTCTGGATTTTGTCACCTGACACTTCATATTCGAGAATCTCTCCATTTGGATCATTCTCATTACGAAGCTGAATAAGTCCATGACCACTAACTACGATAAACTGCTCCCATTTGGTATGATGCCAATGTTCTCCCTTGGTAATTCCTGGTTTGGAGATATTGATGCTGACCTGACCGCAATTTAAGGTATGAACAAGTTCCGTGAAACTACCTCTGTTATCAACGTTCATCTTCAAATCGAAGATTGCCTTTTCCTTTGGGAGATAACTGAGGAAAGTGCTATAGAGTCGTTTTGCGAATGAGTGGGCAGGTATCTCAGGAATCATCAGAGTTTTAGGCATCTCTGCAAACTTGTGAAGAAGGTCGACAATCTCTCCGAGCTTGACATGATGAGTGATTGGTGCTGCGCAATAGCGACCTTCCCGAGTGAAGACTGCTTTAACTCCATCAAACTCGCAATGATGCTCTTCTCCCTTCAAAGTACAGATCATTTCCTCTACCAAGTCATCAATGTAGAGGAGCTCCATTTCTACGTTAGGATCATTTACTATGATTGGTAGATCATTAGCTATGTTATTACAGAACGTGGCTATAGCACTATTGTAGTTTGGTCGACACCACTTGCCATAAAGATTAGGGAAACGATAAACCAATACTTTTGCTCCAGTCTCTTCGCCATACTGGAACATGAGTTCCTCTCCAGCCTTCTTGCTCTTACCATACTCGCTGGTGCCGAAACGGCCTGAGAGGGTGGCTTGGATAGAGCTACTAATCATCACTGGACAGCTGTTCTTATGCTTCTTGAGGGTGTTCAAGAGGACGGTAGCAAAGCCGAAATTACCTTCCATAAACTCCTTTGAGTCTTGTGGACGGTTGACACCAGCAAGATTGAAGACAAAATCACAATCTTTACACCATGCGTCAAGTTGCTCAAAAGTAGAGTCGATGTCGTACTCATAAACCTCACCAATGGCAAGGTCTTCATAACACTTTGTCTTACCAGTCTTGATGTTATTGAGTTGTGCACAAAGATTTTTGCCCACAAAACCCTTAGCTCCTGTTACTAATACTTTCATAAATCTGAGATTTAGAATTTACGCCAAACCATTTTGTTGACTACACCTACGTATGACTGAATAATCTTAACTACCTTGGTGCTGACGTTCTCATCAGTATAGTTTGGTACTGGAGTTCCATAATCACCGTTCTTGACAAGTTCAACTGCAATATCAACTGACTGGAGAAGGCCATTAGTATCAATTCCAGAAAGGATGAAACCAGCCTTGTCGAGCGATTCTGGTCTTTCGGTAGAAGTACGAATGCAAACAGCAGGGAATGGATAACCTACGCTAGTAAAGAAACTACTCTCTTCTGGAAGTGTACCGGAGTCAGATACCACGGCATAAGCCTTCATCTGGAGACAGTTGTAGTCGTGGAAGCCGAGAGGCTGCTGTACCTGTACGCGAGGATCGAGTTGGAAGCTAGAAGCTACGAGACGGTTACGTGAACGAGGGTGGCAGCTGTAGAGGATAGGCATGTCGTATTTCTCAGCCATAGCATTGATAGCATTGAAGAGAGAGAGGAAATTCTTATCGGTATCGATATTCTCTTCTCTATGAGCTGAAAGAAGGATGTACTTTCCCTTCTTCAGTCCAAGGCGCTGATGAACATCCGAAGCTTCAATCTCTGCTAAATTCTGATGAAGAACCTCTGCCATTGGCGAACCTGTGACATAAGTGCGCTCGCGTGGAAGTCCGCACTCCGCAAGGTAGCGACGTGCGTGTTCCGAATATGCAAGGTTGACATCTGAGATAATGTCTACTATGCGACGGTTGGTCTCTTCTGGGAGGCATTCGTCTTTACAACGATTACCTGCCTCCATATGGAAAATAGGGATATGAAGTCGCTTTGCTCCGATGACGCTCAAACAACTGTTTGTATCACCCAAAACGAGAACTGCATCAGGCCTAGTAGCTACCATAAGCTTATAGCTGGCATTAATAATATTTCCACAAGTTGCTCCGAGATCATCGCCTACGGCATTCATATAAACTTCAGGATCTTTGAGTTTTAGGTCCTTGAAGAACACGCCATTGAGGTTATAATCATAGTTCTGACCAGTGTGAGCAAGGATAACGTCAAAATACCGACGTGCCTTGTTAATGACGGCAGCAAGACGGATAATCTCTGGACGTGTACCGACAATAATCAGCAGTTTTAGTTTGCCATTATTCTGGAAACTGACGTTTGAATAGTCTATTCTGAGTTCCATAAACGTATGTTATATATTCTATTTCTGTTATTTCAATCGGGCAACCGATTCGATGATTTATATCGATCTAGTTGCCCGCATTTCATTCTTAATCATTAGTACTATAGCATTTTGCATACCACTCTGCGAACGCTCTCAAACCATCTCGAAGTGGTGTTGACGGTCTGAAATCAAAATCTTGCTCAAGAGGTATGGTATCGGCGAATGTAACAGGAACATCGCCTAGTTGCATCGGAACGAGTTCCTTATGAGCCTCAAAATCATAATCGGCAGGGAGAACTTTAGCGGTAATTAGTTCCTCTTGAAGGATAGTCACAAAATCGAGCAGATTCTCTGGCGAGTTATTGCCAATGTTATATACTTTATATGGAGGAATTGGCAATCCATCCTCACCATTCTGCTTTTCTGGTGCGTGTTGCATAATGCGTACTACCCCCTCAACAATGTCATCAATGTAGGTAAAATCACGCTTACAATTACCGTAGTTAAAGATCTGAATAGTCTTACCTTCACGAAGTTTATTGGTGAACCCGAAATACGCCATATCCGGACGACCTGCAGGACCATAAACCGTAAAGAAACGCAAGCCTGTGGATGGAATATTGTAGAGTTTTGAGTATGCGTGAGCCATTAACTCATTACTCTTCTTTGTTGCTGCATAAAGGCTAACCGGGTTGTCAACCTTGTCATCAGTTGAATACGGAATTTTCTTGTTACTGCCATAGACTGATGATGAAGAAGCATAAACCAAATGCTCCACCTCATGATGACGGCAGGCTTCAAGGATATTATAGAAACCGATAATATTACTTTGGATATAGGCATCGGGATTGGTGATACTGTAACGGACACCCGCCTGGGCGGCAAGATTTACGACAACAGAGATTTTGTTTTCAGAGAAAATTTTCTTTACCACATCCTTGTCGGCAATCGAGGCACGGACAAAAGTCCAGTCACGGTTTAACAACTCGATCTCCTTGAGACGTTCGTACTTGATATTGACATCGTAATAATCGGTGATGGAATCAATACCGATTAGCTTGATATTTCGGAAATCATAGAAAAGACGCCTGACAAGATTACTCCCTATAAAACCGGCAGCACCTGTTACGAGCACTGTCTTTCCATCCAGCTCTACATTATATGGCAACATGGTCAGTCCCTTCTAAAAATATCACGTGTATAAACCTTGTCTGCCACATCTTCCAAATTGTTGTCAAAACGGTTGGCTATGATAGCCTTGCTCTGCGCCTTGAATCCGGCAAGATCGTTAACGACCCTGCTGCCAAAAAATGTAGTCCCATCCTCAAGCGTGGGTTCATAGATGATCACTTCCGCACCCTTTGCCTTGATACGTTTCATTATACCTTGAATGGCAGACTGGCGGAAATTGTCAGAGTTCGATTTCATGGTCAGACGATATACACCGATGACACAGGCATGCTCTTTGGATACATCCCATTGTCCGTTCCCTGTATAATAGCCCGCCATACGGAGTACCGCGTCGGCTATATAGTCCTTACGGGTCTTGTTTGACTCCACGATAGCGGACATCATATTCTGGGGAACATCCTGATAGTTGGCAAGGAGTTGCTTGGTATCTTTCGGCAGGCAGTAACCGCCATAACCAAATGAGGGATTGTTATAATGTGTCCCGATACGTGGGTCAAGACCTACGCCCTCAATGATGGCTTTACTGTCCAATCCTTTCATTTCAGCGTATGTGTCAAGTTCATTGAAATAGCTGACACGGAGAGCCAGGTAGGTGTTGGCGAAGAGCTTGACTGCTTCAGCCTCTTTCATGCCCATGAAGAGTGTATCAATATTTTCTTTGATAGCCCCTTCCTGCAAAAGGGCGGCAAATATTTTAGCTGCTTCCTCCAACATAGTGACATCCGTAACGGAACAGATCGCCTCATTTTCTTCCGCAAACTCCGGACGATCGATGATCTTCGGATAACCTACGATGATACGGCTCGGATAAAGGTTGTCATAAAGAGCCTTGCTTTCACGAAGGAACTCCGGTGAGAACAGCAGGTTGAACTTCTTTACTCCTTTTTGGGCGTACTTTACATAAAGGTTACGGGTATAACCCACAGGAATCGTTGACTTGATGACCATTACGGCATCCGGATTCACCTCAAGCACAAGGTCGATAACCTCCTCCACGCGGCTCGTATCGAAATAATTCTTCACCGGGTCATAGTTTGTGGGAGCAGCTATTACCACAAAGTCGGCATCAGCGTAGGCTGACCTCCCGTCCAAAGTAGCAACAAGTTTCAAAGGCTTTTCAGCTAGATACTTCTCGATATAATCGTCTTGAATAGGAGAAATCCTATGATTTAGTTTCTCTACTTTTTCAGGGATCACATCCACCGACATTACATGATGATGTTGTGATAGTAGTGTCGCTATGCTCAGTCCAACATATCCTGTACCGGCTACTGCGATCTTAATGTCTTTGAAATCACGCATATTTTATTTGATTTGTTTTTCTAATATTACAGACCTAATATTCATTCCAGAAACCTGTTACGCTTTATTTCCATGTTTTTCTTCGTATCTATAACCATAACGCTTGCCATAGCCATAATACTTGCCATATTTACCATAGCCATAATAATAGCCATACTTCTTTTTCTGAAGATCCAAACCGTTAATGACAATACAGAGATTAGGTAATTTATTGTTTTCAGAAAGCTCATTAATCAAAGTAAACTCTGCCTTACGGGTATAATCGGCACGGCATACATAGACCGACAAATCAGCAGTACGACCTATCAGCAAGGTGTCGGTTACCATACCCACGGGAGCGGTGTCCAGAATCACATAATCAAAGTTGGTCTTCAATGTTTCAATAACCTTCTCCAATCCGTCACGGGCCAACAGTTCCGTTGGATTGGGAGGAACTGCTCCACCGGGAAGAATAAACAGATTCTTGTTGATATCAGAAGGCTGTACTAAATCCATCAGATTAACAGTTGGATTAGTCAAAAATTGAGTAATACCATGTTCTTTTCTAGAAAGATTGAATACTTTATTCAATCCCGGTTTGCGAATGTCAAGACCTACTATCACAACCTTTTTACCTAACAAAGAAAGACTAATAGCCAAATTAGATGATACAAAAGACTTACCTTCACCACTGATGGTAGAAGTCACCAGAATCACATTCTTGCCATTTTCAAGTATAAACTGAAGATTAGTACGAACATTTCGGAAAGTCTCACTCATCAGATTATTCTGATTCTCAAATACAGCTATAGAACCGGACTTTTCATCTGCTAACGGAATATCACCAATAACAGGAAGCGAGGTTAACTTTTCAACATCAACACGTCCCTCAATCTTGAATTTAGTCAATCCAATCAAATAAATGATACCTACCGGAAGACCTACCCCCAGCAGTAAGGCGGCAAGATAGACCATCATATTTTTAGGAGAAACCGGATTATTATCTGCTAACGCTTCATCAATAATCTTGGCATTATTTGCAGTAGCTGCCAAAGTGATAGCATTCTCCTCACGTTTTTGTAATAACATCAAATATAGTCCAGCCTTGATTTCCTGCTGCCGGGCGATACTTACGAACTGACGTTCCTGGGTCGGAGCGTCATTAATGCGACGGGAATAGCGGTTCGCCTCACGGGCAAGGTCTTCTTTGGTTATCTGCAATCCTTTCAATGTAGCATCCAGCGTAGCCTGTACATTGCTCCGCATCGCACGGATACTAGTATCCAAATTTATGATCGTCGGATTATTCTCGGTTGATGTACGGAGCAAACGCTTTCTTTCAACCAACATTTCATTATATCTGTCTATTGCACCAGCTGATGCCGCATCCTGTAATCCAATATTACTTGGCAAGACCTCATATTCATTACCTTGCATATAGCGTTGCAAATCCATCACCAAATTGATTTGAGTCTGGTTTTCCACACGCTTCTTTTCATATTCAGCATTACCGGTTAAGGCTATTTGCGCCTCACTGCTCAAATCTGTAATTCCGGCGCTACGCTTGAAGTTCTCCAAGTCTTGTTCTGTACTTCCAAGTTCCTTGGAAATAATGCCGATACGTTCGTCGATGAATTCTGCGGTTTTTTGGGCTACCTCATTCTTGTCATTATTGGCATTGATATTGTACATTTCAAGTAACTTATTGATAAAATCCTTGCCACGCCGAGCATTGGAATTTTTCAATGATATAACCACAACAGAAGTCATCTTCGATGTAGGAGATATTGACAGAGAATTAGCATATCCTTTCGCTACAGAAGAAGGACTGTTAATAAAAGCCGTAATATGCCGTTCTTGTGTTACACTTTCCGGCCGAACTGACGATAGTGTATCATTATTTACAAAGAAAGCAACTGTACCTTCATCTGTTGGAAACACAGCGGGTAACTTCTCAAATTGTTTCCGATATTCCTTTTCCCCCATTATAATCTGTACATCCATCGCACCCGCAGGTTGCAAAGTCATATTTACCTTCATCGAATGCGGAAGCTTATCCGCTTCTTGCGGAGTCAAGCTCACCACTACAGGCGAAGTACGGTAAAGTTCCCTACTGGGAAACTCATCTTCATCCTTATAAGTCACAAACAAGCCTAAATGATTGACCACCTCTCTTGCTAACGACTTAGAACGTAAAACTTCTATTTCATTATCTACATTATTTGACGAAGAAACAAAACCATCCAGTCCCATTCTTTCCAATTCAGAGGACATACTTGCCCCACTGCCTTTCTTGTCATCTTTAATCAAAACAGTGGCAGAAATATTATAAACTGGTGTTGCTAGTCGCAAGTACCCCCATGCACAGGCAATACAAATAACTACCGATACTACAAACCAAGGCCAATGAATCAGATAACGAAAAAGAATCTCCAGAATATTCACCTGCTCTTCTGATTGTTCACCTCGTTTTTCTCTTTTTTCCTCAATCATATGATACTACTATTTGAAGATTGTTACTAATAAACTCGCCAGTGATACCAGAATAGAAGTAGCGGAGAACCACAAACTAGTACTGTTACCGATATCGGAGTTACGTGCTTTTGCTTTATTAGGAGTCACATAAACAATGTCATTCTGTTGTAACCAGTAATATGGGGAAAGAATTGTCTCCGCTTTGTTTAAATCTAACGTCACAATCTCCTGTTTGCCATTAGCACCCTCACGAATCAGTTTAACATTATCACGAACTCCCCAGACAGTCATATCACCTGCCATAGCAAGAGCTTCCAGCAGATTCACTTTTTCATTGCTGATCGTAAATGTACCAGGACGGGCAACTTCACCCAGTACAGAAATTTTATAATTTACCATGCGGACGGTTACGATCGGAGTTTCTTTGATATAAGGTTTTAATTTATCCACTATCAGTTGTTCAGCCTCTTTCTTCGTTAGTCCTCCTACATTCAATTCACCCAAAACAGGAAAATTAATCTTTCCTTCATTATCCACTAAATAAGGTTGTAGGACGGACTGAGTTGTCAACTGTGTATTTCCAGTAGCCACACTAGCAGGACTAGCTACCGTCAGATTGAAAGGAACCGCCAGCTCCGGACTAGTACACGAAACCACAATAGTAAGTAGATCTTTAGGCATTATTTTGGCGTCATACAAATTTTCCTGTTGAGCTGTCTGTTCCATAACTTCCACATCCTGCAAGTAAGGCACCTTTTTGTATGACTGACAAGACGCAAGTAAAAATATCGTAATCAGGCAGGTAAATACATTGCGTCCCATGCCTTGTACATTCATATACATATAAAATGGTTTATTCATAAAATCTTCTAGTTTATTATTCTTTATCTAAAACTTCAAATCGCGGAGAATTCTTTGATTTGAACTCCGGGACTATTTTCTTCATCAACCGCACGGTATCCATGATCTTTACCGCACGCGACAACTTTTCAAATTCTGCATAAGTATCAAGAATATCTGCATACTCATACCGACGAACTTTGGCTATCATGATTTTCTTATTCTCCGTCGGGATTGTATTTTCTTTATCGCTCAACACCTCTTCATAAAGTTTCTCACCCGGACGTAAGCCCGTAAATTCTATTTTTATGTCTTCATCCGGACGATAGCCAGCCAATTCGATCATACGAGTCGCCAGATCAACAATCTTGACAGCTTTTCCCATCTCAAAGACAAAGATCTCATTGCCCTCACCCATTGTGGCGGCCTCCATTACCAGACGGCAAGCTTCGGGAATGGTCATAAAGAAACGGATGATATCAGGATGAGTAACAGTGACAGGACCACCATTCTCAATTTGTTCTTTAAAACGAGGAATGACAGAACCGTTACTACCCAATACATTACCAAAGCGGGTGGTGATAAATTTTGTATGACCTTTCACTTTTCCCTCACGGATAGCACATCCCAGACTTTGAACATAGATTTCAGCTAAACGCTTGGAACAGCCCATTACATTAGTAGGATTTACAGCTTTATCCGTAGACACCATAATCATCTTTTCAGCACCATATTCCACAGCCATATCAGCCACCTGACGAGAACCGGTCACATTGACAAGTACAGCTTCACAAGGATTTTCTTCCATCAAAGGCACATGTTTATAAGCAGCAGCATGAAAAACAATTTGAGGATGATACAATTCAAATACCATACGAACGCATTCCTTCACACGCACATCACCAATCACCGGAACAAAATCTATATTTGGATATTTTTTCTCAAACTCAAGACGGACATTATGCAAAGGTGTTTCTGCAGAGTCGAACATGATAAGTTTCTGAATTCCCATCTGCACCAACTGACGGCAAAGTTCACTACCAATACTCCCTGCCGCACCAGTCACCAACACCACTTTTCCCCTGAATTCTTCTGCAACCTGACGAAGGTTGATATTTATTTCGGCACGGCCCAGCAAATCCTCAATCTTAATGGGACGTACCCACTGATGAAAGTTTCCGTCAGAATCCGCTTCACTGATAGTAGGAGCTATCAATGTTTTAAGTTCATTGTTTTTACAATATTCCAAAAGTCGTTTTTCTTCCAGGCGGGTATCTTCATAACGGGCAAACAGAATCCCCTTAATTCCGCGCTTCCGCATGATATAATCAACATCCGATTCATTTTCAAAGTAATAAACGGGAAGATCTGCCAATCGGCGTCGGCTGTTATTTTTACCATATACATAAAAACCGGTTACTTTATAATGTGCACTATCCCTAAGACGTAACTTCAAGGCTACACTCTCTTCATTAGTACCATAAATAAGAATACGTGTGTTCTTTTTATTCACCCAATCCAATAAAAAATCATAGACGATTATCAATGATACACGGAAGGTCGTCAAGATCACTAAAGTCAATAAACCGTCAAATAGAAGATAGGATATTTTATAATTGTATGGCAATTGGGTCTCATATATAAATCCAAAAGAAATAATGGCCAAACAGGCAATTTTAAATAAAACGGCACACATGATACGCCAAAGTTCACGTGCCTGTGAAAAACGAATCGTATTACGATAAGTATGGAATAATAAAGAGCCTGCAACACTTGCCACCAAAGAAACGCAAGCAAACTTACAAAGCATCCAGTCGGTCATTGGAACACGCGCCATATAATGAATTACCGCATAAGCAACCAATGAGCATAATACAGAAATTGCCGTGTCAATACCTAAAATAACCCAATAACTGAAATAATTTTTGCGGGCATATTGCACTATGCCCTTCAATGTCTTTTCCATTATAGTATAAATGAATAAAATAATATTTCGAAATTTGATTTATCTGATTGATTACGATCAGTACAAGGGCTATGACTACGATTTCCATGTTGGGATAGCCCAACAGAGAATATCTTCATCTTTCGATACGTACATACATTTTCACACTATATCTTTCAAAAGATATAATTCATAATACTTTTATGGATTTTTATTTTTGAGAGAGGTCATCGATAAATATATCCACTGTTTTGTTACCGATGTCAGATAGACTGCCTGCTATTTTACAGACTTTCATTACATTTTTGCAGTAAAATCCCCATACCCCTATAAAATAGATTGATTACTCAATCACGTAAATCCCCATTTTCAGATACCGGTTCTACACATCCCACCGGTATATCTACACATGCACACCCCAACATTGTCAATCGAACAGCAACTTTCGATTTCCCATTTACATTTACTAATTCCCCTTCCAGTCCAGCCAATGGTCCCTTGATTACCCGTACTTTTTCTCCCGGAGCCAATGGAGATGTACTCATACTAATCGTTTCATCCGAATAGTCGAGCATAAACTTAAATCGCAACATTTGTTGGTCAGGAATAACAGCCGGAGTACTCTCCCCACGTAATACCATGTAACGGCTGATAGCTGATAAAGTTAAGACTTCTTTTTGTTCTTGCAGATCAACGTGAACGAAGATCATCATCGGAAGTAGCACCCGATCGACAACTTTACGACGGTCACTCCATTGATGGACTTCTTGTTGAATTGGAAGGAAATTTTCGATCCCCATTTTCGTAAGCCGCTCGCTCGTTTTTTTCTCGTGACAGATACGCACAATGGCCACCAACCAACGTTTTGAGCGTGCTACGCCTCTGCCAATCACATCTGTTGGCAGAAGATTCCGATCGTCATTTTTCTTAATGATCATGTATTTTTACCCCTCATTTTTCCGTTACTTCCTAGGTAACGGATTGAATTCGGTGACAAAGATAGACAAAATTATAAATAATAAACAAGAAAATACTTTTCTTTTTTTACAAACAGACTGAATTAAACTTTTTTCTGCATCTATTTTGATCATCCCTGCAGGAAGCATATTTCTCAAAAATAAATCAGGCGTGAAAAATTCATTCCACGCCTGATTTATTTACCTTATAATTTATTTACCACTTATAATTGATACCGAAACTAAGCAATTCTTTCAACTGGAAGAAACTATCTCCTTCAGTCGGTTTGGAGCTGTCATCAAAACGGGTATGTATATAGAGCTTGGTAGAAAGATAACGGTTTAATACGAAATTGAACGTATTCTCCCACTCTACACGTGCCCAATGATAGTTGGTCAGGCAATTGAGACGAGACTCTAAAGTCACCGCAGAAATGATAGTCCAATTGAGTGTTGATTGTAACTGGGAACCAAAGTCATTTTTGGAGCATTTTCCTTTGTCTAAGCCAAACTTAGTTTCATCCACTTCAGAATTACCAATATAACGCAAGTTGTAAGTCAACGGCGCCATAAACACGGAAAGATTAAATTTCTTCTTACTCAACTTATAATCCATACCGACACTGACCGCCAAATCTGCCGGAGACAAGAAAGACGAAACCAATTCTTCACTGTTAGCTTTATATCCGTTGAAGAACTGTGTTTTAAACTCGGAAGAAATGGTATAATACCAATTCTTGAAAGCTCTCAAACCTAATTTATTATATATGCGGAATTGGTCAGTGTTAAAAAGGTATTTATGATATTCATCTGACGGAGTGGAGGTCATACCCACTTTAGCTTCCAACTGGTTCTCAAACAAGACCTTTTCATTGTCATTATAATTGGCAAAAATCTGGAAAGTGGCCAATCCGGAGAAGTTACTTTCACCTCCTTTATACCAGTTATCCGAAAGGTGGTTCTGACTGATCTGCAACGATCCGTTACCTCCGGTCACCCACCAGTTCGGCCGACTAATCTTCATATTGGCTTTCCCTACATTATCATCCATATTTTCCGGTTGAAACAGATGAATAACGTTTGCTTTGGGAGATATTTTCGGCTTCACATCGTGACGGAATACATCACGACTCATGATGCGGTCTTCTGTAGTGACAACCAAGTTCGGACGTTCCAAATAAAGATCCATCAATGCACTGTTCACTATTTTCTCGGCACGCTGGGTTTTGGTAAATGCCAGGGTATCATAAGGCAGAAGTTCCGCTGTCAGTTGAGGAGTGGTGTCCCATTGCATAGGCTTCCATTCCAATTTCGAATATTGTGCCATCGGAGCATAATAATATGCCAATGGTGTGAACAGACGAAAATAATCGGGATCAGACGGAATATAACGTGGCGGCACAGACAGGTCGTTCAAATAATCTAATTGCGCGACATACTTATTATATAAATAAGAAACGGTATCCAGTTTCGGAGTCGGCCCCGACATATTCAGTTTGAGCATCAAATATTTCTGAAGCTCCGCCGAAAGCGTATCTGCTTTCACAACTCTGGCTTTTGCCACAACTGTTGAAGATTTAACCGTTTTGGCAGGTTTAATCACTTCAGGAGCAGGCTGCAGAGAGTCAGTCGGAAGTGAAGCGGATTCGACAGGTTCCTGCGCAAAAAGCGATAACGATAAGATTGACAGGATAAACGCTGAACATAAAGTAGTAATTCTCATCATATTTGTCTATGGTTTAGGCTGCAAAGCTACATTATTTTGTTTAGAAATCATAGGATTCTTTTAAAATTGCATTTTTTAATAAAATTGTGGAGACGAAAGACTGTAATCTTCCTCTTTTTTTTATAATTTTGCGGTTTTTAAGTTCGTAAGAATACTACTAAGTAAACAATTATTAAAACAGTTATAGCTGTGGGAGAAACAAAGTATATTTTCGTCACCGGTGGTGTTGCCTCTTCTTTAGGAAAAGGGATCATCTCATCATCCATCGGTAAATTGCTGCAAGCAAGAGGTTATAATGTAACCATCCAGAAGTTTGACCCGTATATCAACATCGACCCGGGAACATTGAATCCTTATGAGCACGGAGAGTGCTATGTAACCGTAGACGGACACGAAGCCGACCTCGACTTGGGACACTATGAGCGATTCCTGGGTATACAAACGACAAAGGCGAACAACATTACTACGGGACGTATCTACAAGAGCGTCATTGACAAGGAACGTCGTGGAGATTATCTGGGTAAAACGATCCAGGTGATTCCTCACATCACAGACGAGATCAAACGGAATGTTAAACTGCTTGGTAATAAATACAAGTTTGATTTTGTGATTACTGAAATCGGTGGTACGGTAGGTGACATCGAATCACTCCCCTACCTCGAAAGTATCCGTCAGTTGAAATGGGAACTCGGTAAGAACGCTCTTTGCGTACACTTGACCTATGTTCCTTATCTTGCTGCTGCCGGAGAATTGAAAACAAAACCGACGCAACATTCTGTAAAGGAACTCCAAAGTGTGGGTATTCAGCCGGATGTACTGGTACTGCGTGCCGAGCATCCGCTAAGTGACGGACTGCGTAAGAAAGTGGCACAATTCTGTAATGTAGACGATAAAGCCGTTGTGCAATCTATTGATGCGGAAACAATTTACGAAGTACCTATCCTGATGCAAGCGCAAGGGCTGGACAGCACTATCCTCGAAAAGATGGGACTGCCGGTAGGAGAAACTCCGGGACTCGGTCCATGGCGTAAATTCCTGGAACGTCGTCACGCTGCAGAGACTAAAGAACCGATCAATATTGCACTGGTTGGAAAATACGATTTGCAGGATGCTTACAAATCTATCCGTGAAGCTTTATCGCAAGCGGGTACTTACAATGACCGCAAAGTGGAAGTTCATTTCGTAAACAGCGAGAAACTGACAGATGAGAATGTAGCTGAAGCTTTGAAAGGTATGGCGGGCGTAATGATTGGTCCGGGATTCGGTCAACGGGGTATCGACGGCAAGTTTGTCGCTATCAAATATACACGTACACATGACATTCCGACTTTCGGTATTTGTCTGGGTATGCAATGTATTGCTATTGAGTTTGCACGCAACGTACTAGGATACGCAGATGCCAACTCACGTGAAATGGATGAAAAGACTCCGCACAACGTGATTGATATCATGGAAGAGCAGAAAGCAATCACCAATATGGGTGGTACGATGCGTCTGGGCGCTTACGAATGTGTATTGCAGAAAGGTTCGAAAGCATATCAGGCTTACGGACAGGAACATATTCAGGAACGTCACCGCCATCGCTATGAGTTCAACAATGATTATAAAGACCGATATGAAGCTGCCGGCATGAAATGTGTAGGTATCAACCCGGAATCGGATCTGGTAGAAATCGTTGAAATCCCGGCTTTGAAATGGTTTGTCGGTACACAGTTCCATCCGGAATATGGTAGTACGGTACTGAACCCTCATCCGCTGTTCGTGGCATTTGTAAAAGCTGCCATCGAAAACGAAAAAGCAACGGTGAACGGCTAACGATACGTGGTAAACAACCGGTAGTTTGTAATTTATATAATTTGTAATTAAAATAAGAATGGATAAAAACACCATCACAGGTCTCGTTCTGATAGGTATATTATTGGTAGGATTCAGTTTTTTGAGCCGTCCAAGCGAGGAACAGATAGCTGCGCAAAAGAAATACTACGATTCTATTGCCGTGGTACAGCAGCAGGAGGAAGCGTTGAAGGCTAAAACGGAAGCGGCACTGGCTAACAGTCAAAAAGAGGTGGCATCGGCTGCCGATTCTTCTGCTTTGTTTTTCAATGCCTTGCATGGAACCGACTCTAAAATCAGCATCCAGAATAATGTAGCGGAAATCACTTTCACAACCAAAGGCGGACGTGTCTATTCAGCCATGCTGAAAGATTATATGGCACAAGACAAAAAGACGCCGGTCATGTTGTTCGACGGTGACGATGCTTCGATGAACTTCAACTTTTACAACAAGGCAGGAGCCATCCAGACCAAAGATTATTTCTTTGAAGCTGTGAACAAGACGGACAGTAGTGTTACAATGCGTCTGGCTGCGGATAGCGCAAGCTATATCGATTTCATCTATACGCTGAAACCGGATAGCTACCTGATGAACTTTGAAATCAAAGCGACAGGCATGGAAGACAAGTTGGCTAGTACTAAGTATGTGGACATCGACTGGTCACAACGTGCCCGCCAACTGGAAAAAGGATTCACTTATGAGAATCGTCTGTCGGAACTGACTTATAAAGTAACAGGTGACAATGTAGACAACTTGTCTGCTGCCAAAGATGACAGTCAGGATTTGCCGGGACGCATTGATTGGGTAGCTTTCAAGAATCAGTTCTTCTCGTCTGTATTTATCGCTGAACAGGATTTCGACAAGGTTTCCGTTAAGTCAAAAATGGAACAACAGGGAAGCGGATATATCAAAGATTATTCTGCTGAAATGAATACTTTCTTTGATCCGTCAGGCAAAGAACCGACAGAGATGTACTTCTACTTCGGTCCGAACCACTTCAAGACGCTGAAAGCGCTGGATAAAGGACGTGACGAGAAATGGGAGCTTCACCGACTGGTTTACCTGGGTTGGCCGCTGATTCGCTGGATTAACCAGTTTATCACGATCAACGTATTCGACTGGTTGTCCGACTGGGGATTGAGCATGGGTATCGTTCTGTTGATTCTGACTATTATGGTAAAAGTGCTGGTTTATCCGGCTACCTGGAAAACGTACATGTCTTCTGCCAAGATGCGTGTATTGAAACCGAAAATTGACGAAATCAACAAGAAATATCCGAAACAGGAAGATGCAATGAAGAAACAGCAGGAGGTGATGGGCCTTTACAGCCAGTACGGGGTAAGCCCGATGGGCGGCTGTCTGCCGATGTTATTGCAGTTTCCTATCCTGATGGCTTTGTTTATGTTCGTGCCGAGTGCTATCGAGCTGCGTCAACAGAGTTTCTTGTGGGCGGACGACCTTTCTACTTATGATGCGTTCATCACATTCCCATTCCATATTCCGTTCCTGGGTAACCATCTTAGCTTGTTCTGCTTGCTGATGACAGTAACCAATATTCTGAACACAAAGTACACAATGTCTATGCAGGATACCGGAGCGCAGCCACAAATGGCGGCTATGAAATGGATGATGTATCTGATGCCGATTATGTTCTTGTTCGTCTTGAACGATTATCCGTCAGGTTTGAACTATTACTACTTCGTGTCAACGCTGATTAGTGTGGGTACTATGATTCTGCTTCGTAGAACGACTGACGAAACTAAATTGTTGGCTATTCTTGAAGCGAAAAAGAAAGACCCGAAACAAATGAAAAAGACCGGATTTGCTGCTCGCCTGGAGGCGATGCAAAAGCAACAAGAGCAATTGCAGCAGCAAAGACAGAATAAAAAATAAGGAGTAATTCCCGAAATCTATTCTAAGAAAGCCGGACACCTATTTTGGTCGCCCGGCTTTCTTTCTCTAAAAAATAAAATAGGATGAAAACTAAATATTCTTATAAACAAATCTGGACAATCTCCTACCCTATCCTAATCAGTCTGATTATGGAACAGATGATTGGTATGACGGACACTGCTTTTCTGGGACGTGTCGGAGAAATCGAATTAGGTGCTTCCGCCATTGCAGGTGTATATTACCTTGCCATTTTCATGATGGCATTCGGTTTCAGCATCGGTGCCCAGATATTAATTGCGCGTCGCAATGGAGAAGGAAACTACAAGGAAATCGGACCCATTTTTTATCAGGGCATATATTTCCTGCTTGCCATGGCAGTGATTTTATTCACGTTCTCCATCGTATTCTCACCATATATCCTCAAGAATATCATTTCGTCTCCTCACATTTACGATGCAGCCGAGAGTTATATTCACTGGCGTGTGTACGGGTTCTTCTTCTCTTTTATCATGGTCATGTTCCGCGCCTTCTTTGTAGGTACGACACAAACCAAGACGCTGACTTTGAACTCTATTGTGATGGTACTTTCGAATGTGGTATTCAATTATATCCTGATTTTCGGTAAATTCGGTTTCCCGCAATTGGGAATTGCCGGTGCTGCTATCGGCTCTTCGCTGGCTGAAATGGTATCGGTGATTTTCTTTATCATCTATACCTGGAAACGGATTGACTGCAGGAAGTATGCATTGAATATACTGCCTAAGTTCCAAGGGAAAACACTGAAACGAATACTGAATGTTTCTGTGTGGACAATGATTCAGAACTTTGTTTCTTTGTCTACCTGGTTTATGTTCTTTCTATTTGTGGAACATTTGGGAGAGCGCTCTTTGGCAATTGCGAACATTATCCGAAACGTGTCAGGAATCCCGTTTATGATTGCAATGGCATTTGCATCCACCTGTGGTTCATTGGTCAGCAATCTGATCGGTGCAGGTGAACAGGATTGTGTACGGGGTACTATCAGGCAGCACATTCGCATTGGATATATATTTGTATTGCCAATTCTGATATTCTTCTGTCTATTTCCGGATCTGATCCTACGTATTTATACAGATATGCCGGATTTGAGAGCAGCATCCGTGCCTTCACTGTGGGTATTGTGTTCTGCCTATCTGGTACTGGTGCCTGCCAATGTTTATTTCCAATCGGTATCAGGTACAGGGAATACGCGGACTGCACTGGCTATGGAACTTTGTGTATTGGCTATCTACGTCACATACTCTGCATATTTCATCATGTACCTGCGGATGGACGTCGCATTTGCCTGGACAACGGAATGCGTATATGGTATTTTCACGCTGATGTTCTGCTACTGGTACATGAAGAAAGGAAACTGGCAGAAAAAGAAGATTTAAATCCTTTTTTCACTATCTTCGCAAGAAAATAAACATTTTATAAAATATATGAGACAAGCTAATTTATTTATGATGTCGGCAGCAATGTTGTTAGCTGCCTGCGGAGGAACCAAAGACGCAGGCAAGACAGATCAGGTGCTTATCGAGAAATCGGATATTAAGATCGAAGGGAAGCGCATGACTCCCGAAGCACTTTGGGCTATGGGACGTATCGGCGGATTCGCCGTATCGCCCGACGGAAAGAAAATTGCGTATACGGTAGCGTATTACAGCGTACCGGAAAACAAGAGTAACCGCGAAGTTTTCGTGATGAACGCAGACGGAAGCGAAAACCAGCAAATCACTCGTACCCCGTATCAGGAAAATGAGGTGACTTGGATTAAGGGAGGCACTAAACTGGCATTCTTAAGTAATGACAACGGAAGCAGCCAGCTTTATGAAATGAATCCGGATGGTAGCGGGCGCAAGCAGCTGACCAACTACGACGGAGATATTGAAGGATATTCCATCTCACCGGATGGCAAAAAACTGCTATTTATTTCACAAGTAAAGACGAAAGAAAGCACCGCTGATAAGTATCCGGACCTGCCGAAAGCCACCGGTATCATCGTTACCGACCTGATGTACAAGCATTGGGATGAATGGGTGACAACCGCTCCGCATCCTTTTGTTGCCGACTTTGATGGTAACGGTATTTCCAATATCGTGGATATCCTGAACGACGAACCGTATGAAAGTCCGATGAAGCCTTGGGGTGGCATCGAACAACTTGCCTGGAATACAACCTCGGACAAAGTGGCTTACACTTGCCGTAAAAAGACAGGACTGGAATATGCGATTTCTACCAACTCTGATATTTATATCTATGACTTGAATACTAAGAAAACAGAAAATATTACTGAAGAGAACAAAGGATATGATACCAACCCGCAATACTCACCGGACGGCAAGTATATTGCCTGGCAGAGCATGGAACGTGACGGATACGAAGCGGATTTGAACCGTCTGTTCATCATGAACCTGGAAACTGGCGAGAAGCGTTTTGTGAGTAAGGCATTCGAATCGAATGTGGATGCTTTTGTCTGGGGAGCAGATGCTAAAGTGATCTATTTCACAGGTGTATGGCATGGAGAATCACAAATTTATGCGCTTGACCTGGCAAATGATTCGGTAAAGGCTATTACTTCAGGAATGTATGATTACGAAGGGGTAGCTCTTTTCGGAGATAAGCTGATTGCGAAACGTCATTCAATGAGTATGGGTGATGAGATTTACTCTGTGGCACTGGATGGTTCTACCACTCAACTGACACAGGAGAACAAACAAATCTATGACCAGTTGGAAATGGGTAAAGTGGAAGGTCGCTGGATGAAAACAACAGATGGTAAACAGATGTTGACATGGGTGATTTATCCTCCACAGTTTGATCCGAACAAGAAATATCCGACTTTACTGTTCTGCGAAGGAGGTCCGCAGAGTCCGGTAAGCCAGTTCTGGTCTTATCGCTGGAACTTCCAGATTATGGCAGCTAATGATTATATCATCGTTGCTCCGAACCGTCGCGGTTTGCCGGGATTCGGTGTGGAATGGAATGAACAAATCAGTGGCGATTACGGTGGCCAGTGTATGAAGGATTACTTCACTGCTATCGATGAAATGGCAAAAGAGCCGTATGTGGACAAAGATCGTCTGGGATGCGTAGGTGCCAGCTTCGGAGGATTCTCCGTATATTGGTTGGCCGGACATCACGACAAACGGTTCAAAGCGTTCATTGCTCATGATGGTATCTTCAACATGGAAATGCAATATCTGGAAACTGAAGAAAAATGGTTTGCCAACTGGGATATGGGAGGCGCATACTGGGAAAAACAGAATCCGGTGGCACAGCGTACGTTTGCCAACTCTCCTCACCTATTCGTAGAGAAATGGGATACTCCTATTCTCTGTATCCATGGAGAAAAAGACTACCGTATCCTGGCTAATCAGGCTATGGCTGCTTTTGATGCTGCCGTGATGCGTGGTGTTCCTGCAGAGCTGCTGATTTATCCGGATGAAAACCACTGGGTATTGAAGCCACAGAATGGGGTTCTATGGCAACGCACATTCTTTGAATGGTTGGACAAATGGGTGAAGAAAGCTCCGTCTAAATAAAATTTTACGTTAATTACATAGTAGAATAAACATAGTAAACTAAAAGAAGCCCCTGTTCTCAATCTTTTGAGTTCAGGGGCTTCTCCATTGCATTCATCAAAATCGGCTAAAATTATAAAAAAGTTCGCTAAATTTACTCCGAATAAATATTTTCAATTTCTACAATATACATCTTATGGAAACCTCCATGAGCACCACCGTACCACTTCTCTATTGATTCTTTATCCAGAAAACATTCCGGTTTGATAGTGTCAGCATAAAGTTTCTTACATTCCAGACTCAAACGTGCCTGCTCGAACAGGACATTTCCTTTTTCTGTAAATACAGGTTTCAATCCGGTTTCTTTTACTTTATCTATATTACGTCCCGACTTGGAGCCACAAACAGCGTGAATTTTCTTATTTTCTTCTCCTAAGAAAGAAAGTGTCAGGTAATCGTTCTTCTCTACAAACTCGTATGTATACCGTTCGGGACGGATAAAAACGAAAGCAACCGGTTTATTCCACAACCAGCCGATGCCACCCCAACTTGCTGTCATCGTGTTAAACTTCTCTTTTGTTCCGGCTGTAACCAGCATCCACTCTTTTCCGATCGCTTCGAAAAAGTTTTCTTTCAAATCTTTTACTTCTAATTTCTTCATCTCTTTATTCGTAAATATGTATTCATAATTAGTTTATATAATAATTTAGGCACGGATTACACAGATTAACACGGTTACTTTGCAACAATAACAACACTAAAAACCGTGAAATCCGTACCTAGAAAAATAACGATTAATTCATGGCAGGTACTTATCTAATTATTTCTGTTTATTCAATTTCACAATCTCTCCCAAATAGGGAATCTTCACCGGAATCTTCCGTTTCTTAGCCTCTGTTGCGAAGACTTTCGGGGGATCATGCAAAGGCTCGTCAGACAAATCGAATGTGCCATAATGCATGGGAATGGTAAGCCCAGCATGCATTTCCTCGGCGGCAGTCAATGATTCGTAAGGCGATATATGATTGGGACGCATAAACCAGCGAGGTTTGTATGCCCCGATGCCTAACAAAGCATAATCCGGTGCTCCGAACAGATCGGGAATCTCACGGAAGTGACTGGAATAACCTGTATCACCGCTATAATAAAGAGAAATTCCATTTCCTTGCAGCATGAAAGCTCCCCACAGTCGCTGGCCACCATCACGTACGGAACGTTTGCTCCAGTGTTGTGCCGGTAGAAAAGTAATCTTCAATCCCTCATCTTCCATTTGTTGATACCATCCGGCTTCAATCACTTTCATTTCGGGAAACCATCCCTGAATCAGCTCACCGGTTCCCAAGCCGCAAAAGAGTTTCATTTGCGGGTTATTCTTCAGTAAACGGGCTATACTCTGTTTATCCAAATGATCGAAATGGTCATGGCTGACAAGTAGATAATCAATCCCTGTAAATATGTCAGGATTAGCGGGAAACTCGCTCTGTCTCTTCACAAAAGGAATACTGCCGAACACAGGATCGAACATGATTCGTTTACCTGCTAACTGGAGAAAGAAAGAATTATGTCCGAGCCATATCAGGGAATCTCCCACCACTGCATCCAATGAACGGAGATAACAAACCTTTGGATCCCATTTCACCGTTTTCTTCTCTTTGCGTTGGGGATTGGACGAAAGACGCCATTTCAGTACACTCCCCATCCCCGGACGGAAGCGATGCTGCCGATTAAAAAAACGCCCGCGCACCATCGGATTTCCTCTCCAATAAGGGTTGACTGTCGCTAAACGTTCGTTTCTCCTAAAACATATATGTTCACCCATTTTTATTTCCTGAATACGTATTTACAAACTTACTAAAAATTTCTCGATTTACGATGAATTAGAGTAAACAAAAAATGTACCCCGGACACACTATCGGGGTACATTTACTTATAAAGGAATAAATATTATCCTTTTTTAATAGAATGAGACTTCGTTAAGAGCAGTGCAAGCCATACAAAGGCAGTTGCCAGCCAAGAGCTGAAAGATTAATAATCATTATGACTGCACCCAATATCCATAGAATCAATAGCGACCATTTCAAACCCGTTCCCATCGGTGACCAATGGAATAATTGCCGCAAGATAGTATACAAGAAAGCTCCTAACGGAATGCCGATGAGGGCAACTCCGGCAATCGTACCTAGCAGTGTCATCATTGGAGATACGGAAGCAACCGGCATCCAGTCGATGGCAGGCAGCATCTCGTAAAGCAGTGCTCCTCCGCTAACTGCCACGGCAATTGCTGCAAACACCAGTGCTACCAGTACAACGGCCAGTACGAACAAGACAGGGCAGCAGAGAATGACAAGAGCTACCAGAAATATTTTAAAGAGAACAGCAGCAATGGAAACAAATACATCGCCTATCTTTTGAAGAAAGGTACGAGGTTTGCCGGAGTTCATATAGTTGTTAACTCCGTCCGCTACACGTTCGAAACCGTCTGTCACTGTTTTGCCAATATTCTCAATGGTCACTGCTTCTCCACGCATACTCAATTTTTCCGCGGCAGTACGGGCTTCCGGAATAACGATCCATCCGATAATATAAAGTATAATCATCGGGCAATAAGGTACAAATACAAGGATAATCATCAATATACGCACTAATGTGATGTCCCAACCGAAGTAAGCTGCCAATCCTGCCGCTACGCCTCCCAACAATTTATTATCCGGATCACGAAACCAGCGGCGTTGAGCAGCGGTTTGCGTACTGCCTTGATTAGCGGACGATGTTTGTTCCGTTCTTTTCTGTGAGTCCATATCCTCATCAGCAATTCCAAAGTCTTCCGGTTTGCCGACACGAGCGATAATTTCTTCTACATCCGAAACTGTGATGACCTGTTTTCCTTCAGTTACTTTCTCTGCAAACAGTTCGGCAATACGCATCTCAATATCGTTTACGATCTCTTCCGCACCCTCCTGTTTACGAAAGTAATGTTTGAGGTTAGACAGATAATTGTCTAACAATCGGTAGGCGTCATCATCTATATGATAGACAATTCCTCCTAAATTTATGGTCAATGTCTTTTTCATTTTTATTTCTTCTTTTTCGGATTATCTATTGGCAATATGATTCACTGTTTCATTAAGTTCCTTCCAGGAAATTTCAAGTTCTCCCAAAAAGACTTCTCCCTGTTCGGTCAATTTATAGTATTTGCGGGGAGGTCCTTGGGTAGATTCTACCCATTCATAACTTAACAGGTCGTCATTTTTCAGACGGGTAAGCAATGGATACAAGGTGCCTTCCACTACAATCAGTTGGGCTTCTTTCAATTTCTGAATAATATCAGAAGCATAAGCGGGCTCCTTGTGCAACAAAAGCATGATACAATATTCAAGCATGCCTTTCCTCATCTGTGATTTTACATTGTCTACTTTCATTATTCACTTCTTTTAGATGCACAAATATATGCATTACTTTAGTACCTTGCATTACAAAGTACTATAAATTAATAATAATTAAAACATTAGAGACTCTCCACCTTATTATAAAAAGAAATAATGGCTATATTTGTGCCCGTTAAACCAAGAAATAGAAAATACATATGTTTACAATTCGAAAAGCAACGGTAGCCGATTGCGAGCTTATTCATAAGATGGCAAAGGAGGTATTCCCCGCCACCTACAAGGAAATTTTATCTCCCGAACAACTGGATTATATGATGGACTGGATGTATGCTCCTTCCAATGTGCGCAAACAAATGGAGGAAGAGGGACATGTGTACTCCATTGCTTATAAGGAGAATGAACCATGCGGATACGTTTCCATTCAACAACAGGAAAAGGATGTATTCCATCTTCAGAAGATATATGTCCTCCCCCGTTTTCAGGGTACGCATTGCGGCAGTTTTTTATTCAAGGAAGCAATCAAGTGTATCAAAGAAATACACCCGGAACCTTGTTTGATGGAGCTCAATGTAAATCGTAATAATAAGGCTTTGCAGTTTTACGAACACATGGGAATGAGAAAGTTACGGGAGGGTGATTTCCCGATTGGTAACGGATATTACATGAATGATTATATTATGGGATTGGATATTTAAAAATTAGGGTAATAAACGGGTTTTATACAAACCGTTTATTACCCTAATTTATTATTAGATCTCAGGCAAATACCTGCCTTATTTTAAGCAACTTTTTCAAGCTTCTTCATGATAGAGAATATGAATAGAGCTGATAACAGACAACAAGCAATCAATACGCTCCATACCATCCACAGTTGCATATCACCCCACAAATAACCAATAATAGCAACCAGGTAATTTCCAATAGCTGTAGCTACAAACCAGCCTCCCATCATCATACCTTTATACTTGGGTGGCGCTACTTTTGATACAAAAGAAATACCCATTGGTGAAAGCAACAACTCTGCAAAAGTCAATACCAGATAAGTAGAAATCAACCAGTTGGGAGAAACAAGAACATCCGGATTAATACCAGCCGTTTCTACTGCTTTCGGAGTAGGAAGGCCCATGGAACCAATGGCTAAAATCAAGAAACCACACGCTGCAATCACCATACCAATACCGATTTTGCGCGGTGCGGAAGGTTCTTTTTTCTTTTTAGCCAAATAACCAAAGACAGCCAAAGACACCGGAGTCAGAGCCACTACAAAAAATGGATTAAACTGCTGGAATATTTGAGGAAGAATTTCTACGGTTGAATCCATAGAGCAATAGCTCCACACTAATATAGCAAGAGAAGCCAATACGACAACACCGGCAATGGCTTTTCCACGACCAGTTTTTGACTGGAATAGAGAGAATGCGCCATAAACAGCAATGATAACAAGAACCAGATTCCAAACATCGAATCCAATACGATCAATTCCTATCACAGATTGAGTAGTGTAGTCACGTGCAAAGAATGTCATAGTCAAACCGTTCTGGTGGAACGCCATCCAGAAAAAGATAACCACAGCAAACACAAGCAACAAAGCAACAATACGTTCTTTTGTTTGTGCCGGAGTCAATTCCGGCTCATTATAGTTATTTACAGCCTTAGCTTGTTTTGAGTTATAGTCTGCATGCTTAAACATGGAACGGCAACAAATATAAATTGCCATTGAAATAATCAAAGAAATACAAGCTACGGCAAAGCCATAGTTATATGCCTCTGACAGTTTCTCGATATAAGTACTACAGAATGCAGCTGTATCACCGGCAAAGCCTTGTGCCGCCTGTAATCCACTAAGGGTAACATTACCTTCCGGAGTAATAGTCCCACCAAGAAATTGATGGGCCAATGAAGGTATTTGAGCATTATAGGTAAATCCTGCGCCACTTAAGATATAATTAGTCACTTTGGTAGCAGCTGTCGGAGCAAATAAAGCCCCCACATTGATTGCCATATAAAACAAACTGAAAGCAGTATCACGCTTTGAGCTATATTCCGGAGAATCATAAAGATTACCTACCATTACTTGCAGGTTTCCTTTAAATAAGCCGGTCCCGCAAGCGATCAGAAACAGTGAACCAAACATCATCATCTTGCCTGTAAGATTCGCTGCTGTAGGAATAGCCAAAAGCAAATAACCAATAAACATAACAACGATACCCGTTGTTACCATCTTACCATAGCCACACTTATCAGCCAAAATACCACCTATAAGAGGCATAAAATAAACTGCTGCCAGAAATGAGCCAAAAATAGTAGAAGTTTCTGCTGCCGTGTAACCAAACTTCGCTTGTAAGAAAAGTGTAAAAATAGCAAGCATCGTGTAGTAGCCAAAACGCTCGCCCGTGTTAGCCAAGGCTAAAGCGTATAGCCCTTTCGGTTGTCCTTCAAACATATAAACAAGAATATTAGATTAATAAAATTGATATTTTCTGCAAATATATACTTTTTTTAATTCATTCAAAGAATATGTAGTCATATTTACTCTACAAATAATAAGACTTACTCCTCAAATAAACGACAAATTTCCGCTCTGGATTCACGAATCAAATCTTCCGGTGCTATTTTTATCTGAAGTCCCCGTACACCGGCACTTACATAAATATATGGAAATTGTTGACTGGTTTCATGAATATAAGTCGGAAAATGCTTTTTCATACCAATCGGCGAACAACCTCCGCGGATATATCCGGTAAGTGGCAGAAGTTCTTTTACGGGAATCAACTCGCACTTCTTGTTACCCGAAGCTTTAGCCGCCAGTTTCAAATCAACTTCATGTTCCCCCGGAATGACACAGACAAAATATCCGCTTTTATCGCCGTGCAGAACAAGCGTTTTAAATACCTGCTCGATGTTCTCTCCTAAACTTGCTGCCACATGAACAGCACTCAAGTCGTTTTCATCTACTTCGTAGGGAATTAACTCATAGGCTATCTTAGCCTTATCTAACAGCCGTGCGGCATTTGTTTTATTGATTTTCATTTTCGTTGTATTTATAAGTTCTGTATCTGATAAATAAAGAATATGATATGATAAGTGCCAACTCATCGAAGATTGTCCGATAAGTTGGCACTCTATGATTTAAATTAGAGACCCAGCTCTTCGCGAAGAAACTTAGGTGTATATCCTTTAGGGCTCTTCGCAACTTCTTCCGGTGTTCCGTAACTAAGGAGTTCTCCCCCGCCCTTACCACCTTCAGGGCCCATATCGATAATATAATCCGCCATTTTAATCACATCCAGATTGTGCTCGATGACGATAACAGTATTACCTTTATCTACAAGCTTATTCAATACTCCCATCAACACACGGATATCTTCAAAATGAAGTCCGGTAGTCGGTTCGTCAAGGATATAAAGAGTTTTGCCCGTATCTCTTTTTGATAGCTCCGTTGCCAGTTTCACACGCTGGCTTTCTCCACCGGAAAGAGTGGTAGAAGATTGTCCCAGTTTTATATATCCGAGTCCGACATCCTGCAATACTTTAATCTTATTCAAGATTTGCGGCACATTTTCAAAGAATTCCACAGCACGGTTGATCGTCATGTCAAGTACATCGGCAATTGATTTTCCCTTGAAACGCACTTCCAGTGTTTCCCGGTTATAACGTTTACCGTGACAAACCTCACAAGGCACATATACGTCAGGAAGGAAATTCATTTCAATCGTCTTATAACCATTTCCCGTACATGCTTCACAACGCCCACCTGCAACATTAAAGGAGAAACGTCCCGGTTTATAACCACGAATCTTAGCTTCCGGCAGACCCACAAACAGGTTACGGATATCAGAAAACACACCGGTATAAGTCGCAGGATTGGAGCGTGGCGTACGTCCCAAAGGTGATTGATCCACATCTACTACCTTATCTATATTTTCCAACCCTTCAATCGAATCGTATTCCAAAGGATCTTGTAAAGAACGATAGAATTTCTGTGAAAGAATCGGCTGCAAAGTTTCATTAATCAAGGTGGATTTTCCACTTCCTGATACACCAGTTACGCAAATCAGTTTACCCAACGGAAATTCAACATCTACATTCTTCAGGTTATTCCCCTTCGCTCCTTTCAGCCAGATAGATTTCCCATTTCCTTTTCTACGCTTGGCAGGGATTTCTATCTTCATCTTGCCATTCAGATATTGCGAAGTCATTGTATCTGTATTCAGCATCTCCTGCGGGGTTCCGGCGAAAACGACTTCGCCTCCGAGACGTCCGGCTTTCGGACCCATATCGATGACATAGTCGGCAGCTAACATCATATCCTTATCATGTTCCACTACAATCACGGAGTTCCCCATGTCGCGGAGTTCTTTCAACGAGTTGATAAGACGCAGATTATCACGCTGATGCAGACCGATACTCGGCTCGTCGAGAATATAAAGTACATTCACTAATTGCGAACCAATCTGTGTAGCCAAGCGGATACGCTGACTCTCACCACCGGAAAGACTAACAGAGCTACGATTCAATGCCAGATAATCCAGACCCACGTCCAGCAAGAACTTCAAACGTGTGCGAATCTCTTTCAGAATCTCCACCGATATTTTCTTCTGCTTATCGGACAGGAACTCATCCACCTTCATCAACCAGTCGTACAACTCGTTGATGTCCATATTCGCCAACTCATTGATATTCTTATCATGGATACGAAAATGCAAAGCTTCTTTATTCAAACGAGCCCCTTTACATTCGGGACAAACCGTTGTTTTGGCAAATTGTTCCGCCCATTTCTGTGCTGTTGCAGAAGCATCCTTTTCCTGCAACATCTGAATATACTTCACCACTCCTTCGTAAGTAACAAAGTAATCGGAGGAAGTACCGATCAGTGAACTCTTGATTTTAATCCGTTCGTCAGAACCGTACAATACTTCATCAATCGCATCGTCCGGCAACTCCTTTATCGGAGTTTTCAGTGTTGCGTCGTACTTCTCGAGCAAAGCACCGATTTGCCAGAAAATCATCGCATTCTTATATTTTCCCAAAGGTGCTATCGCTCCTTCATAAATGGAAAGTTCACGATCGGGAATCACTTTGTCCACATCAATCTGATTGACTACTCCCAATCCCTTACACTTCGGACATGCTCCTTGCGGTGAATTGAATGAGAAGTTATGCGGAGCCGGCTCACGATAAGACAATCCGGTGACAGGACACATGAGCCGCTTACTATAATGACGGATGCTTTCAGACTGGGCATCCAGAATCATCATCAACCCATCTCCCTGGCGCATAGCGGTTGCCACACTCTGTTTCAAGCGCCGGTCATCTTTCTCCGCTACCACTAATTTATCAATAACCACTTCTACATCGTGATTTTTATAGCGGTCGAGTTTCATGCCATGCGTTATTTCACGCACTTCACGGTCCACCCGTACATACAGGTATCCTTTTTTACGTATTTGTTCGAAAAGTTCCCTGTAATGTCCCTTACGTGAACGAACTAGCGGAGCCAGCAGATATATTTTCTTTCCTTTATAATCTTTCAGAATCAAGTCCAGAATCTGCTCTTCGGTATATTTCACCATCTCCTCACCCGACAGATACGAATAAGCCACTCCCGCACGGGCATACAGCAAACGGAGATAATCATATATCTCCGTAGTCGTTCCTACGGTAGAACGGGGATTTTTATTCGTTGTTTTCTGTTCAATGGAGATAACCGGACTCAAACCTGTTATCTTATCGACATCCGGACGTTCCAGATTGCCCAAGAAGTTACGGGCATACGCTGAAAAAGTTTCGATATAACGACGCTGTCCTTCGGCAAAAATCGTATCGAAGGCTAAAGAAGATTTTCCACTACCGCTCAATCCGGTGATAACAGTCAAACTGTTACGGGGAATTTCGGCATCAATATCCTTTAAATTGTGCACGCGCGCACCGTACACATTAATATATTCTGTTTCCTGCATATTCATATCCTTCCATAAATGTTGCAAAATTAATGTTTCCGCCCGAAATATGCTCCTAAAAAAGCACAATATTATTTTCTTAACTCAAATCTTATGAAGATATAGGGCATTATTTGTACCTTTGTTCCTTGATTTCAAGAACCAATAGTTATAATTTGATGAAACCGATAAACCGTATATTCTTATTTTTGCTTTTTATAAGCGTTTCATATGCTATCAGTTATGCACAAGAAAACCAATCATATTTCTTGCATACCATCGAAAAAGGACAAAGTTTATACTCCATCTCCAAGATGTATAATGTCACTACATCAGACATCATACGTCTGAATCCTGGCTGTGACGAAAAGATCTATGCCGGACAGACAATCAAAATCCCTACAGGGAAAGAGAGTCAGAAGGGAGAAACATTCCATACGATTCAAGCCGGAGAAACACTATACAAACTGACAACCATGTATAATGTATCCGCCAAAGATATTTGTGAAGCAAACCCCGGTTTGAGTGCCGAAAATTTCCGCATCGGACAGGTCATCCTGATTCCGCAGAAAAAAGAAGAGCAAACTGCTACTGCAACTCAAACGCCTACCGAACAGACCACCATTCAAGGTCCTGTTGTGCCGAAATGCAAGGATATGCATAAGGTAAAACGCAAAGAGACTATTTTTAGCGTGAGCCGTGAATATGGAATCAGCGAGCAGGAGTTAATTGCAGCTAACCCGGAACTGAAAAAAGGCATGAAAAAGGGACAATTCCTTTGCATCCCTTACCCGGCAGCAACGACCGTGCAACCTACACAGAAGGAAGATCCTTACGCTATTCCTCCCAGCAATAGCGAGCTTTTCCGCAAAAGTAAAGAGACTCCCCAAAAGCTGTCTACCATTAAAGCAGCTTTATTGTTGCCTTTCCAGGAAGACAAACGCATGGTGGAATATTACGAAGGTTTCCTGATGGCAGTAGACAGTCTGAAACGTACAGGTATTTCTCTTGATCTATATGTATATGATTGTGGAAAAGACGTTTCTACATTAAATACGATTCTTGCCAAGAACGAGATGAAAAGTATGAATATCATCTTCGGTCCGATGCACCAGAATCAAATAAAGCCATTGTCCGACTTCGCAGAGAAGAACGACATACGCCTGGTGATTCCTTTCTCTCAAAAAGGAGAAGAGGTATTCAACAACCCGGCTGTTTATCAGATCAATACGCCTCAATCTTACTTATATTCAGAGGTTTATGAGCACTTCACCCGTCAATTCCCCAATGCAAACGTTATCTTCATAGAACCAGCGAGCGTTGATAAGGAGAAAGCGGAATTTATCAGCGGCTTGAAACAAGAGTTGAAAAGCAAAGGAATTCCAATGAGAACCGTCAGTGAAAGCGCAACGAAAGAAACGTTGAAAGCAGCGCTCCGCAGTGATAAAGAAAACATCTTTATTCCGACATCAGGCAACAATGTCTTACTAATTAAGATACTTCCTCAACTGACGCTGTTAGTCAGAGAGAATCCTGCAGAGAATATTCATCTGTTCGGCTATCCGGAATGGCAGACCTATACCAGAGATCATCTGGAAAATTTCTTTGAGTTGGATGTATATTTCTATTCTTCATTCTATACAAATACGTTGTTCCCGGCAGCTGTGCAGTTTACCAACGCTTACCATAAATGGTATAGCAAAGACTTGGCAAGCAAATACCCTAATTACGCAATGCTGGGTTTTGACACCGGTTTCTTCTTCCTGAAAGGATTATCACTTTACGGCTCGGAACTGGAAAACAATCTGCCTAAAATGAACCTGACTCCTATCCAGACCGGATTCAAATTCCAACGTGTGAATAACTGGGGAGGATTTATTAATAAAAAGGTGTTCTTCATACGTTTCACTAAGAATTTTGAATTAGTAAAACTTGACTTCGAATAATACGAAAATGATAAAGATAAAACCATTTTTGATCGCAACACTCCTACTTACAGGATTTGCCCTTCCTGCTGTCGCTCAAATCGGAGAAGCACGAAACAATTTATCGGTAGGTATCAATGGAGGTGTCAATTTAAACAGTGCTTCCTTTACTCCCACCATCAAGCAAAATAGCCTGATGGGAATTACCGGAGGTTTGACAGCACGTTATATATCCGAGAAGTATTTTGCCATGATTTGTGGCGCACAAATCGAGCTCAATATATCGCAACGAGGTTGGGATGAGTTATTTGAAATAACAACAACTAATGCAGATGGATATGAGGTAACAGAAAAGGACCCTAGTAAAACTTATACTCGCAAAATGACCTATCTTGATATTCCTTTTCTTGCCCATTTGGCCTTTGGGAAAGATAGAGGATTGCAAGCATTTATAAATCTAGGTCCCCAAATCGGATTCCTAATTAGCGAATCAGAAACAATGAAAGGTATAGATATGAATGATGTGAGAACTAATAGTCCCCAGAAAGCCGTGTACGGAGTTAAGATTCAAAATAAATTTGACTATGGTATTGCCGGTGGCGGTGGTGTAGAACTTAGAACAAAGAAAGCTGGTAGCTTCATCGTTGAAGGCCGTTATTACTTTGCCCTGTCTGATTTCTACAGCACTACTAAGAAAGATTATTTCGCCCGTGCAGCGCATGGAACCATTACCATAAAGCTCACATATTTATTTGATTTGAAGAAATAACCCCTCTTTCAAGGAGGAAGAGATTAAAACCTCTTATTTATAAACAAAATCCCATTCATAACGAACTAAAAAATCCCCACTAACTCTAAACGAATTAGCGGGGATTTCTATTTCTGGGGACTTTAGTCCCTTTTATCGCAATCTATCCGCAGCCTTCACCATCACCTCATCGCGTCCGATAGCACGAACAGCCAATATATTCAGAATGATGGAAATAAGTGGCAAACACAATGCCCAGCCTATACGGAACATATTTTCATCATTCTTCAATGCAAAATAAAAAGCAAGGGCAGCAATGTAATAACCTACCAATAATAAGCTATTGAAAATTGTCATGCGAATCTGCAACATACGGTTCTTATACAAAAAGATAGTAGCCACAGCCACGATGGTGCTAACCATCAGAATTCCGAATAAGCCCCATGTAGACTGAATAGCATCGTTTACTTCCAATCCTAATGCCTTAAAAGGATGTTCTCCCATTGCGTCAATGAAGTAACCCATCGGCAAACACATGGCTGTAATCAGCAATCCTGCAACAATCAATAAATAAACAGTTTGAATTCGTTGAATCATAAGTATTCTAAATAGTAGTTGAGTTAAACAATAATAGCCAAGCAATAAGGAGCAGGGATCATCATCCCACTTACTACTTGACTATCAAATTCTTCGTCAGAAAATAAATTACTGAAGTTTTTCTTTCTCCTTAGCCGGATTTCTATAATATATTTTCCCTTCGATGTATTCTTGCGTAGCAATCAAGTCCGGTTTCGGCAATTTCTCATAATAACGAGAAATTTCGATTTGCTCTCTATTTTCAAACACTTCTTCCAAATTGTCATTGTAAGAAGCAAACTCTGCCAGTTTCTTAGAAAGATCGTTTTTGATTTCTACACTGATCTGATTAGCACGCTTACCAATAATGGCAACTGTTTCATAAACATTACCTGTATCAGCACAGAGTTCCATCATGTCACGGGTTACTGTTGTAGCAGGAGCATTCGTTTTTTTGTAGTCCATAAATCTATTTAAATTTAGTCTTTAATTACTTTTTGTGATTCATTGAATATCTTCTCGGCTTCTTTCAAATATTTACTTTCAGGAAATTCATTCTTAAAAGCGTAATATTCATCAATCGTTTCGCGGTAACGATCCATCTTCTTGTCCTCAACGCTAAAGATAGCCATTTCGTGTCTTGCACGCAGAACCAAAATGGAAAGTTCTTCACGATAATCAGTATAAGGATAATCCTTCAATGCATTTTGAGCTGTGATTACACAAGACTCATAGTTATTGCCCAAATAATTACCCAGATTATAATATAGCCTTGCTGAATAAAGCTCTTTCAAAACCAGTTTATCCTGTAAAGCAAAAATCATATCCTGTGCTTCCTGCTTCTTTGTGCTGTTCGGGAAATACTCCATGAACATCTGCAATTGCTGGATAGCCTGATAAGTGCTTGACTGATCCAAACGTGGTTCCGGAGTATCCAGGAATAAAGCCTTACCTGCATGGAAACGTGCCAGTTCAGTAAAAGTACCACGAGGATATGTATTGAAATAGGTGATAAATGTCTGGGCAGCTGTCTGATAATCTTTCTGATTATAGTAGCTCATTCCCAACATATACAAAGATTCTTCCGCTTTATCGGTTCCTTTCAGAATGGTTATCAACTCATTCAGCAACGTAGCTGAACGATTATACTGTCCCTTCGCAAAATAGTTTTTGGCGGCTTCGTACTTGTATTCGTAATCGGTGCTTTTCAGCAATTTATTGTACTCTCCACATGATGTAAGAGTAGCCGCCGCAAGCAAAGTTATAATGATATTTTTCTTCATCCTATTTAAAAATAATGCGCAAAGTTACTTATTCGCTGGGAATTTAGCAATTAATCTGTGTTTTTTAATACATAAAAGGCGTTAAACATCGACAAAAGGAGAGAAAATGACGTCGAAATACAAATGACAAACAATAAACTGCAGATTATAAACGAATCACAATAGTGACGGTATGTGTTCGGGATAGTGACGGTATCGTTGGCATATACCGTCACTATCTTCACCGGATAGCGTCACTATATTTATAGTAAAAACGGTAAGCAATTGCGCTGTCCTTGAATTGGATAACACAACTGTTTACCGTTCATTATTTATTGCTCACTGTATATTTACAGCTTATACAAGTCACTTGCAGCCAGTAGATCGACTTTCTTTTCTTTCAATACCTCGATACACTTATCCAGGTTGCTGGGGCGAATCACTACGTTTGCAATATGGTTATTGGCAAACGAATACATATATTCAATAAATACGCCCTCTTCTGATAAATATCCCAGCACTTTTGCCAAAGCACCTGGTATGTTGGGACAGCTTATACCTACTACATCAGTCACATTCACTGCAAAATGATTATCTTTTAAAGCTTTGTATGCTCTATCCGGATCGGATACAATTCCACGCAAAATACCAAAATCAGCATTTTCGGCAATGCACAAGGCAGAAAGATTGATATTTTCTTTCGCCAGCACTTCAGTCACTTCCGTCAAACGGCCTGACTTATTTTCCAAAAAAATAGAAAGTTGTTTTGCTACCATTATCGTAAAGTTTTAAGTATTAAATCTTTCTGTTATCAATTACACGTTTCGCTTTACCTACGCTGCGTTCAATGCTGCGAGGCTCTACCAGTTTCACGTTGACTCCCAGTCCGAGTACGCTTTGCAAACGTCCTCCCAGTTTCTTCTTCAAAGCCAGCATTTTGTTGATCTCATCCGAATAGAATTCCGGACGTACTTCAACCTGGAGTTCCATTGTATCGGTATTATTTTCACGACCTACTATCAACAAATAATGCGGTTCAAACTCTTCCATTTCAAGAATGACTGATTCAATCTGCGTCGGGAATACATTCACACCGCGGATAATCAACATATCATCACTACGTCCCAAAATACGATCCATACGTACCAATGTACGGCCACAGGAACATTTATCATGATGCAAGGCCGTCAAATCACGCGTACGGTAACGGAGCAACGGCATACCCTCTTTGGTCAGATGGGTAAATACCAGTTCGCCCGTTTGACCGGGCTCAACCGGTTGCAACGTATTCGGATCGATGATTTCCGGGAAGTAATGGTCTTCATTCAAGTGAGTCCCGTGCTGACATTCGCACTCGTACCCGACACCCGGTCCGGCAATCTCACTCAAGCCATAAATATCGTATGCTTTGATTCCCAACTTTTCTTCTATCTCATGACGCATATTTTCCGTCCAGGGTTCTGCACCGAAAGCACCGACTTTCAGTTGGAATTCTTCACGCGGCAAACCGGAATCTTTGATTGCATCTGCCAGATAAAGCGCATAGGAAGGAGTACAACAAAGCACTGTCGATCCGAAATCATGCATCAAGGTTATCTGTTTTTCCGTGTTACCACTGGACATCGGAATAACAGAAGCACCGATATTTTCGGCTCCTGCATGTGCTCCCAATCCGCCCGTGAACAGTCCGTACCCATAAGATACCTGAAAAATATCAGAACGCCCCGCTCCATAAGCGGTAAAAGCACGCGATATACATTCCGCCCATGTAGACAAGTCCTTACGGGTATATCCGACAACCGTCGGTTTTCCGGTTGTTCCGGAAGAAGCATGAATACGTACAATTTGGCTCATCGGCACGGCACAAAGTCCGAACGGATAATTATCTCTTAAATCATGTTTCGTGGTAAACGGCAGTTTTACAATATCATCAATACTATTGATGTCATCGGGAGTAATCCCCATTTCCTGCATCTTCTTTCGATAGAAAGGCGTGTTGTGATAAACGTAATCTACAATTTTCTTGAGTCGTATGCTTTGAATCTTGCGAAGACTTTCGCGGTCCATACACTCAATGCTCTCATTCCAAATCATGTGTTTCTGGTATTACTAGTTGTATGAATCTGTTTTTTGATATTAATATGTTGCAAAGTAAAGGATTTATTTGGAAAAATGATTTGTTATCTCGATTATTTTACCGAATATTGCTCCACTTTTTAGGATTTAACTATGAATTATGAACTAACATCAGCTTATAAACCTACCGGAGATCAGCCGGAAGCTATAGCACAACTTACTGAAGGGGTCCTTCAGGGAGTTCCCGCACAGACTTTATTGGGAGTGACCGGGTCGGGAAAAACATTTACCATTGCCAATGTGATCGCCAATATCAATAAACCCACCTTGATTTTGAGCCATAACAAAACACTGGCTGCCCAGCTCTACAGTGAGTTTAAAGGTTTTTTCCCAAACAATGCGGTAGAATATTACGTTTCTTACTATGATTATTACCAGCCGGAAGCTTATCTGCCGAACAGTGATACATATATAGAGAAAGATCTCGCCATCAATGACGAAATCGACAAGCTCCGACTCTCTGCCACTTCCGCCCTACTCTCCGGAAGAAAAGACGTGGTAGTGGTTTCTTCCGTATCTTGTATCTACGGTATGGGAAATCCTTCGGACTTCTACAAAAATGTCATCGAAATAGAACGGGGACGGATGATGGACCGCAATGTGTTTCTACGTCGTTTGGTAGACAGTTTGTATGTCCGCAATGATATCGACTTGAACCGTGGAAATTTCCGGGTCAAGGGCGACACGGTGGATATTTATCTGGCTTATACCGACAACCTGCTCCGCGTCACCTTCTGGGGGGATGAAATTGACGGCATCGAAGAGGTAGACCCTATCACAGGAGTCACTATCGCACCATTTGACGCCTATAAGATTTATCCGGCCAACCTGTTCATGACTACCAAAGAGGCTACTCTCCGTGCTATTCATGAAATAGAGGATGATTTGACCAAGCAAGTAGCTTTCTTCGAATCTATCGGCAAGGAATACGAGGCCAAACGATTGTATGAGCGAGTAACTTACGATATGGAAATGATTCGGGAATTGGGACATTGTTCCGGAATTGAGAATTATTCCCGTTATTTCGACGGCCGTGCTGCCGGTACCCGCCCCTATTGTTTGCTCGATTTCTTTCCGGATGATTTCCTGATCGTTATCGACGAAAGCCACGTAAGCGTACCCCAAATCCGTGCAATGTATGGAGGAGACCGTGCGCGAAAAATCAATCTTGTGGAATATGGTTTTCGATTGCCTGCCGCTATGGACAACCGTCCGTTGAAATTTGAAGAGTTTCAGGAGATGGCAAAACAAGTAATCTACGTCAGTGCTACACCGGCGGATTATGAATTGATTCAGTCGGAAGGAATCGTCGTGGAACAGGTGATTCGTCCTACCGGTCTGCTTGATCCTATCATCGAAGTACGTCCGAGTCTCAATCAGATTGACGATTTAATGGAAGAAATCCAGCTCCGTATTGAAAAGGAAGAACGCGTACTCGTCACTACACTAACCAAACGAATGGCAGAAGAACTGGCAGAATATCTTCTTAATAATAATGTGAGATGTACCTATATCCATAGTGATGTCGACACACTGGAACGTGTGAAGATTATGGATGATCTCCGGCAAGGAGTTTATGACGTACTTATCGGGGTCAACCTGCTTCGTGAGGGTCTCGACCTTCCGGAAGTGTCTCTCGTCGCTATTCTCGATGCAGACAAAGAAGGATTCCTCCGCTCCCACCGTTCATTGACACAAACTGCGGGACGTGCCGCGCGTAATGTGAACGGTAAGGTAATCATGTATGCTGATAAGATGACGGATAGCATGAAACTGACGATTGATGAAACGAACCGTCGTCGCGAAAAGCAGTTGGCATATAATGAGGCAAACGGAATTACCCCGCAACAGATTAAAAAGGCCAGAAACTTGTCTGTATTCGGTAATGCAAAAGAGGCAGATGAGCTGTTGAAAGAAAGACATGCTTATGTAGAACCTTCTACTCCGAATATCGCAGCAGATCCGATAGTGCAGTATATGAGTAAAGCGCAGATGGAAAAGAGTATCGAGCGTACCCGCAAACTGATGCAGGAAGCAGCCAAGAAACTTGAATTTATCGAAGCCGCACAATATCGTGACGAATTATTGAAACTGGAGGACTTGATGAAAGAGAAATGGGGATAAAATTTCCCCATTGTTCACCTATTATAGCCTGATTGTTAAGGGCTGAAACTCTTAACAAACCTGTAACTTCGCATTTAGTCTATTAATTAGTGTTATAAAAACACCAATTAAGGGCTGATAATTTGCAAAGTTACCGGAATCCCGTATCTTTGCACTGTGTTTTTCATAGTATTAGATTTAAGGTTAACAAAGGTTGGAGCAAGGCGTTGCTCCTTTTTTTATGTCTATACGTCACCTTCAATGAAAAATATAAAATTGAAAAGACATAATGTACCACTCTCTAAAGCATAAATTAAGGAGGATTGCAGATATAGACTGATCATTCATTACGGCTGAATCTATTCATGCAATCCTCCCATTTCTTATAGTTGGATTATTCCTACTTCAAGCGATGATAAATCAAAGAGCCTTCTCTATGGCATTTTTAATCAACGGTTCCATAATATCATACCCTTCGCTCGTTGGGTGAACTCCATCTTTAGTATATTGAGGATTCAAGGCCTGATTTTCGTCAACCACCATTGCCTTGTAATAATTAACAAACGGAATTTTATTTGCTTTTGCATAAGCCTCTATCCGGTCATTTAAAGATTTAATTTTCTGCGGAACATCTTTTATTTCCATTCTCCACTTAAATGCAGCAGCAGGCAATACGGAAGTCAAAATTACTTTTATTTTATTTGCTTTTGCCAGTTCCGCCATAGAAACAATGTTTCCGAATGTATAATCTTCATTATACGCTTGTGTATTTTCAGCGACATCATTTGTTCCGGCATTAATCACCACTAAAGCAGGAGAAAGATTAATCACATCTTCCCGGAACCGTAACAAGAATTGATAGGAAGTCTGCCCACTGATTCCACGGCCAATGTAACCATTTGATTTGAAAAAATCCGGATGAGTCCTTACCCATCCTTCCGTAATGGAATTTCCCATAAAAATAACCCGTTTGTCTTTCTTTGTCGCTTGTGGAAGTGCAGCATTTTCTTTTGAATAACGACGTAGATTAGCAAAATCATTTTTCTGTGCATAGCTTTCTCCTATCGAGAAACTCAAGCAAACAACAGCCAATAATATCCATTGGCCCCATCTTCTTTTATCCATGTTTATATTAAGTATTAGTAATATAATATTTTATGCAAAGATAAAAAAAACTCCATATATAGGCATCCAAAACAACAAATAACCGTTAAGGCGAAGGTACTTTTTCTTAATCAATGTTATATAACATACGTTTTTTCTTGGATTATTTGCTAATTTCACGATAGTCCGTATCTTTGCACTGTGTTTTTCATAGTATTAGATTTAAGGTTAACAAAGGTTGGAGCAAGGCGTTGCTCCTTTTTTTATGTCTATA